>NZ_QNRG01000014.1:0-62417 GCF_003315015.1 Micrococcus sp. KT16 | reverse complement strand
CACCTGAAGCAGTGGCGGGGCCTGGCGACCCGGTATGACAAGTACGCGATCATCTACAGGGCCGCTGTGGTCCTGAATGCTGTGATCGCATGGTCAAAACGATTGTCAGACATGCCCTAGGCGGACGGCCCGGGCCGACGGAGGAACCGTCGGCCCGGGCCGTCGGGCGCCGTGCGGGCTCAGAGCTTCGAGCCGATGAGGTCTGCGAAGTCCATGAGCTGGGAGGTGTAGCCGTACTCGTTGTCGTACCAGCCGATGATCTTCACGGTCTGGCCGATGGACTTGGTCAGCGGGGCGTCGAAGGTGCACGCCGCCGGGGAGGTGATGATGTCCGAGGACACGATCGGGTCCTCCGAGTAGACCAGGCGGCCCTGCAGCGGACCGGACTCCGCGGCCTTCTTGAACGCCGCGTTGATCTCCTCGACCTCCACGTGGCGCGTCAGCTCCACGGTCAGGTCGGTGGCCGAGCCGGTGATGGTGGGCACCCGCATGGCGAAGCCGTCGAGCTTGCCCTTCAGCTCCGGGATGACCTCGCCGATGGCCTTGGCCGCGCCCGTGGAGGTGGGCACCATGTTCTGGGCGGCGGCGCGCGCCCGACGGCGATCCTTCTTGTGCACGTTGTCGTGCAGGTTCTGGTCGCCGGTGTACGCGTGGATCGTGGTCATGATGCCGTCCACGATGCCGAACTCGTCGTTGAGGACCTTCGCCATCGGGGCCAGGCAGTTCGTGGTGCACGAGGCGTTCGAGACGATGTGCATCGTCTCCGCGTCGTAGGTGTGCTCGTTCACACCCATCACGAAGGTGCCGTCGACCTCCTTGGCGGGAGCGGAGATGAGGACCTTCTTGGCCCCGGCGTCGAGGTGGGCCTGCGCCTTGGGGCCGGTCGTGAAGATGCCGGTGCACTCGATGACCAGGTCCACGCCGAGCTCACCCCACGGCAGCTTCGTCGGGTCGGCCTCCTGGAAGAACGCGACGTCGCGGCCGTCGATGCGGAACCCCTTCTCGGTCCGCTCCAGCTCGCCCGGGTAGCGGCCCAGGATGGTGTCGTACTGGGTCAGCCAGAACAGGTCCTCGGGGTCGGCGAGGTCGTTCACCGCGACCAGCTCGAGGTTCTCGTGGCCGCGGTCCCTGAGCACGCGCACGATGTTGCGTCCGATGCGGCCGTAGCCGTTGATGGCGATCTTGGTCATGGTGGTCTCTCTCGTTAGTTCGCGTTGCGTGGTCCCCGTGGCGGTGGGTCCGGGGCGGTACGGTCGAGCGGTCGCGCCCGGTCCGGGCGCGCGGTGGGGACAGGGCCGGAGCGCCGAGCCCCTCCCCGCATCGGGGCGCTGACGTCGTGGGGCCACGACGTCAGCGCCCCGGTGCGCGGTGTGGATCAGGCCGGGAGGATCAGGCCGGAGGCGCCGGCGCGGGCGGCCTCGAAGCGGGCCTGCACGTCGGCCCAGTTCACGATGTTCCAGATCGCCTTGACGTAGTCCGCCTTGACGTTCTGGTAGTCGAGGTAGAAGGCGTGCTCCCACATGTCCAGCTGGAACAGCGGGATGGTGGCGACCGGCACGCCGTTCTGCTGGTCGTAGAACTGCTCGATCACCAGGTTGCCGCCGATGGGCTCGTAGGCCAGCACGGCCCAGCCGGAGCCCTGGATGCCGAGGGCGGCGGCGGTGAAGTGGGCCTGGAACTGGTCGAACGAGCCGAAGTACTCGTCGATGGCGGCGGCCAGCTCGCCGGTCGGCTTGTCGCCGCCCTCCGGCGAGAGGTTCTTCCAGAAGATCGAGTGGTTCGTGTGCCCGCCCAGGTTGAAGGCGAGGTCCTTCGACAGCTGGTTCACGGAGCCGAAGTCGCCGGCCTCACGCGCGGCGGCCAGCTTCTCCAGGGCGGTGTTCGCGCCCTTGACGTACGTGGCGTGGTGCTTGGAGTGGTGCAGCTCCATGATGCGGGCCGAGATGTGCGGCTCCAGCGCGGCGTAGTCGTAGTCCAGCTCCGGAAGGGTGTATTCGGTCATGCTTCCTCCTTGGTCAGGCGAGGCTGCGGGCAGGACGCCCTCGGCCTCCTACCTCGGGCAACCTCGCGTCTCGGCGGCGTATTCCGTCCGTCTCCATTGTGATCGGGGGCGGAGCGCCGGGGCCAGATCCCGTCGACGGTGATCCCGCGCTCAGCCTTCGGAGGCCGCGTCCGTCCCGGGGATGCCCCGCTCGGCGGCCCGCTTGTCCGCCATGGCCAGTAGCCGGCGGATGCGCCCGGCGACGGCGTCCTTGGTCATCGGCGGGTCCGCGAGGCGGCCGAGCTCGTCGAGGGAGGCCTGCTTGTGCTCGAGGCGCAGCCGTCCCGCGTAGCGAAGGTGGTCGGGCACCTCGTCCCCGAGGATCTCGAGGGCCCGCTCCACCTTCGCCCCGGCCGTGACAGCGGCCTGGGCGGAACGGCGCAGGTTGGCGTCGTCGAAGTTCGCCAGGCGGTTGGCGGTGGCCCGGACCTCTTTGCGCTCGCGCCGCTCGCGCCAGAGGGTCGCGGTCTGCTCCGCGCCGACGGCGGCGAGCAGCGTGGCGATCGCCTCGCCGTCGCGGACCACGACGCGGTCCGACTGACGCACCTCGCGCGCCTTCGCCGCCACGCGGAGCCGACGCGCGGCCCCCACCAGCGCGAGCGCGGCCTCCGGGCCCGGCGTGGTCACCTCGAGGGCCGCCGAGCGGCCGGGCTCGGTGAGGGAGCCGTGGGCCAGCAGGGCCCCGCGCCACACGGCGGCGGTGGCCGCCGTCGTCCCGCTGACGAGGACCGGCGCGAGGCCACGCACGGGCCGTCCCCGCTGGTCGATGAGCCCGGTCTGCCGGGCGAGGTCCTCTCCCCCGCGCACGACCCGGAGCACGTACCGCTGACCACGGCGCAGGTTGCCGCCGGAGACCACCACGATCTCCGGGGCCAGGCCGTACAGCTCGGTGATGGCGGCGCGCAGGCGGCGCGCACTGGCGCCGTGGTCCAGTTCAACCTCCACGACGACGCGGCCGGCCACGAGGTGCAACCCCCCGGCGAACCGCAGCATCGCCGCGGTCTCCGCCCGCCGCTCCGGGGTCGCGGCGACCGGCACACGGGCCAGCTCCTCCTTGAGGGTCATGGTCAGCGCCATGCTCGTGCTCCTTCTCGGCGAGGTGCGCGCGTCAGTGGGTCATCGCCTCGTCGATCGCGACGGCCAGGCGCAGCGGGTCGTGGACCTGGGGATCCTGGGCACTGCTCACTCTACTGAACGCCACGCGCGCGCCCATCCGGGCCGCCTCGGCCTCCACCGCCGCCCGGTCGGTGACCGCGTCCACGTCGGCGATCACCACGTCCAGCCGGAGGTCCGGCGCATAGGAGCGCAGCACCTTGAGGTGGTCGGCGTGGGTGAGGCCGGTGGTCTCCTGGTCTCCCGTGCGCAGGTTCAGCACCATGAGGCGCCGGGCGGTGGTGGCGGCGAGGGCCGCGCGCACGTCCGGCATCAGCAGGTGCGGCAGCACCGACGTGTACAGCGAGCCGGGTCCGAGCACCACCCAGTCGGCCAGCTCGATCGCCGAGAGCGCCTCCGGGGTGGCGGGGGCGTCGGACGGGCTCAGGCGGACGTCGGTGACGCGCCCCTCGAACGCGGCGACCGCGAGGGCCACCTGGCCCTCCACGCATCGGGTGCGCAGGCGGCCGTCCGGGCCGGCGCTGAGCACGTCCCCGCCGATGGTCAGCGGCACCCGCGAGACCGGCAGGACCTCACCGTGCGCCCGCAGCAGGGCGCCGGCCCAGCGCAGCCCGTCCACCGGGTCGCCCAGCAGCTCCCAGAGGGCGACGATCAGGAGGTTCCCGAGCGCGTGGTTGTCCAGGGTGGCCTGGTCGGCGGGCACCTCGGTGGAGCGGAAGCGGTGCTGCATGACGTGGGCCCAGGTCCGACCCCAGTCGGTGTCGTCGCACAGGGCGGCCAGCGCCATGCGGAGGTCGCCGGGCGGCAGCACCGCCATCTCCCGGCGGATGGTGCCGGAGGAGCCACCGTCGTCCGCCACCGTGACGACGGCCGTGAGGTGCCCGGCCACGTGCCGCAGGGCCGCGAGGGACGCGGAGAGGCCGTGGCCGCCGCCGAGGGCGGTGACCCGGGCCGTGGGGCGGGACATGCCGGCGCCCACCCCGCGCCCTTCCGAACCCATCCCGGGCGGCAGGGGCAGCTGGCCGGTGAGCGGGGACGTCATTCGCGCCCCATGTCCCGGTGCTGGACGTGCACCGTCACGTGGGGCACCTGGGCCAGACGCCGGGCCAGCTCCTCGGCGACGGCCACGGAGCGGTGCTTGCCGCCCGTGCAGCCGATGGCGAGCGTGGCGTAGTGCTTGTTCTCCCGCCGGTAGCCCTCGAACACCGGCCCCAGCATGGCGACGTACGCGCGCAGGAAGTCCTCGACACCGGGGCGGGAGAGCACGTAGTCCGCGACCGCGGCCTCCGTGCCCGTGTGCGGACGCAGCGCCGGCACCCAGTGGGGGTTGGGGATGAAGCGCATGTCCGCCACGAAGTTCGCGTCCGCCGGGACGCCATACTTGAACCCGAAGCTCATGATGGTCAGGCGCAGCGTGACGGGGCCGGACTCCGAGAACAGCTCGGTGATCTCCGTGGCCAGGCCGTGCACGTTCAGCTCGGTGGTGTCCACCACGACGTCGGCACGCGCCTTGAGCGGCTCGACGACGTCCCGCTCCGCGCGGATGCCGTCCAGCAGCCGGGCGTTGCCCTGCATCGGGTGGGGGCGGCGGCCGGCCTCGAAGCGTTGCAGGAGGACGTGGTCCTCCGCATCGAGGAACACGGTGCGATACTCCACTCCGCTGTTGGCCAGGTGCTGCAGGGCGGCGTACAGCTCCTCGAAGTAGGAGCGCGAGCGCACGTCCACCACGATCGCCAGGCGCGGGAACGCCTCCGGCGAGCGGGCGATGAGCTCGGCCAGCGTGCCGAACAGGGCCGGCGGCATGTTCTCCACCACGTCCCAGCCGTGGTCCTCGAGCGCGTGCGCGGCGGTGGTCCGTCCGGCGCCGGACATCCCGGCGATCACGAGCACCTCGGATGTCGGCGGCTTCTCCGGCTGGAGGGTCTCCTCGATCATGACTCCACTGTATCCGCGGGCGTGTCGGCCGTGAGCGCCGTGTGGACGGCCTCGGCCAGCCGCGGCCCGATGCCGGCGACCTCGGTCAGCCGGTCCACGCCGGCGGCCCGGATCTCGGCGACGGAGCCGAAGTGGTTCAGCAGCGCGGTGCGCTTGGCCGGGCCCAGGCCCGGGATCCCATCCAGGGCGGAGACGGTCATCGCCTTGGACCGCCGGCTGCGGTGGCCCGCGATCGCGAACCGGTGCGACTCGTCACGGATGCGCTGGAGCAGGTACAGGCCCTCCGAGGTGCGCGGCAGGACCACCGGGAACTCGTCGCCCGGCAGCCACACCTCCTCGAGCCGCTTGGCCAGCCCGACCACGGGCAGGTCGTCCAGGCCCAGCTCCTCGAGGACCGCCGCGGCCGCGGCCACCTGGGGCGGGCCGCCGTCGACCACCACGAGCGAGGGCGGGTACGCGAAGCGGCGCCCCGCCTCCTGATCGTCCCCCTCGACCTGACCGGAGAGCGGGGCGCCCTCCGCGCGCTCCTTGGCCAGGCGGGCGAAACGACGCCGCAGGACGTCGCGCAGGGACGCCGTGTCGTCCCGGGCGGCCTCCCCCGTGACGTTGAAGCGGCGGTAGTCCTTCTTCTTCGGCAGCCCGTCCTCCATGACGACCATCGAGCCGACCACGTTGGTGCCCTGGGAGTGGGAGATGTCGTAGCACTCGATGCGCAGCAGGGGCTCGGTGATCTCCAGGGCCTCCTGCAGCTCCCGCAGGGCGGCGGAGCGGGTGGTGAGGTCCCCGGACCGCCGCGACTTGTGCAGCTTGAGGGCCATCTCCGCGTTCTCCCGGACGGTCTCCATGAGGTCCGCCTTCGAGCCCCGCCGGGGCACGCGCACGGCGACCCGGGACCCGCGCAGGCCCGAGAGCCACTCGGTGAGCTGTGCGGCGTCGCCGGGCTCGACCGGGACGAGGATCTCGTGCGGGATGCGCTCCGGCCCCTCGAGGTCGCCGTAGACCTGCTGGAGCAGGTGCGCGACCATCTCCGGCTCGGCGACGTCCTCCACGCGCTCCATGACCCAGCCGCGCTGGCCGCGGATGCGTCCCTGCCGGACGTGGAACACCTGCACCGCGACCTCCAGCTCGTCCGCGTGCAGGGCGAAGATGTCCGCCTCCGTGTTCTCCGGCAGCACCACGGCGTTGCGCTCGAACACGCGGCGCAGCGCGGCGATGTCGTCCCGCAGCCGGGCCGCGTCCTCGTAGCGCAGCTCCTCGACGGCACGGGCCATGGCCTTCTCCAGCTCGCGGATGAACCGGTTCGCGTCCCCGGCCATGAAGTCGCAGAAGTCCTGGGCCAGCGCGCGATGGTCCGCCGGGCTGATCCGGCCCACGCAGGGCGCCGAGCACTTGCCGATGTAGCCGAGCAGGCACGGCCGGTCCTGGGCGCGGGCCCGCTTGAACACGCCGGCCGAGCACGTGCGGACCGGGAAGACGCGCAGCATCAGGTCCACGGTCTCGCGGATCGCCTTGGCCGGGTGGAACGGGCCGAAGTACTTCACGCCGGGCTTCCGGTCGCCGCGCATCACCTGGACGCGCGGGAACTGCTCGTTCATGGTCACGGCCAGGTACGGGTACGACTTGTCGTCCCGGTACATGATGTTGAACCGGGGGCGGTACTCCTTGATCCACGTGTACTCGAGCTGGAGCGCCTCCAGCTCGGAGCCGACGACGGTCCACTCGACCGCGGCCGCCGTGAACACCATGGTCCGGGTCTTGGTGGCCAGCCGGGCGGGGTCCTGGAAATAGGAGCTCAGGCGGGCGCGCAGGTTCTTCGCCTTGCCGACGTAGACGACGCGTCCGTCCGCGTCGCGGAAGCGGTAGACGCCGGGCGACGTGGAGATCTCGCCCGGAGCCGGGCGGTAGGAGGCCGGATCAGCCACGGGCACCCGGGGCGGCGTTGTAGGCGTCCACCCGCTCCTGCCCCGAGAGCGCGCCGATGGCGTCCATGATCGCCGCCGTCGCGTCGCGGCGCTGCGGCAGGGTGTGTCGACGCCCGGGGTGGCCGAAGTCCAGGGGCGCGCCCACGCGCACGGAGAACCGGTGGGGACGGAAGCCGTTCGTGTCCGGCGGCTGGAGGTGCTGCGTGCCGACGAGGCCCACGGGCACCACGGGTGCGCCGGTGGCCAGGGCCAGCCAGGCCGCACCGGTGCGGCCGCGGTAGAGGCGGCCGTCGCGGCTGCGGGTGCCCTCCGGGTAGATGCCGACGCCCTGGCCGGACTCGAGCAGGCCCACGAGGGACTCGAGCGCGGCCACGGAGGCGGCCTGCTCGCCCCGGCGGACGGGGACGGAGCCCACGGACTCGAAGAACCGCCGCCGGACGCGGCCCCGCAGGCCCGCGCCCGTGAAGTACTCCTCCTTGGCGAAGAAGTGGACCGGGCGGGGGGCGAGGGCCTGGAGGATCACCGAGTCGACGAAGGACAGGTGGTTGGAGGCCATGACGAAGGGGCCCCGCGCAGGGACGTGCTCCATGCCGACGACCTCGGGGCGGCAGGTGAGCCGCAGGAGCGCGGCGGCGCTCCTGCGCACGGGCTCCGACGTCGCCATGGCTCTCCTTCGTCCGCGTCCTGCGTGGGCGGGGTCCATGCTACGCGAGCAGTTCCGCGAGGAACCGGCCCGTGTGGCTCTCCGCGACGTGTGCGACCTCCTCCGGCGTGCCCGCGGCCACGATCGTGCCGCCCCCGGAGCCGCCCTCGGGGCCGAGGTCGATCACGTGGTCGGCACTCTTGATCACGTCGAGGTTGTGCTCGATGGTGAGCACCGTGTTGCCCTTGTCCACGAGGGACTGGAGCACGTGCAGGAGCTTGCGGATGTCGTCGAAGTGCAGCCCCGTGGTCGGCTCGTCCAGCACGTAGATGGTGCGGCCGTTGGAGCGCTTCTGGAGCTCGGCCGCCAGCTTCACGCGCTGGGCCTCGCCGCCCGAGAGCGTGGTGGCGGGCTGGCCCAGGCGGACGTAGCCCAGACCGACGTCGACGAGCGTGTCCAGGTACCGCGAGATGCGGGTGTACGCGCTGAAGAAGTCCGCGGCCTCCTCGATCGGCATGTCGAGGACCTCGGCGATGTTCTTGCCCTTGTAGGTGACCTCGAGCGTCTCCCGGTTGTACCGGGCCCCGTGGCACACCTCGCACGGCACGTAGACGTCCGGCAGGAAGTTCATCTCGATCTTCAGCGTGCCGTCCCCCGCGCACGCCTCGCAGCGCCCGCCCTTGATGTTGAAGGAGAACCGGCCCTGCTGGTAGCCCCGGACCTTCGCCTCGGGGGTCTCTGCGAAGAGCTTGCGGATCGCGTCGAACACGCCGGTGTAGGTGGCGGGGTTGGAGCGCGGCGTGCGCCCGATGGGGCTCTGGTCCACGTGGACCACCTTGTCCAGGTGCTCGAGCCCCTCCACGGACCGGTGCCGGCCGGGCACGAGCTTGGCGCCGTTGAGCCGGTTGGCCAGGACCTTGTAGAGGATCTCGTTGATCAGCGTGGACTTGCCCGAGCCGGACACACCCGTCACGGCCGTGAGGACCCCGAGCGGGACCTCCACCGAGACGTCCTTCAGGTTGTTCTCCTGGGCGCCGCGGACCGTCAGCACGCGCCCCTTCTCCGGGACGCGACGCCGCTCCGGCACCGCGATGGAGCGGCGCCCGGAGAGGTAGTCGCCGGTGACGGACCGCGTGTTCGCCTTGAGATCCGCCAGGGAGCCCGAGTGCACGACCTCGCCCCCGTGCTCGCCCGCGCGAGGACCGATGTCCACGATCCAGTCCGCCTCGGCGATCGTGTCCTCGTCGTGCTCGACGACGATGAGGGTGTTGCCGAGGTCCCGCAGGCGCAGGAGGGTCTCGATGAGGCGGCGGTTGTCCCGCTGGTGCAGGCCGATGGACGGCTCGTCGAGCACGTAGAGGACGCCGACCAGCCCGGAGCCGATCTGCGTGGCCAGGCGGATGCGCTGGGCCTCGCCTCCAGAGAGGGTGCCGGCCGGCCGCTCCAGGTTGAGGTACTCCAGGCCGACGTCCAGCAGGAACGCCAGCCGGGCCAGGATCTCCTTGAGCACCTGGTCCGCGATCTGCCGCTCCCGGTCCGTCAGCCGCAGCCCCGAGAAGAACTCCATGGCCTCCCGCATGGGCAGGCGGGTGGCGTCCGCGATGGACAGGCCGCCCACGAGCACGTTCAGGACCGTGGGGTTGAGGCGGGCCCCGTGGCACGCCGGGCACGGGATCTCCCGCATGAACGACTCGTAGCGCTCGCGGGCGCCGTCCGACTCGGTCTCCCCGTGCTTGCGCATCACGTAGGGGATGACGCCCTCGAAGCCCGTGGTGTAGCGGCGCTCGCGGCCGAACCGGTTGCGGAACGTCACCTCCACCTTGAAGTCCTTGCCGTGCAGGACGGCGTCGCGCTCCGCCTCCGTCAGGTCCTTCCACGGGGTGTCCAGGGAGAAGCCCATCTCCTTGCCCAGCCCGCCGAGCACGCGCAGCCAGTAGTCCGAGGTGGACTTGCCGAGCGACCACGGCACGACGGCGCCCTCGCGCAGGGACAGCTCGTCGTTGGCGACGACGAGGTCCGGGTCCACCTGCAGACGGGAGCCGATGCCGGTGCACTCGGGGCACGCGCCGAACGGGTTGTTGAAGGAGAACGAGCGCGGCTCGATCTCGTCCACGGTCTGCTCGTGCCCGTTGGGGCAGGAGAGCTTCTCGGAGAACGAGCGGTACCGGGGGTTGCCCTCGGCGTCCCGCCCGCCGAACTCCGCGGTGTTCTTCCTGCCCTTCTCGGCGACCGGCTCCACGTCCACGAACTCGGCCACGACGAGGCCGTCCGCCAGCTTCAGGGCGGTCTCCACCGAGTCGGTGAGGCGCTGGCGGATGCCCTCCTTCATGGCGAGGCGGTCCACGACGACGGCGATGGTGTGCTTGACCTGCTTCTTCAGCACGGGCGGGTCCGAGAGCTGGACGGTCTCCCCGTCCACGACGGCGCGGGCGAAGCCCTGCGTGGACAGGTCCTTGAACAGGTCCACGAACTCGCCCTTGCGGCCGCGGACCACGGGCGCGAGCACCTGGAAGCGGGTGCGCTCGGGCAGCTCCTCGAGCTGGTCCACGATCTGCTGCGGGGTCTGCCGGCTCACCGGCTCGCCGCACTGCGGGCAGTGCGGCACCCCGACACGCGCCCAGAGCAGGCGCATGTAGTCGTAGATCTCGGTGATGGTCCCCACCGTGGAGCGCGGGTTGCGGTTGGTCGACTTCTGGTCGATGGACACGGCCGGAGACAGGCCCTCGATGAAGTCCACGTCCGGCTTGTCCACCCGGCCCAGGAACATGCGGGCGTAGGAGGAGAGCGACTCGACGTAGCGTCGCTGGCCCTCGGCGAAGATCGTGTCGAAGGCCAGGGAGGACTTGCCCGAGCCGGACAGACCCGTGAACACGACCATGGCGTCCCGCGGGAAGCTGACGTCCACGTCCTTCAGGTTGTGCTCGCGGGCGCCCTGGACGACGATGCGGTCCCGCTCGCCCGAGCGCGCGCCGCCGGGGCCGGAGGCGAGGCCGCCGGGGTGGGCCTCGACGGCGGAGGAGACGGTGGTGGAGGAGTTCTTGGGCACGCGGCCAGCATAGGGGCGGGTACGGACACGACACCGGGGTCTCGCCTGTGGGCGAACCCACCGCGGGCCGGGCCCGCCCTGGCGCCTCACCGCCCCGTCCGTACACTGTTGCGCATGCCCGAGACCGCCCGGAACCGCCTCCTGCACGATCTGCCCGCCGTCACGGTGCGCACCTGCTCCGTGTCGGAGATGGACAACAACGTGTACCTGCTCACCTCCAAGACCACGGGGGCGCAGGTGCTGATCGACGCCGCCGCCGAGGCCGAGGCCATCCGCGACCTCATCGCCTCGGCCGCGGACGACACCCCGTGCGAGCCGCGCCTCGAGATGATCGTCACCACGCATCGACACTGGGACCACGTGCGCGCGTTGCCGGCGCTGGCCTCCCTGACCGGGGCCCGCACGGCGGCCGGCGAGGACGACGCCGACGCGATCGCCGAGGCCACGGGGGTCGCCCCCGACGTGCGCCTGCGCCACGGGGACACCGTGGGGGCGGACGGGCTCCGGCTCGAGGTGGTGGCCCTGCGCGGCCACACGCCCGGGTCCATCGCGCTGGTGTGCCGCCCCGAGGCGGACGAGCCGGCCGTGCTCTTCACCGGCGACTCCCTCTTCCCGGGCGGGGTGGGCAACACCGAGGGCGACGACGGCCGGTTCCGTCAGCTGTTCACGGACGTGAGCGATCGGATCTTCGACGCGTTCGACGACGACGTGGTGGTCCACCCCGGCCACGGCGCCTCCACGACCCTGGGCGCCGAGCGCCCCCACCTGCCGGAGTGGGCCGAGCGCGGCTGGTGACGGTGCGCCCGGGCGGTCCCGGGCCCAGCGTCAGGCCGGCTTCTGCCCCGCCATGAACAGGCGCCGGGCCGGGAAGATCGTGACCGGGCCGCCGTCGTCGGCCGTGACACCGGGCACCGGCGGGTACGCCTCGCGCATGGCGGCGCGGTACCGGTCCACGAACGCCTCGAGCAGCCCGGCGCCCTCGGCGGCGCCCTCCTCGGCGTCCCAGCGGGCCAGGGCCTGCAGGCTCGGTCGCAGGGCCGCGCCGGAGGTCCACCGGAACACCGGGTCCTCGCCCGTCAGCACCTGCTGGTACTCCGTCTCCCAGACGACCGGGGACCACCCCGCCTCGAGGAATAGCCGCGTGTACTCCTCGGGCGGCGCCACGGTGCGGGTCGTCGCCACCCCGTGCAGCGGCTCGGAGAAGGCCGGGTCCTCCGCCAGCGCCACGATCGCCGCGTGGGAGGGCTGCTCGTAGGGCCGCGGGATCTGCGCCGCGAACCACGCCCCCGGCGTGAGGTCCCCGAGCCAGCGCCGGATCAGGCGACGGTGCGTCGGGATCCACTGGAGCATCGCGTTGGACACCACGACGTCCGTCGCCCCCGACGGGCGCCACTGCGAGGCGTCGACCGCCTCGAAGCGCAGGTTGGCGGGGGCGCCCGTGCGGGCCGCCTGCTCCCGGGCCCGCTCCAGCATGGCGGGCGAGTCGTCCAGACCGATCACCTCGGCGTCCGGCCAGCGCTCGGCCAGCGTCCGGGTCAGGGTCCCCGGGCCGCAGCCCAGGTCCACCACGACGCGCGGGGCCTCGGCGCGCACGCGCCCCACCAGGTCGTGGAAGGGGCGGGCGCGGTGTTCGGCGAAGCCCTCGTACTGCGCGGGATCCCAGGTGAACCCCCCGCCCTGTCGGCCGGTCACGTCCCCCACGACGGCGTCGGTGTCCGGGTGCGGGCTCTCGGGCGCGATCTGACTCATGGCGGCACCGTATCGCGCGGAGCGGCCGATACCCTGGGGGCGATGACTTCTGCCGCCACGAACCCGCCCTCGCTGACCGACCGCATCGACGCGCTCCCGCCGGCCCCGGACGCCGACGACGTCTTCGGGGCCTTCGCGGCCTGGACCGAGGACCGCAGGATCTCGCTCTACCCCGCCCAGGAGGAGGCCGCCCTCGAGCTCGTCCAGGGCCGGCACGTGATCCTGGCGACGCCCACCGGCTCCGGCAAGTCCCTGGTGGCGCTGGCCGCGCACGCCGACGCGCTCGCCCACGACGCCGTCTCCTACTACACGGCGCCGATCAAGGCGCTCGTCTCGGAGAAGTTCTTCGCGCTGGTGGACGTGTTCGGCGCGGAGAACGTGGGCATGGTCACGGGTGACTCCACCGTCAACGGTGACGCGCCGATCATCTGCTGCACGGCCGAGATCCTCGCCAACCGCGCGCTGCGCGAGGGCTCGGGCATGGAGATCGGCACCGTGGTGATGGACGAGTTCCACTACTACGCGGACCCCTCCCGCGGCTGGGCCTGGCAGGTGCCCCTCCTCGAGCTGCCGCAGGCCCGGTTCCTGCTGATGTCGGCCACCCTCGGCGACACGACCCGCCTCGAGGCGGACCTGACCGAGCGCACCGGGCGCGAGGTCGCCGTCGTCGCCCACGCGCAGCGCCCCATCCCGCTGACGTTCGAGTGGTCCGAGGTGCCGCTGCAGGAGAAGGTCGAGGAGCTCGTGGGCACCCACCAGGCACCGGTGTACATCGTGCACTTCTCGCAGCTGGACGCTGTGGAGACGGCCCAGGGTCTGTCCTCGATCTCGGTGACGTCCAGGGAGGAGAAGGAGGCGATCGCCGCGCGGATCGCCGGCTTCCGCTTCTCCGCGGGCTTCGGGCACACCCTGAACCGCCTCGTCCGGGCGGGCATCGGCGTGCACCACGCGGGCATGCTGCCCAAGTACCGCCGCCTCGTGGAGAAGCTGGCCCAGGACGGGCTGCTCAAGGTCATCTGCGGCACGGACACGCTGGGCGTCGGGATCAACGTGCCGATCCGCACCGTGCTGCTCACCGCGCTCTCCAAGTTCGACGGCGAGAAGACCCGCCTGCTCCAGGCCCGCGAGTTCCACCAGATCGCCGGCCGGGCGGGCCGGGCCGGCTTCGACACCTCCGGCACCGTGGTGGTCCAGGCCCCCGAGCACGTGATCGAGAACAAGGCGGCCGAGCGCAAGGCCGCGGCGAAGTTCGCGAACGTCAAGGACGAGGCCGAGCGGGCCAAGCGCATGAAGCAGTCCGTGAAGTCCGGCAAGCGCAAGACCCCGCCGGCCGGCTTCGTCTCGTGGGGGCCGGCGACGTTCGAGCGCCTCGTCTCCGCCGAGCCGGAGCCGCTGGTCTCCCGCATGCGGATCACGCACTCCATGCTGCTGAACATCCTCGACCGGCCCGGCGACCCGGTGATCGCGGTCCGGCGCCTGCTGCGCGGCACCCACGAGACCCCGGCCCGCCAGGCGGTGCTCATGCGCCGCGCGCTCGGGATCTTCCGGGAGCTGCTGGCCACGGGCGTCGTCGAGCGTCTGCCCGAACCGGACGCCGAGGGCCGCACCGTGGACCTCACGGTGGACCTGCAGCCGGACTTCGCGCTCAACCAGCCGCTCTCCCCCTTCGCCCTCGCCGCGCTCGACCTGCTGGACCCGGCCGATCCCGACCACGCGCTCGACGTGGTCTCCGTGATCGAGGCGACCCTCGACCCGCCGCGCCAGGTGCTCTCCGCCCAGGTCAAGCACGCCAAGGGCGAGGCCGTGGCCGCCATGAAGGCCGAGGGCATGGACTACAACGACCGCATGCGGGCCCTCGACGAGATCACCCACCCGCGGCCGCTGGCCGAGCTCCTCGAGCAGCAGTTCGAGCTCTACCGGCAGGACGCCCCGTGGCTCGCGGAGTTCGAGCTGACCCCCAAGTCCGTGGTGCGCGACATGTTCGAGCGGGCCATGGGCTTCGGCGACTACGTGCGGTTCTACGGGATCGCCCGGTCCGAGGGCGTGCTGCTGCGCTACCTCACGGACGCGGTCAAGGCACTGCGCCACACCGTCCCCGAGGCGGCCCGCACCGAGGAGCTCCAGGTGCTGCTGGACTGGCTCGACGAGATGGTGAAGCAGACCGACTCGTCCCTCCTGGAGGAGTGGGAGGACCTGGTGGCCGGGGACATCGACGAGCTGCGCCGGGACATGGAGGCGCTCGAGCCGCCGGCCCCGCCTCGCCTGACGGACAACGAGCCCGTGTTCCGGGTGATGGTCCGCAACGCGATGTTCCAGCGGGTGCGCCTGTTCGGCGACGAGCGGGACGAGGCGCTCGCGCGCCTGTCCGGCGAGCTGTCCGCCGACGACTGGGCCGACGCCCTCGACGCCTACTTCGACGACCACGAGGACATCGACGACGGCCCCGCCGCGCGCGGCCCCGAGCTGTTCCGCGTGGCCGCGGCCCCCGACGTCGCCGCCCCGCTGGAGCTGGCCGGCCCGCGCTGGTGGGCGGTGCGGCAGGTCCTGAAGGACCCGGACGGGGACCTGGACCACGGGATCAACGCCGTGGTCGACCTGGACGCCTCCGACGAGGCGGGCCATCCCGTGATCCGGGTGGTCTCCGTGGGCGCGCCCGAGTCCGGGTGGGGCCTGTGAGCGCCGGGGACGCTCGGGCGGCAGGACGGCCCGTGGCGGGCGACCCGCGCGGCTTCGCTCCCCTCGAGCCGGCCCGCCACCGCGTGGGCGAGCGCACCGAGCTCTACGACGGCACCGTCACGGTGGACCACTGGTTCTCGGTGCCGATCGACCACGCGCTGGGCCTCGCCGAGGCCGAGGCGCAGGACGCGGCGGGCACCGGCGTCGGGCCGCACGGGCGCGGCACGCTGACCGTCTTCGCCCGCGAGATCCGGGCGAAGGACGACCCCGAGGGCGAGCGCCCCTGGGCCCTGTACCTCCAGGGTGGCCCCGGCAGTGCCGGGCCCCGCCCGGCGCGCCTGAGCGGCTGGCTCGGCGCGCTGGCCGAGAGCCACCGCGTGCTGCTGCTGGACCAGCGCGGCACGGGGCGTTCGACCCCGGCCACTGTGGCGACCCTGACCGCCCCGGGCGCCTTCGCCACGGACGAGGCGCGCGCCGAGCACCTGGTGCACCTGCGGGCGCCCTCGATCGTGCGGGACGCCGAGATGCTGCGCCTCGCCCTCGGCGCCGGGCCGTGGACCACACTGGGCCAGAGCTTCGGCGGGTTCTGCACGCTGAGCTATCTCTCCTTCCACCCGGAGGGCCTGCAGCGCAGCCTGGTGACCGGCGGCCTCGCCCCGCTCACCGGCCACGCCGACCGGGTCTACCGGGCCACCTACGCCCGGATGCGCGCCCGCACCGAGGAGTTCTTCGACCGGCACCCGGCCGACCGCGACGCGTGGTCGGAGGCCGTGGGGCTGATCCGCGCCGCCGAGGCCGCGGGCGCCCCGATCCCCCTGCCCGGCGGCGGGCCGCTCACCGTGGGACGGGCCCAGGGTCTGGGCATGCTGCTGGGCGGCAACACCCGCGTGGACCGCCTGCACTGGGTCCTCGCCGAGGCCGTGGACCGCACCGGACCCGCGCCGCGCCTGTCCGAGACGTTCCTGGCCGCCGTCGCCGACCAGGACGACCGCCTCGTCAACCCGCTCTACACCGTGCTGCACGAGGCGATCTACGCGCAGCCGGCGGACCTGGCCGGCGGCCGGGCGGACACCGGCTGGTCGGCGTCCCGGATGCTCGCCGAGCACCCGGACTTCGACCCGGAGGCGACCACGGTCCCGCTGCCCACGGGCGAACACGTCATGCCCTGGTCCGTCGAGGTCGACCCCCGGCTGCGGCCCCTGGCCGGCACGGCGCGGCTGCTCGCCGAGCGCACGCAGTGGGGCCCGCTCTACGACGTGGCTGCCCTGGCGCAGAACACCGTCCCCGTGGCCGCCGCGGTCTACGCCGACGACGTGTACGTGGACCGGGACCTCTCGCTCGAGACGGCGCGGCGCGTCCGCGGCCTGCAGGTGTGGGAGACCGACGCCTTCCACCACGACGGCATCGCCGACGACGGACCGGCGATCCTCGAGCGGCTCCTGGCGATGACCGCGCCGGACGGCGCCGGGACGACGACGGCCCCCGACCCGGTCGACTGACCGGCCCGGGGGCCCGGGCGCCGGCGGAGGGCTCCCCGGCGCCGTGATCGGCTCAGACGGTGGGCCCGTCCTGCCGCACGATCTGCTCGGAGACCCCGCGCGCGTCGTCGTCACGGGGATCGGCGAGCCGGGTCTCGTGGGCCGTGCGGATGATGGCCGACCACGCGTCCTTGTGCTCGAGCAGCTGGTCGCGCCAGCGCTGGTCCACGGCCTCGGCCCGGGCCGTCCAGCGATCCATCAGGGCGGCGGCGCGCTCGCGCTCGGCCGGGTCGGCGTCCTCGGGCAGCTTCGAGTACCGGTACGAGTACTTCTCGGCGTTCTGCAGCGCCCGCAGGGCCTGGCCCTTCGGCGAGGCCAGGGAGATCGCCACGGTGATCGCCAGGATCACGACGACGACCACGAGGGACAGCGTCGTGGGGATCTCGACGACGGGCACGTTCTCGCCGCCGTTGATGAACGGCAGGTTGTTCTCGTGCAGGGCGTGCAGGATCAGCTTCACGCCGATGAACGCCAGCAGCGCGGAGAGCCCGTAGGCCAGGTAGACGAGGCGGTCGAGCAGGCCGTCGATCAGGAAGTACAGCTGGCGCAGGCCCATGAGCGAGAACGCCGTGGCGGTGAAGACGATGTACGCCTCCTGGGTCACGCCGAAGATCGCGGGGATGGAGTCGAAGGCGAAGAGGATGTCCGTGGCGCCGATCGCGATCATCACGAGGAGCATCGGCGTCATGAGGCGCTTGCCGTCCACCGTCGTGAAGAGGCGGTCGCCGTCGAACTGCTCGGAGGCGGGCAGGAACCGCTTGACGAGGCGGACCATCACGTTGTCCGCCTCGTCCTGGGCGCCCTCGGCGTCGCCGGACATCTCGCCCTTGAGCTGGCCGCCGGCGATGATCAGCAGGAACAGGCCGAAGAGGTAGAACACGTCCGACCACGCGGCGATGACGGCGGCGCCCAGCAGGATGAACAGGGTGCGCGAGATCAGCGCGAACGTGATGCCGAACAGCAGCACCTTCTGCTGGTACTCGCGCGGCACCCGAAAGCTGGCCATGATGACCAGGAAGACGAACAGGTTGTCGACGCTGAGCGCCTTCTCCAGCAGGTAGCCGGTGTAGTACTCGACCGCGTGCTGGGTGTCGCCGAAGGCGAAGAACACGAGGCCGAAGACGAGCGCGAGGCCGACGTAGACGCCGGACCAGATCGCGGCCTCCCGGATCGACGGCGTGTGCGCCTTGCGGACATGGGCGAAGTAGTCGAACGCGAGGAGCCCGACGATCAGCGCGATCGTCAGGCCCCAGGTCAGGCCGTTGATTTCCACGGGTCACCTCTCGGCGTCAGGGGTCAGGACGGTGCCGCAAGTCTCTCCGCCCGCCGCGGCCGCGGCCCGGGCCCCTGTGTCCGGCCGGCGGCGCGCTCTCGGCGGCCGCGGCGTGCTGACGTCCACAGTGTTCGGGATACTCCCCTACGTCGCCGGTCAGTCTACCCGGTCGCACGACGACGCCCCGACCCGCGGCGGGCGGAGCGGGGCGTCGTCGGGCCCGCTGGCGCAGGCCCATGAGGGCGAAGATATTGGCGGTCAGGACGATGAACCAGTTCTGGGTGAGGCCGAAGATCGCCGGGATGGAGTCCACCGCGAACATCACGTCCGTCAGGCCGATCGTGATGAACACGACCACCATGGGGGTGAACATGCGCCGGCCGTCCACGGTGGTGCGCAGTCGGTTGCCGTCGTAGTCCGGCGCCACGTTGAGGCGGCGGGTCAGGCGGGCCACGACGCCCGGCTCGGACTCCTCGTCCCCGCCGTCGTCCTTGAGCTGCTGCCAGGCGGTCCAGAGCAGGAAGGCGCCGAAGATGTAGAACTCCCACGTCAGGTGCTCGATGGCGACGGCGCCGACCGCGATGAACACCGCGCGGGCGATCAGCGCGATGATGATGCCCACCATCAGCACCTCCTGCTGGTAGCGGCGGGGCACCTGGAACTTGGCCATGATGATGAGGAACACGAACAGGTTGTCCACGCTGAGGCTGTACTCGGTGACCCAGCCGGCGAGGAACTCGGTGCCGTGCTGCGCATCGCCCAGGGCGAAGAGCAGCCCCGCGAAGACCAGCGCCAGCGCCACGTAGAACCCGATCCACAGGCCGGCCTCCTTCATGGAGGGCTCGTGGGGGCCGCGCCAGTCTAGACGGGTGCGGTCCCGCGCGCGGATGCGGGTGGGCCCGGTCTCAGGCTGCGCCGGGGGCGGTCAAGCCGAGGGCGAGCCAGACGACGACGGCGCCGGCGGCGGCCAGGCCCCAGCTGGCGAGGGAGCCGATGAGGAACTCCTCCGCGCGCGAGCCGGCTCCGCGGTCCGCCGAGATCTCCGGGAAGCGCACGATGCCCTTGGCCGCCATCAGGGCCGCGATCACCGGATAGGCCTGCGCGAGCCCCAGGACGACCATGAGCAGTCGCTCCATGGGCCCGATGTAGCGACCGCCGCGCAGGCCGTCGGCCGCGGGGTCCGTGGGCGCGGCGGACGGCACGGTCGTGGGCTCCGCCGCGGGGTCCCCCGCCTCCTCGTCGCCCCCGTCGGCGGACCGGCCCGCCAGGGCGAGGACCGCGCGGGTGACCCGGTTGCCGGTCTCGGTCAGCGCCACCGTCACCGCCAGCAGCGTGAGTGCCGGGGGCGCGGAGCGCAGACCCGCGGGCGCCAGGGTCGACTCGAGCACGGCCACCAGGCCGACCGCGGCCGCCACCGCGACCACCCCGAGCGGCCGGTCCGGGTGCAGCCACGTCCAGCCCATCAGCAGGCCGAGGGCCACCAGGCCGCCGCCCACCGCGACGGAGATGCCGGTCGGCGCCAGGACGGCCACCAGCACCGCGGCGAGGACGGCGGCCACCGCCGCGCCGGCCCGGGCCAGCCACCGCCGCCGGGGGGTGGGCCAGGCGCCGGGCAGGACGGCGTCGAGCAGGTCGTGCAGCCCCAGCGCGAGCAGGGCGAGGGCGGTCACGGCGCGACCTCCGTCGCCGCGGCGGCGAGCTCGGCGTCCAGCTCGAGCAGCCGGTCGATCCCGGACCGCGCGACGGCCTGTGACACCGCGGACTGCGTGATCCGCTCCGCCCGTGCCGCCTCCGCCTGGGTCGCCCCGCCCAGCAGGGCGGCGGCGATTCGGCGTTCGCGGGCCTTGAGTCGGCCGAGGACATGGTCGCGCAGCAGGACGAGCCCGTCCACGGCGGCGGTGAGGGACGGGTCCGCGGCGCGGAAGACGGTCGCGGCTCCGACAGCCCGCTCATGCGCGCGCTCGACGGCCTCGCGGGCCCGATACCAGGCCGGTCCGTCC
Organism: Micrococcus sp. KT16; assembly: GCF_003315015.1. NCBI lineage: Bacteria > Bacillati > Actinomycetota > Actinomycetes > Micrococcales > Micrococcaceae > Micrococcus > Micrococcus sp. KT16. The sequence goes on along the minus strand of NZ_QNRG01000014.1, from coordinate 42,481 downwards.
TCGATGCCGTCTCCGCCGGCGTCCAGGGCCCGCCGCTGCCCCAGGCCGATCCCGAAGCGCAGGTCCAGGCCCGGGGGCAGGGCGAGCGTGACGCGGACGGTCAGCCGGAGCGCGTCCGGCCAGGTGCGGTGCAGCGCCTGGAACTCGTCGCCGACGCTGGCCCAGGCGGGACGCAGCGGCGGGACGTCCTGTTCCGCGGCCGCGAAGGCGGCCAGGATCTGCTCCTGCGCGCGGTCCCGGTCCGGGAGGGCGCGGGAGCCGACGATGTCCGCGATCACGGCCGCGACCGGGGGTGCTGCGCTCATGGCGTCACACTATCACTGATATGAAGATATTCATCAGTGTTTTCATAACACCCCGGGGCGCGGAACGCGCCGGGCGGTCACTGCTCCCGCTTCATCTGCCGCAGCTCCTTCTTGAGCTCGCCGACCTCATCGCGCAGGCGGGCCGCGAGCTCGAACTGCAGGTCCGCCGCCGCCTGGTGCATCTGCTGCGACATCTGCTCGATCAGATCGGCCAGGTCCTTGGCGGGCAGCGACGCCGGGTCCACCGCCGGGGCCTCGGCACCCTCCCCCGTGGCCGGGGCCCGGTCCAGTGAGCTGAGGCCGCGGTGGCCCATGCCGAAGTCGAACCCGGACTTCACGCCGCCCATGCCCTTGAGGAAGTCGGCGGTGTCCGCGTCCTCCCGGGCCAGCTGGTCCGTGATGTCCGCGATGCGCTTGCGCAGCGGCTGGGGGTCGATCCCGTGCTCCTCGTTGTACGCGATCTGCACGGCCCGGCGCCGCTCGGTCTCGTCGATCGCCCGCCGCATGGAGTCCGTGACGTTGTCGGCGTACATGTGGACCTCGCCGGAGACGTTGCGGGCGGCGCGGCCGATGGTCTGGATGAGGGAGGTGGTGGAGCGCAGGAACCCCTCCTTGTCCGCGTCCAGGATCGCCACGAGCGAGACCTCGGGCAGGTCCAGGCCCTCGCGCAGCAGGTTGATGCCCACCAGCACGTCGAAGGTGCCCTTGCGCAGCTCCCGCAGCAGCTCCACGCGGCGCAGCGTGTCCACATCCGAGTGGAGGTACTCGACCTTCACCCCCGCCTCGAGCAGGTAGTCCGTGAGGTCCTCGGCCATGCGCTTGGTCAGCGTGGTCACCAGGACGCGCTCGTCCTTGGCCGTGCGCACGCGGATCTGCTCGAGCAGGTCGTCGATCTGGCCCTCGGTCGGCTTGACCACCACCTGCGGGTCCACCAGCCCGGTGGGCCGGATGATCTGCTCGACGTAGCCGTCCGCCTGGCCGAGCTCGTAGGCGCCCGGCGTCGCGGAGAGGTACACGGTCTGCCCGATCCGCTCGAGGAACTCGTCCCACTTCAGCGGGCGGTTGTCCATGGCCGAGGGCAGGCGGAAGCCGTGCTCCACGAGGGTGCGCTTGCGGGACATGTCCCCCTCGTACATCGCGCCGATCTGCGGGATGGTCACGTGGGACTCGTCCACCACGAGCAGGAAGTCGTCCGGGAAGTAGTCCAGCAGGCAGTGCGGGGCGGAGCCGGCGGGACGGCCGTCGATGTGGCGCGAGTAGTTCTCGATGCCGTTGCAGTAGCCCATCTGCTGCATCATCTCGAGGTCGTACGTGGTGCGCATGCGCAGCCGCTGCGCCTCGAGCAGCTTGTCCTGGGACTCCAGCTCCTGCAGCCGCTCCCGCAGCTCGTCCTCGATGGTGGTGATCGCCCGGCCCATGCGCTCGTCGCCGGCCACGTAGTGCGAGGCCGGGAAGATGTACATCTCCTCCTCCTCGCGCACCACCTGGCCGGTGAGCGGGTGCAGGGTCTGGATGGACTCGATCTCGTCCCCGAAGAACTCGATGCGCACCGCGAGCTCCTCGTACATGGGGATGATCTCCACGGTGTCCCCCCGCACCCGGAAGGTGCCGCGGTGGAAGTCGACGTCGTTGCGCACGTACTGCATCTGCACGAACCGCCGCAGGAGCACGTCCCGGTCCATCTCCGCACCGCGGCGCAGGGTGACCATCTGCTCGATGTACTCCTCGGGCGTGCCGAGGCCGTAGATGCAGGAGACGGTGGCCACCACGATCACGTCCCGCCGGGTCAGCAGCGCGTTCGTGGCCGAGTGGCGCAGCCGCTCGACCTCCTCGTTGATGGAGGAGTCCTTCTCGATGAAGGTGTCCGTCTGCGGGACGTACGCCTCGGGCTGGTAGTAGTCGTAGTAGGAGACGAAGTACTCGACCGCGTTGTTGGGCAGCAGCTCCCGGAACTCGTTGGCCAGCTGCGCCGCGAGCGTCTTGTTCTGCACCATCACCAGCGTGGGCCGCTGGAGGCGCTCGACGAGCCACGCCGTCGTCGCCGACTTGCCCGTGCCGGTGGCGCCCATCAGGACGACGTCCTTCTCCCCCGCCTCCACGCGCTCGGCGAGCTCGGCGATGGCCTTCGGCTGGTCACCGGAGGGCTGGTAGGGGGAGATGACCTCGAACGGGGCGACGACGCGGTTGATCTTCTGGGCCAGGCTCATGGCAGAACCCTACGTCGCGCCCCGGACACCCCGGCGGTCAGTCCGCCGAGGGCTCAGCCGCGCCGGGGGCGAGGAACCGGTCCCACACCTGGTTCGCCACGGACGCGAGCCGCTCGAGGTCGGCGTCGTTGACGATGACCACGTCCGCGACGGCGCGCCGCTGCTCGTCCGTGGCCTGGGCCGCGATCCGCGCCTCGGCGTCCGCGCGGCTCATGCCGCGGTCCTCCACCATCCGGCGCAGGCGCTCCTCGAGCGGAGCCTCCACCACGATCACGAGATCGAACGCGTCCGCCTGCCCGGTCTCCACCAGCAGCGGCACATCCTGGACCACGACGGCGTCCGGCCCGGCCTCGGCGACGATGCGCCGGGCCGCAGCCCTGATCCGGGGGTGCACGATGCGGTTCAGGCGCTGTCGGGCGCCCTCGTCCCCGAAGACGATGCGGGCCATCTCGACGCGGTCGAGCTCACCGTCCGCGGTGATGACGCGGTCCCCGAACTCGTCCTGGACGGCGGCCAGCCCATCGGTGCCCTTCTCGAGGACCAACCGGGCGAGGGCGTCCGAGTCCACCAGGAGCGCGCCACGCTCCTGCAGGACGCGGGCCACCGCGGACTTGCCGGCGGCGATCCCGCCGGTCAGGCCCACATGGACGCGCGGCCGTTCGGCCACCGGGTCGGTCTCGGTCATACGCGCTCTCCTCGGGCAGCCTCGAGCTGAGGCTGGATCTTGGCCTCCCAGTATGCCCGGACGGCCTCCTTCAGGTCCTCGAGCGAGCCGTCGTTCTCGATCACGGTGTCCGCGATCTCGGCCCGCTCCTCGTCCGCCGCCTCCTCATCGATGAAGGCCCAGGCCTGCTCGCGGGTCATGTCGTGGGACTCCATGAGCCGGGCGACACGCACCTCGGCGGGAGCAGAGACGGCCAGCACCTGGTCGAAGTCGTGCTCGGAGCCGGTCTCGGCCAGCAGGGCCAGGTCGACCACCAGCACGGAGTCCTCGCCGACCTCGCGAGCCCGGCGGTTCGCCTCGTCGCGCACCGCCGGGGCGACGATCTCGTACATGCGCGTCCGGGCGGTCGAGCTCTCGGCGGTGAGCCGGTTGAGGGTGCGCGCGTCCAGGGTGCCGTCCGCGCGGACGATGTCCTCGCCGAAGACCGAGCGGAGCTCCTCGAGCACGGGGCTGCCGGGCACGAGGATCTCCCCCATCAGGTCATCGAACTCCACGACGACGGCCCCCAGCCGCTCGAGCTCCGCGCCGACCTCGGTGCGGCCCGAGGCGATGCCGCCGGTCAGGCCGACGGTGACGAGGGCCTTGGCCGCGTCGATGCGCTGCTGGTGCCACGTCTTCGGGGTGTGCGTGTCGTTCTCCGGCTCGGTGCCGACCTCGAACTCGGGGCGGATCACGAAGTCCGAGACGTCCACGCCGTCCTCGGTGGCGCGGCGGCGGTACTCCTCGACCGGCAGCACCTGCTTCCACTGGCGGGTCCGCATGGGCCGCGCGGCACCCGCGTCCTCGCGCAGGGCCTGCAGCAGCAGTGCGGCCTGCGTGACGGTGATGAGCAGGATGGGCAGGCCGATCACGATGATGACCTCCTGCAGCGCCGCCAGGCCGTTCTCGCCCGCGGTGAGGATGATGGCCGCGCAGACCGCGCCGATGGACACGGCCCAGAACACGGACTGGCGGCGGGGCGCGGCATCCTCGTGGCCATTGGCCATCGCGTCCATCACGAGCGCGCCCGAGTCGATCGAGGTGATGAAGAACAGCGTAATGACCACGAGCGCCACGACCGCGACCACCGTGTAGAGCGGCGTGCCCTGCAGGTGCTGGAACAGGGCGGCCTGGACGTTGCCGTCGGTGACGATCGTCTGCGTGAGGTCACCGCCCTGGCCCGGCGCCGGCGCGGTGGCGCGGTCCGACTGGAACGCGGAGTAGCCGTAGATGCCCATCCAGATGATGACGAACGCCGTGGGCAGGCCGAGGCCGGCCATGATGAAGGAGCGGATGGTGCGGCCGCGTGAGATGCGGGCGAAGAACATCCCCACGAAGGGCGCCCACGTCACGGTCCAGGCCCAGTAGAAAACGGTCCAGTCACCGGACCACTGGCCCGAGTTGTACGTGTCGTTGTAGGTGGAGAGCACGGGCAGCATGGAGGCGTACTCGCCGATCGCCTGCACGGTGCCGCGGATGACGTCCATGCTGGAGACGGCCCACATCAGGACGTACACGAGCAGGGCGATCGCCAGCAGGATGTTGGCGTAGGACAGCCGCTTGACGCCCTTGTCCATGCCGACCAGCACGGAGGCCGTGCCCACGGCGGTGACGACGGCCAGGATGAGCGCCTGGACCCAGCCGGCCACGGGGGTGCCCAGCACGTAGTTCATGCCCGCGTTGATCTGCAGGGCGCCCAGGCCCACGGACACGCCGAGGCCGAACACGGTGGAGACCACGGCGATGATGTCGATCGTCTTGCCGATGGGGCCGTGGATGCGATCGCCGAGGAGGGGCTGGAAGGCGGAGGACACGCGCGGGGGCAGCTTGCGCTTGTACGTGAAGTAGCCGAAGCACAGGCCCGGGACGAGCAGGATCGCCCACATGTGGATGCCGAAGTGGAAGTTCGCGATCGCCATGGCCTCCGAGGCCGCGCGGTCGGAGAACGGCTCCGTCCCCGCCATGGGCGGGTTGGCGTAGTGGTTCATCGGCTCCGCGATGCCCCAGAACATCAGCACCGCGCCGACGCCGGCGGCGAACATCATGCCGAACCAGGTCAGGCCGGAGTACTCCGGCACCGCGTCGTCGTCGCCGAGCTTGACCCGGCCGTACCGGGTCACGGCGAGGATGAACAGGAACGCCACCAGCAGGGTCAGGCTGAGCGTGTAGATCCAGCCGACGTCGTAGCGCAGCCAGCTCGAGACCACGCCGAAGGCCGCCTGGACCGGGCCCGGGAACAGGCCCATCGCGGCGGTGAAGAGGACGACCGCGGCGGCCGATCCGAAGAAGATCGCCGGACTCGTGCGGAGCCCCAACGTGTCGTGCAGGCGAGTGAGCGGGGAAGTCATGAGTCTCCCGGGACAGGGTCGTGGGAGGCCCGCGGCGGCACGCGTGCTCGCTCACCGGTGGGCCGGTGCCGGGTGGCACGGTCTTCCACTGTACCGAAGCTCACGTCGGGGCTCGACGGCGTGCCCGTCCTCGGCCAGCCCCTAGGGTGGGGTCATGCCCGATCCCGCCCCCGCCCCGACCGCGCGCTGCACGGTCCTGCCGGCGTCCGCCCGCGACCCCGACGGCTGGCTGGAACGGGGGGTGGAGATCCGCCGCAGCCGCTTCCTCACCTACCTCGGGCGCGTCGAGGACGAGGCGCAGGCGCGCGAGATGGTCGCCGTCCTGCGGCGCCGGCACCACGACGCGCGGCACGTGTGCAGCGCGTTCGTCCTCGGCCCCGCCCGGGACCGGATGCGCTCCAGCGACGACGGCGAGCCCGCCGGCACGGCCGGCGTCCCCATGCTCGAGGCCGTCCTCCAGCGCGAGACCGCGCCGGGCCGGACCGACCTGACGGACGTGTGCGCCGTCGTCGTGCGCTGGTTCGGGGGGATCAAGCTGGGCGCCGGGGGCCTGGTGCGCGCCTACTCGGACTCGGTGTCCGGGGCACTCGACGCCGCCCCGCTGCGCACCCGCTCCCGGCTGGCCCTGCTCGCGGTGGAGGCGCCCCACACCGACGCCGGCCGGTGGGAGAACGAGCTGCGCGCGGCGGGCGTGTCCGTGCTGGAGGCGAGCTACGGCGCCGCGGGGGTCCGCCTGACGGTCGGCGTGCCGGACACCGAGGAGGACCGCGCGGCGTTCGCGGCGCGGCTCGCGGACGTCACGGCCGGCGCGGAGCATGCGGAGCGGATCGGAGAGGACTGGGTGGACCATGAGTGAGCCGTTGCCCCGGGGGGTCACCCCCGATGTCGCCCGTGGCGGGCTGCCGGACGACCTCACCGCGGGCGTGGACTTCGGGGCGCTGGATCGGTGGCCGCTGCCGCCCGAGCCCGACCGTCAGGCCCACGACGCGGCGGACCTGCTCCTGCTCGACACCCTGGCCGGGTGGATCGCGAGCGGGCACGTCCCCGGCCCGGTGGCCGTCCTGGAGGACCGGCACGGCGCGCTGACCCTGCCCCTGCTCACGGCCGGCCACGACGTGCGGATCCACCAGGACGACGCCTCCGCCGAGCGCTCGCTGGACGCGAACCTCGCCGCGTGGCGCGCCGCCGGTCGCCTCGGCGGGGAGACGGGCGAGCTCGAGCGAACGGCCACGCCTGAGGAGGCGGCCCGGGGCGCCCGGACGGTCCTGCTGCCGCTGCCCCGCTCGCTCGACGAGCTCGACCGGCTGTCCCGGATCGTCGCAGCCGTGGCCGACCCCGGCGTGGTCCTGCTGGCCGGCGGCCGCGACAAGCACATGAGTCCGCGCATGAACGCGGTGCTCGGCGCGGCGTTCGAGGACGTCGTCGCCGGACGGGGACGCCGCAAGGCGCGCGTGCTCACGGCCCGGGGCCCGCGTCCCGGCGTGACCCCCCGGCCGCCGGAGGAGGCCGACCGCGACGTCCCCGGCGTGGGGCGCCTGCACCTGGTGGCCCACGCCGGCGCCTTCGGTGGAGCCGCCGCCGACCCGGGCTCCCGTCTGCTGCTCACCTCGCTCGCCGACGACCCGCGCCCGCCGGGGCGCCTCGTGGACCTGGGGTGCGGCAACGGGCTGCTCTCGGTCGGGGCGGCGCGGCTGTGGCCGCACGTCACCGTGCTGGCCACCGACCAGTCCGCCGTGGCGGTCGCCTCGACGCTCGCCACGGCCCGCGCGAACCGCGTGGCGGACCGCGTCCGGGCCGTGCGCGACGACGCCCTGACCACGTGGCCGGACGGGACGGAGGAGTGCGTGCTCCTGAATCCCCCGTTCCACGACGGTAACGCCGTGGACCCCTCCGTGGCCCACCGGCTGGTGGCGGCCGCGGCGCGGGTGCTGGAGCCGGGCGGCCGGCTGTGGTGCGTCTGGAACTCGCACCTGCGGTACCGGCCGGTGCTGGAGGACCTCGTCGGGCCGACCCGGCAGACGGCGCGCGACCGCACGTTCACCGTGACGGTCTCCGAGCGCCGCTGAGCGCGGCCGTCGGGTCCCGTCCGCTCCCCCACGGCCAGCCCCCCGGGACGCGACGACGCCCCGCCCCTCCGGAGGGAGGGACGGGGCGTCGGGTGCTCGGCGCGGGCCGTCAGGGACGGTCACGCACCGCGGCGATCAGTTGCCGGTGAGCTTCTCGCGCAGGGCGGCGAGGGCCTCGTCGGAGGCCAGGGTGCCTCCGTCCGAGGACGGGGCCTCGGAGGAGTAGGACGAGCCGCCCAGGCCCGCACCGGCGTCGGCGCCGGCGGTGGCCTCCTCCTGGAGGGAGCGGCGCACCTGCTCCTTGTGGGCCTCCCAGCGGGCCTGAGCGTCGGCGTACTGCTGCTCCCAGGCGGCGCGCTCGGTCTCGAAGCCCTCCATCCACTCGTTGGTCTCGACGTCGAAGCCCTCGGGGTACTTGTAGTTGCCCTCCTCGTCGTACTCCGCGGCCATGCCGTAGAGCGCCGGGTCGAACTCGGTGCCCTCGGGGTCCACGCCCTCGTTGGCCTGCTTGAGGGACAGGGAGATGCGGCGACGCTCGAGGTCGATGTCGATGACCTTGACGAACAGCTCGTCGTTGACCGACACGACCTGCTCGGCGGTGTCGATGTGGCGCGAGGCCAGCTCCGAGATGTGCACGAGGCCCTCGATGCCGTCCTCCACGCGGACGAACGCACCGAACGGCACGAGCTTGGTGACCTTGCCCGGCACGACCTGGCCGAGGGCGTGGGTGCGGGCGAAGAGCTGCCACGGGTCCTCCTGGGTCGCCTTCAGCGACAGGGAGACACGCTCGCGGTCCATGTCCACCTCGAGGACCTCGACGGTGACCTCCTGGCCCACCTCGACGACCTCGGACGGGTGATCGATGTGCTTCCAGGACAGCTCGGAGACGTGCACGAGGCCGTCCACGCCGCCCAGGTCCACGAAGGCGCCGAAGTTGACGATGGAGGACACGGTGCCGTTGCGGACCTGGCCCTTCTCCAGCTTGTGGAGGAAGTTGGAGCGGACCTCGGACTGGGTCTGCTCGAGCCAGGCGCGGCGGGACAGGACCACGTTGTTGCGGTTCTTGTCCAGCTCGATGATCTTCGCCTCGAGCTTCTGGCCGATGTAGGGGGCCAGGTCGCGCACGCGGCGCATCTCCACGAGGGAGGCCGGGAGGAAGCCGCGCAGGCCGATGTCGAGGATGAGGCCGCCCTTGACCACCTCGATGACGGTGCCCTCGACGACGCCGTCCTCCTCCTTGATCTTCTCGATGTCGCCCCAGGCGCGCTCGTACTGGGCGCGCTTCTTCGAGAGGATCAGGCGACCCTCCTTGTCCTCCTTGGTGAGGACCAGGGCCTCGACGGTGTCGCCCACGGCCACGACCTCGTCCGGGTCCACGTCGTGCTTGATGGACAGCTCGCGGGACGGGATGACGCCCTCGGTCTTGTAGCCGATGTCGAGCAGGACCTCGTCGCGGTCCACCTTGACGACGGTGCCCTCGACGAGGTCGCCATCGTTGAAGTACTTGATGGTCGCGTCGATGGCGGCGAGCAGGTCCTCGGCAGAGCCGATGTCGTTGATGGCGACCTGCGGGGCGTTGGAAGTGGTGGTCATGTAGGAGGGACTCCGTTGGGATCGGGGGTCACGTCGGGATCGATGCCGCCGGTGGGCGGCATCCGGGCACCAGAGGGGCCCCACCCGGCGTGGGTCGTGATGGACATGTATCAAACGCGCACGAATGTGCTCGTCCAGCGTATCAGAAGCCGACGAGGGTGTGCAGGGGTCGGCTGGGTCGCACAAGCCCGTCGAACGCCTCCGCCGCGCCGGCCCGCAGCTCCGCCACGACACCGGCCTCCGCCAGCACCGCGGCGCCGGCCCCGCGGGAGTGCCCGCCGAGCCAGAGCGCGGAGAACCGGGCCGCGTCGAGCCGGAGTCCCGCGCCCAGGCCCACGGCGTCGGCCGCGGGGCCCAACCGCTCGGCGGCGCCGCGCCCCTGGCGGACGGTGAGCCGCCACGTCCCGTCGATCGCGCCGAGCGCGTCCTCGACGGCGACGACGACCTCCCCGTCGCCCGCCCAGCCACGGGCCGCCATGGCGGCGGGCAGGTTCAGGACCCGCAGGTACAGGTCGTCGGAGCCGCGGTGCCGACTCACCCGCCGCTCGTCGACGAAGAGCGCCTCGAGCCAACCGGGCTCGGGCGCGCGGCCCCACTCGATCCGCTCGACCAGGTCCAGTCGGGCCAGGTGGTGGACGAGCCCGCGCCGCGCGTCGGCGGTCGCCGCGAGGAACGCGGTGACGGTGATCGTGGGCGGCTCCTTCTCCCAGCCCTCGAACCGATACAGCGCGACGCCCTGGACCCGCCCGTCGTCGTCGCGGTGGACCGCCGCGTACAGCCCCGAGCCGCGCCCCTCGTTCCGACTCGCCTCGCGGTCCTCCCAGCGATGCACGCTGAACGAGGTCCGCTGGACCGAGCCCGGGGTGGCCGGCAGCACCCGCCCGTACAGCTCGTCCACGAGGCCGGGGATCTCCCGCGGCTCCTCGACCGTGACCCGCCCGCCGGCCGGGGCGCCCGTGAACGCGGGGGCGCCCGAGACGTCGATCCGCACGGCGTGCCACCGGGTGGCGGCCCCGAAGCCGAAGCGGCCGTAGATGGCGGCCTCGGTCGCGGTCAGGGCGGCCGCGCACAGGCCGGCGTCGCGGGCGTCCGCGAGGGACCTGAGCATCATGGCCCGCAGCACGCCGCGCCGGCGGGCGTCCGGCGAGACGGTCACGTCGGTGATCAGCCAGGCGTCGACGGTGCGGCCGGGCCACGTGGTCAGCGGCTGCACGAAGTCCTCGAAGGTGGCGGCGGGGCGGCGGGCCGCCGGGTCGTCCCCCGGCGCGTAGACGCCGAGCCGGCGCCGTCCGTCGGCCGCGTGGGCCTCGAGCTGCTGGCGGAGCGCGGCGCCCGTGGGCACCGTCTCGTAGAAGCCCCGTTCGACCGCGGCCGCGAAGTGCGATGCGGCGGGGTCCTCGGGGCCGAGGACCCCGAGGTCGCGCAGCGCGAGGCCGTGCTCGCCGAGCCGGGCCTCGGCGGCGTCGGCCAGCCGCCGCAGCGACGGACCCTCCGGTGTGTCAGTGTGCGGCGTCATGCCAGCTCCTTCCCCGGCCGACGTGCACGTCGAGCGGCACGGAGAGCTCGGCCGCCCGGCCCATCCGCTCCTTCAGGAGCGCCGTGGCCTGCTCGAGCTCGGCGGCCGGGACCTCGAGGATGAGCTCGTCATGGACCTGCAGCAGCAGCCGCGAGGCCAGCCCGTGCTCCTCGAGGCCGGCCTGCACGTCGAGCATCGCGCGCTTGATGATGTCCGCGGCCGAGCCCTGGATGGGGGCGTTGAGCGCGGCGCGCTCGGCCATGTCCCGCAGCTGACGGTTGTCCGAGCTGAGGTCCGGGAGGTAGCGGCGGCGCCCCTCGATCGTCGAGGTGTACCCGTCCTGTCGGGCCTGCGCGACGACGTCGCGCAGGTAGTCGCGCACGCCGCCGAAGCGGTCGAAGTAGCCCTTCATGAGGCCGCGCGCCTCGTCCACCGAGATCTTCAGCTGCTTGGACAGCCCGAAGGAGGACAGCCCGTAGGCCAGGCCGTAGCTCATCGCCTTCACCTTGGCGCGCTGCTCGGCGGTGACGTCGTCCGGGTCCACGCCGAACACCTGCGAGCCGACGAACGAGTGCAGGTCCTCGCCCTCGCGGAAGGCCTGGATCAGCCCCTCGTCCTCGGACAGGTGCGCCATGATGCGCATCTCGATCTGGGAGTAGTCGGCCGAGAGCAGCACGGCCTGCTCGCCGGCCACCTCGTCCGCCACGAACACCTCACGGATGCGGCGGCCCGCCTCGGTGCGCACCGGGATGTTCTGGAGGTTCGGGTGCAGCGAAGACAGCCGGCCCGTGGCGGCGGCGGTCTGCGAGTAGGTGGTGTGGATGCGGCCGTCCGGGGCGACGGTCTCGAGCAGCCCCTCCACGGTCTGCCGGAGCTTCGTGGCGTCACGGTGGGCCATCAGGTTCTCGAGGAACGGGTGCCGGGTCTGCTCGAGCAGGTCCTGCAGCGAGTCCACGTCCGTGGAGTAGCCGGTCTTCGTCTTGCGCGTGCGCGGCATGTTGAGCCGCTCGAACAGCACCTCCTGCAGCTGCTTGGGCGAGCCGAGGTTGACCTGCATCCCGCCGGTCTCCTCCGCGACGGACGCCCACGCGGACTCCTTGGCGGCGTCGGCGGCGTCGGTGAAGTCCTCGCGCAGGCCGGTCAGGGCGTCGACGTCGACGGCGATGCCGGTCAGCTCCATCCGGGCGAGCAGCCGCGAGAGCGGGATCTCGAGCTCCTGCAGCAGCCGCTGGGCCCCGCGGTCGAGCACCTGGGGCGTGAACTGGGTGGAGAGACGGCGCACCACCCAGGCGGCCCTCACGGCGTCCGCGGCGCGGTCCGCGCGTTCGGCGGCGGCCTGACCCCCGTCGAGGTCGAACGTCCCCTGCGCCCGCTGCTGCGCGGGCTCGCGCGGGGCGGTGAGGGGGGTGTGCAGATGCGCCTCCGCCAGCGCCTCGAGCGAGGTGTCCCGCCGGTCCGGCTGGATCAGGTAGGCCGAAAGCAGCACGTCGTCCACCACGCCGTCCAGGGCCGCGTCCCGGCCGAGCCCGTCCCCCTCGGTGGGCGCGGCCAGCGCCTTGAGCGTGCGCTTGAGGTCGTGCACGGCCTTGGCCAGTCCGCCCTCGCCCAGGGCCTCGCGCACGGCGGCCACCAGCGCCGGGTCCGGGGCGTCGCCGTCGAGGGTGACGTGCAGGCCCGCGTGCTCGCCCACCAGCGCGACGCCGACGGGCGTGCCGAACGTGCCGGGCACGGGCACCTTGCGGCGGGGCAGCAGGGCCGGGCCCTCGACGTCCACGTGGACGCCGAGCAGGTTGCCGGCCTCGGCGGCGAGGAAGGATCGCACGTCCTCGGCCGTCGTCGCCTCGGTGAACTCCGGGGCGGCCTCGACCTCGGGGGGCGGCGCGTCCTCGCCCACCCGCTCACCGAACACCTCGAACACGCGCTCCCGGATGCGGTTGAACTGCAACGCGTCGAACAGCTCCTCCACGGGCTCGCGCTCCGGCATCTCGAGCCGCATCGCCTCGAGCCCGATCGGCAGGTCGAGGTCGCGCACGAGGGCGTTGAGGCGGCGGTTGCGGCGCACGTCCTCGAGATGCTCGCGCAGCGCCTCCCCCTTCTTGCCCGTGATCTCGTGCGCGTGTGCGAGCACGCCGTCGAGGTCCCCGTACTGCTTCAGCCATTTCGCGGCGAACCCGGGACCGACGCCGGGGACGCCGGGCAGGTTGTCCGCGGCCTCGCCGACGAGGGCCGCGAGCTCGGGGTACTGGGCGGGGGCGACCCCGTACTTGGCCATGACGGCGTCCGCGTCCATCGGCGGGATGTCGGAGACGCCCTTCTTGGGGTAGAGCACGGTGGTGCGCTCGGAGATGAGCTGGAACGCGTCCCTGTCACCGGAGACGACGACGGCCTCCCACCCCGCCTCCTCGGCGCGCGCGGACAGCGTGGCCACGATGTCGTCGGCCTCGTAGCCCTCCAGCGTGAGCGTGGGGATGCCCAGGGCCTCCATGACCTTCACGGTCAGCTCGATCTGGCCCGCGAACTCCGCGGGCGTCTCGGAGCGGCCCGCCTTGTACTCACCGTACTCCTCGGAGCGGAACGTGGGCCCGGAGAGGTCGAACGCCACGGCCACGTGCGTGGGCCGCTGCTGCCGGATCATGGTCAGGAGCATGGCGGTGAAGCCGTACACGGCGTTCGTGTGCTGGCCCGTGTCCGTGGCGAAGTTCTCGGCGGGCAGCGCGTAGAACGCGCGGAACGCCATCGAGTGCCCGTCCAGGACCAGCAGCCGCTGCGGGGCCTCTGGGGTCGGATCTGCCGCCATGGGTGCTCACGTCTCCTCTCGGCGCGCGGCGCGGGGCGCACCGGTCGCGTGTGCCAGCCTAGTGCTCATGAGTGAGCACACTGCGACCACCCCCGCCGCCTCCGACCGCGTGTACCGCCCCGGCGTCACCCCCGAGCTGAGCCCCGCCGAGCTGGCGGCGGCCTGCGCCGAGGCCGGTCTGACGCCCGAGCTCGTCGCCGCGCTCGGCGGCGCGGCGATCAGCCCCCTCGCCCAGAAGATGGGTCTGCGCTTCCTCGAGCTCACGGCCGAGCGAGCCGTCGCCACCCTGCCCGTGGCGGGCAACGAGCAGCCCGTCGGGCTGCTGCACGGCGGCGCCCACCTCGTGCTCGCCGAGTCCCTGGGCTCGATGGCCGCGAAGATCCACGCCGGGCCGGACCGCAACGTCGTCGGGGTCGAGATCAGCGCCACGCACCACCGGGCCGTCCGCTCGGGCCTCGTGACCGGCACCGCGACCGCCGTCCACCTGGGCGGCACCCTCGTCACCCATGAGGTGGTGATGACGGACGAGCAGGGCCGGCGGCTCTCGACCGCCCGCATCACTAACCTGGTCCTGGCGCCGCGCCCCTGAGGCGGCACGGCCCGCCCCGGGAGACGGGACGGGCCGGTCCGACGCCGCGTGCGAGCGGTCTCAGACCTCGTCCGGCGCGCGGGGAGCGGGCTCGCCGTGCTCGCGCCCCGGGGTGTCCTCGGCGAGCTCGTCGTAGTGCCCGGGGTTCATGGGCACCCCGGTGAGGTAGGCCGAGCGGCCCAGGGCCATGGTGGCCACCGAGGCCGAGCCCAGCTGCAGCACCACGATCAGGGCCACCTTCACGAACGCGGCCACCCCCGGGGCCAGTAGCAGGGCGCCCACCACGATCAGGATCATCCCGACGCCGCCGGCGGTGCCCACGGCGGAGACGCGGGTGTAGGGGTCGGGGAACCGGATCAGACCGAGTCCCGCGGTGACGAACGCAAGGGCTCCGATCACCACGAGCACGGAGCCGGCGGCGGTCAGGACGACGTCCACGGGTGCGACCTCCTCAACGCTTGCCGCGCGTGAGCGCGCGGGCCAGGGACATGCCGGACAGGAAGGCCACGACCGCGGCGATCAGGACCAAGTCGAACGTCCACGGGTTGTCCGCCCGGACGCCGAACAGCACGAGCATCCCGAGCACGCTGAACGTGAGCAGGTCGCCCGAGACCGCGCGGTCCGCGTCGAGCGGGCCCACCACGATCCGGTACGCGGACACGAGCGCCGACACGGTCAGCAGCGCGATGGCCAGGTCGATCCCCACCAGGGACCAGTCGTAGGCGAAGGGCATCATGCCACCCCCGTCTTCCGCATCGCGTGGAGCATGCGCGCCTCCATGTCGTGGATCTCCGCGCGCAGGGCGTCGGCGTCGTCAGCGTACAGGCCGTGCACGTAGAGCAGGCGCCGCGCGTCCGGGTCACCGTCCTCGTCACCGACGGCGCCGGCACGCCGGGTGCCCAGCGTCAACGTGCCGGGCGTCAGGGTGATCAGCGCCGAGAGCAGGGTGACCTCGGCGTCCGTGCGGCAGTTGCTGCGCACGCGGGCGATGCCCGAGCGCGCCTGGACGCCGGGGGTGACGAGGTCCTTGATGACCGCCTTCGAAGAGGTCACCAGGGCCCACGCGTACCAGCACCAGAACACGAGCCACCGCCAAGGCCAGGACACGGCGGAGGCCGTGCCGGGCGCCAGGTCGACGGTCCCGTCGGCGGGGGCGACGGTGTGCATGGGGGCGTCTCCTTCCGGAGGCTGCGGGAGTGCGGTGCTCATGGGTTGAGCACCGCCTCGATGTACCTGCTGGGGTCCATCAGGCCCTGAGCCGCGAGGTCGGTGACGGTCCACAGGGCCTGACCGCCGAGCCCGAGGGCGAGGGTGGCCATAGCTAGGACGACGGCGGGGGCGGCCAGCCGGCCTGGGATGCGGGAGCGCGTGACGTCCTCGTCCGGATCCACGGTCACCGGCAGCACGCCCGTGGGCGGATCGAGGGTTTCCTGCGAGGCCCACGACTCGGTGCGCTCGTGGTCGGTGCTCGAGCCGCGGCCGGAGGGCGACGGCACGGAGCCCGCCCGGCCCACGATGGGCATGGCCGCGGTGGCCAGGCGCTCGCGGTGCCCGTGTGGGGCCGTCGGAGCGCCCCAGAACCAGGCGTCCCACACCCGCAGCAGAGCCCACAGGCTCACCAGGGAGGCGCCCAGCACCAGCGCAGCGGTGACACCGCGGCCGGCGTCCAGGCCGGCGCTGACGAGCATGAGCTTGCCCACGAACCCGGAGAAGGGCGGGATGCCGACCAGGGAGAGCAGGCCCACGAAGAAGGCGACGGCGATCAGCGGCTCGCGCCGGGCCAGGCCCTGCAGGTCCGCGAGACGGCCGGTGCCGTAGCGCACCTCGATCGCGCCGGCCGCCATCAGGAGGCAGCCCATCGCCACCATGTGGTGCACGAGGTAGAACAGGCCCGCCGCGAGACCCAGGCGCGTGGAGAGCCCGAGTCCGACGAGGATGCCGCCGATGCCGCTCACCATCTGCCACGACAACACGGCGCGCACACCGTGCTCACCGACCGAGGCGAGCGCACCCACCACGAGGGTGGCGAGGGACAGGACCAGGATGAGCGGCAGCAGACGCGCATCGCCGTCGTACATGACGGAGTAGATCCGGTAGAGCCCGTACACGGCGACCTTGGTGTGCAGGGCGGCGAAGAGGGCCGTCACCGCCGGGGAGGTCGAGGAGTACGCCCAGGCCAGCCAGCCGTGCAGCGGGGCCACCGAGGCCTTGATGGACAGTGCGAACAGCACCATGCCCGCGGCGATCGCGATGCGTGGGTCCGCCGCGGCGGACCCGGCGAGCATCGCGAGGTTCACCGAGCCGGTCAGCCCGTAGACGAAGCCGACGCCGACCAGGAGGATCGTGGAGGTTAGCAGGTTGAGGGTGACGTACAGCCGCGCCCCGTCCACTCGGCGCAGGGGCTCACGGCGGTTGGCGGAGAGGACGTAGAGGCCGTAGCTGGGCACCAACATGACCTCGATGAACACGAACAGGTTGAACAGGTCCGCCGTCAGCAGGGCGCCGTTGACTCCGCCGATGAGGATCAGGAGCAGCGGGGCGAAGAACTGGGAGTTAGCGACGCGGGAGCCGTAGGCGAACGCCGCGCCCACGATCGTGAGGGCGCTCGTGAGCACGAGCATCAGGGCGGACAGCATGTCCGCTGCGAAGCCGATCCCGATGCCCCCGGGCCAGCCGCCCAGCGAGGTGGCGAGCACGGACCCGTCGAGGGCGTGGACGCCCAGGGCCAGCCCGCCGGTGGTGACGAGTCCGAGCACCGCGAACAGGACTGCCCGGTGGAGGCGGGGACGCTCCCCCGCCAGCACGAGCAGACCGGCGGACAGCAGCGGGACGGCGGCGAAGAGGGGCAGCAGCTGGCCCAGCGGGACGGCGCTCATCGACGCACCTCCGGGCCCTGGCCGGCGTAGTGCTGCGCGATCCGGCCGGCCGCGGCGTGCCGCTCCTCGCGCGGGAAGCGTGCGTCGGCGGCGGCCTGCTCCAGGGAGTCGCGGGTCTCCCCCGGCGAGGCCACCGCGTCGTCCGCGCGCCCGGTGACGGCCAGCGCGAGCAGCAGCACGGTGATCGCGAAGGCGATCACGATAGCGGTCAGGACGAAGGCCTGCGGCAGGGCATCGGCCTGCACCTCGACGTCTGAGGTCCCCGCGAAGGGCAGCCCGCGGCGGTCGGTGCCGCCCGCGGCGATGATGGCCAGGTTGGCGGCGTGGCCCAGCAGGACCATGCCGAGGATCACGCGCAGCAGCTCGCGCTTGGAGAACAGGTAGAACGCGCCGAAGGTCAGAAGTCCCACGGTAAGGGCGACGGTCATCGGGTGACCTCCTCTCGTGCAGTCGTGGTGGTCGGGGCCGAGGGATCGGAGGACGGGGCCGCCGGCGCGACGCCGGGGTCACGGCTCGAGGCGCGGAGCGGGTCCTCACCCGGCCGCTCGGGGCCGAGCAGGGAGAACGCGGCCACGATCAGGCCGATCACGGCCAGGTACACGCCCATGTCGAACGCGAGCGTGGTGGAGAGCCCGTAGTCCAGGACCTTCACTCCCGCGGCTCCGAGGAAGCCCTTGCCGGTGAGGTAACCGACGATCCCCGTCGCGGTGCCGACGGCGATGCCCGAGCCGATGAAGGCCAGGTACGGCCACCGCAACTCCGGGGCCGTGTCCGAGTCGGCGGCCAGGTAGAGCAGGGCGTAGCCGGCACCGGCGACCAGTGCGGCGATGAAGCCGCCGCCGGGCTCGTAGTGCCCGCGCAGCAGCAGGAACGCGGACAGCAGGATGATCAGCACGCCGAAGACACGGCCGAACACCCGGATGTGGACGAGGTTCTCGCGCACGTGGGCGAGTGGGGAGCGCATGTCCACGGCGGAGGGCTGTGGAGGCGTCGGCCGACGGTTGAGCAACAGGGCCGCGATGGTCAGCGCCGTCGCCCCGAGCACGGTCATCTCGCCCCACGTGTCCACGGCGCGGAAGTCCACGAGGATCACGTTCACCACGTTGGTCCCCCCAGCCTGGGCATAGCTCTGGGTCAGGTAGAAGTGGGCGATCTCCGACATGCTGGAGCGGCCGGTGAACGCGAGCACGCCCAGGGTCGCGGCGACGCCGGCGACGGAGGCGGCGAGGACCGCCTGCATCCTGCGCGGGGTCGGCTCGTCGCTGAAGCGGGCGGGCAGGCGGCGCAGCAGCAGCACCATGACGCACACCGTGAGCACCTCGACCATCAGCTGGGTCAGGGCCACGTCCACGGCGCCGAGGGTGAGGAACCACAGGGTCATGCCGAACCCTACGACGCCGACCACCACCATGGCGGCGATGCGCGTCTTGGCGCGGATGGTGGCGATCACGCCGGCACCCACCAGGACGACCAGCACCCAGTCGTGCCAGCGCGAGGGCTGGCCGACGACGGCGGGCAAATCCTCGATCGTGGCGACACCGGCCACGGCGAGGAGCCCCAGGACCAGGGCGGGGATGAGGAGGTGGGGGCGGGGAGCCAGGGTGCCGGAGGCGCGCGAGACGACCGCGCCGACGCCGATCAGCCGGTGCCGAACCTCGTCCACCGCATCCAGGGCGGAGAACGGCAGGGCGGCGTGGGAGGCCACGCGCTCCACCGGGCGGCGCAAGGCCACCAGCAGCAGACCGAGCACGATGATGGCGGCGGAGACGAGCAGGGCCGTGTTCACGCCGTGCCACAGCGCCAGGTGCGCGTGCACCTCCGCGCCGGAGGCGGCCTCGGCCGCGTAGGAGACGGGGGTGTCCAGCACACCGGGCAGCAGGCCCAGGGCCACGCCCGCGGCCGCGGCCAGCACGGGCACGCCCCAGAAGGTGGCAGGAGCCTCGTGGACCTCGTCCTCCCGGCCGGTCGGCCACGAATGGGCGGCCCCGTCCGGGCTTGGACCCCAGAGGCCCAGGGCGCCGAGCACGAGACGGCCGGAGTAGGCCACGGTGAACACGGAGGTCAGGGCGATGCCGGCGGTGACGAGGACGGGGAGCCATGCGGGACCGGGGGTCCCGAGAGCGGCCTCGACCAGGCCCTCCTTGGAGATGAAGCCGAACAGCGGCGGGATGCCCGCCATCGACAGGGCGGCGACGGCGATCGCCGTGCCGGTGACCGGCATGCGCACGTGGCGGGCCGCGAGCTCTCGCAGGTCGCGGGTGCCGGCCTCGTGGTCGACCACGCCGATCAGCATGAACAGCGCCGACTTGAACAGCGCGTGCGCCACGGTGTGCACGATCGCCGCGGTAAGCGCGACGGGGGTGCCGATGCCGATGGCGGTCACCAGCAGGCCCAACTGGCTCATCGTGGAGTAGGCCAGCAGACCCTTGAGGTCGTGGCGACGGATCGCGGAGACGGCGCCCAGCAGGGCCGTGATGAGGCCCGAGCCGATCAACAGCGCGGACCACACCGGGTTCCCGGCCAGGACCGGGCTGAACACCAGCAGCAGGAAGATGCCGGCCTTGACCATCGCCGCGGCGTGCAGGTAGGCGGAGACCGGGGAGATGGCCACCATGGAGTCCGGCAGCCACGCCTGGAACGGGAACTGGGCGGACTTGGTGAACGCGGCCACCGCCAGCAGGACGGCGACCGTGGTGGTGAAGCCCGCCTCGGACCACACGTCCGAGGCCAACACCCCGGACAGCGAGGCAGTGCCGGTCCGCACGGCCATGAGGGCGACGGCGGCCAGCAGCGCGAGGCCGCCGCCCACGGTCACGAGCAGGGTCCGGATCGCGGGGTCGCGGGCGTGGTCCCCCGAGCGCCCGATGAGGAAGAAGGAGGTGAAGGAGGTGAACTCCCACGCGACGAAGAGGACCACGATGTTGTCGGCGAGCACCAGCAGCAGCATCGACGCCGCGAACGCGGTCATCAGCAGGTAGAAGGAGCCGGGGCGGCTCTCCGCGCGGTCCCGGCTGAGGTACCGGCTGGAGTAGGCGAGGATCGCCGCGCCGATGACGAGGACGATCATGGCGAACACGAGGGCCAGGCCGTTCAGCCGGAGGTCGAGGTCCACCCCGATCGCGGGGATCCACGGATGGTGCTCCGTCCGGACGCCGCCCGTCCACGCCGCGACCAGCACGCCGGCGGCGGCGAGCAGGGGTGCGGCCAGGACCCAGCCCGCGTCCCTGCCCAGCGCGCGGGAGGCCGGGACGGCCGCCACCACCGAGAGGAGGGTCAGCAGGAGACTGGTCAGGAGCACAGGACACCACTCAGCTCGGGTCGATCGGTCACGGACACGGCGCCCACGGCGGGTGGCCGCGCGCCGACGGTGCCCGAAGTGGGACTCGAACCCACACGCCTCTCGGCACCGCATTTTGAGTGCGGCGTGTCTACCGATTCCACCATTCGGGCAGTGCCGCCCGGAGGCGGGACTCGATCACCCTATCAGCGCCCCGACCCGGCGTCCTCGGCCTTCCGGCGAGGGTCCCCGCCGCCGCGCCCGCGCCGCGCCCATCGCGCACGGTAGCCTGGTGGACCACCAGCGGCGCCGCACCGACGCCGTCCCGGCCCGCACGAAGGAGCTGCCGTGTCCACGCTGACGCCTCCCGAGGAGACCGGCCTGCGGGCCGTCGTCGCCGAGGACGAGACCCTGATCCGCCTCGACCTGGTGGAGGTGCTCACCGGGGCGGGATACCGGGTGGTCGCCGAGGCCGGCGACGGCCGCGCCGCCGTCGAGGCCGTGCGCGAGCACCGCCCGGACATCGTGGTGATGGACGTGAAGATGCCCGTGATGGACGGCATCGCGGCCGCGAGCGAGATCGCCGGGGAACGGCTCGCCCCCGTGGTCATGCTGACCGCCTTCAGTCAGCGCGAGCTGGTGGAGCGCGCCCGGACCGCCGGGGCCATGGCCTACGTGGTCAAGCCCTTCACCGAGGCCGACCTGGTCCCCGCCATCGAACTGGCCGTGGCCCGCTTCGACGAGCTGCGCAGCCTCGAGGCCGAGGTGCGGGACCTGGGCGACCGCCTGGAGACCCGCAAGATCGTGGACCGGGCCAAGGCGCTGCTCCAGGAGCGGATGCGCCTGACCGAGGCCGAGTCCTTCCGCTGGATCCAGAAGACCTCCATGGACCGGCGCCTGACCATGCGGGAGGTCGCGCAGGCCGTCATCGACCAGGTCGGCTGAGCGGCGCCCGCGCGCTCGTCAGAGCGGGGAGCGGGCCGGCCAGAAGCCGAGCGGCTCGCGCGTCTGCGGCGAGGCGGCGGACGAGCCGCCCGCGGCGTCGTCGCCCACGCGGTGCACGCGCAGCGTGTTCGTGGAGCCCACGGCCCCGGGAGGGGACCCGGCGGCGATGACCACGAGGTCGCCGTGCTGGGCGATGCCCTCCGATGTGAGCGACTGCTCCACCTGGAGGGTCATCTTGTCCGTGGAGTCCTGGAACGGGACCATCTTCGGGTAGACGCCCCAGGTCAGGCACAGGATGTTGTGCGTGTGCTCGTGGTGGGTGAACGCGTAGATCGGCTGACGCGGCCGCAGGCGGCTGAGCCGACGGGCCGAGTCGCCGGACTCGGTGAACGTGGCGAGGAACGGGATCTCGAGCTGGTTCGCGACCTCGACGGCGGCCCGGGTGATCGCGCCGCCGCGCGTGCGCGGACGCGAGCCGAGCGGGTGGATGAGCTCGAGGCCGTGGGTCTCGGTGGACTCGATGATCCGGGCCATCGTCTGGACCGTCTCGACCGGATATGCGCCCACCGAGGTCTCGCCCGAGAGCATGACGGCGTCCGCGCCGTCGAGCACGGCGTTGGCGCAGTCCGAGGCCTCGGCGCGCGTCGGGCGCGGGCTGTCGATCATCGACTCGAGCACCTGCGTGGCCACGATGACCGGCTTCGCCCAGCGGCGGGCGAGGTCCACCGCGCGCTTCTGCACCACGGGCACGTCCTCGAGCGGCAGCTCCACGCCGAGGTCGCCGCGGGCCACCATGATGGCGTCGAACGCGTCCACGATGGCCTCGAGGTTCTCCACCGCCTGGGGCTTCTCGATCTTGGCGATGACCGGGACCCGGCGCTCCTCCTCGTCCATGATCTCGTGCACCCGGTCCACGTCCGCGGCGTCCCGCACGAAGGACAGCGCCACCATGTCCACGCCGGTGCGCAGCGCCCAGCGCAGGTCCCGCTCGTCCTTCTCGGACAGGGCCGGCACGTTCACCGCCACGCCGGGCAGGTTGATCCCCTTGTTGTCCGAGACCATGCCCGGCACCTCGACCTCGGCCAGCACGTCCGTGTCCGTGACCTCGACGGCGCGCAGGCGCACCTTGCCGTCGTCCACCAGGAGCACGTCACCGGGGGCGACGTCCCCGGGCAGCCCCTTGTGGGTGGTGCCCACCAGCTCGCGGGTCCCGGGCACGTCCCGGGTGGTGATGGTGATCCGATCGCCCCTCTCGAGCAGATGCGGGCCGTCGGTGAAGCGGCCGAGGCGGATCTTGGGGCCCTGGAGGTCCGCGAAGATCGCGACCGGGCGCCGCTCCTCCACGCTCAGCCGACGCACCCGCTCGTAGGACGTCTCATGCACCGCGTGGTCGCCGTGGCTCATGTTGAGGCGGACGACGTCCGCCCCCGCGCGGATGATGGCGCGGGTGGTCTCGTCGGAGTCGGTGGCGGGCCCAAAGGTGGCGATGATCTTCGCGTGTCGCATGCGACCCACGATAGGGGGCGGGCCCGCCCTCGGTGGAGGGCGGGCCCGCGTGGCGTCGGAAGATGAGACGGAGAACTCAGCCGAGGACGAGGCCGCGGTCGTCCGGGTCCACGGGGTGCGGCAGTCGGGACCAGCGCTCGAGCGACTCGTCGACCTCCTGCGCGCACGCACGCCCCTCGGCGATGGCCCAGACCACCAGGGAGGCGCCGCGCCCGGCGTCGCCGCACGCGAACACGCCCGGCTCGTCGGTCTCGTACCCGTCCTTCCGGGCCACGAGCCCGCGTGTCACGTGCACGCCGAGCTGCTGCGTGAGCAGCCCCTCCTCGATGCCGGTGAAGCCCAGCGCCAGCAGCACCAGGTCTGCCTGGACCTCGCGCTCGGTGCCCGCCTTGGGCCCGCGCGTGCCGTCCTCGCGGTACTCGGTCTCCGCCACGCGCAGGGCGCGCACGCGGCCGTGCTCGTCGCCGAGGAACTCGACCGTGGAGGCAAGGTGCGCGCGGGCGCCGCCCTCGGCGTCGGCCGTGGTCTGCTGGTGGACCTTGGGGATCGTGGGCCACGGCTGGTGGACGGGGCGCTCGACCGGCAGCTGCTGGCCGATCGCCAGCGTCGTCACGGACGCCGCCCCCTGGCGGTGCGCGGTGCCGATGCAGTCCGCGCCCGTGTCGCCGCCGCCGAGGATCACCACGTGGCGCCCCTCGGCGGAGATCTGGTCCGGGACCTCGTCGCCGGCGACCGCGCGGTTGGACTGCACGAGGTAGTCCATGGCGAGGTGGATCCCGTCGAGGCCGCGGCCGGGGACGGGCAGCTCGCGGGCCACGGGGGCGCCGGTCGCCACGATCACGGCGTCGAAGCGGGCCTTGAGCTGGTCCCAGGGCAGGTCGACGCCGATCTCCACGCCGGTGCGGAACCGGGTGCCCTCGGCCTCCATCTGCGCCAGGCGCCGGTCCAGGACGTCCTTCTCCAGCTTGAAGTCCGGGATGCCCAGCCGCAGCAGGCCGCCGAGGCGCTCGTCGCGCTCGTAGACCACCACGGTGAAGCCGGCGCGGGTGAGCTGCTGCGCCGCGGCCAGTCCCGCCGGGCCCGAGCCGACGACGGCCACGGTGTGGCCGTTCAGGCGGGCCGGCACGACCGGCTCGAGCCAGTCGTTGTCGAAGATCTGCTCCGCGATCGCCACCTCGGTCTGCTTGATGGTGACCGCGGGCTGGTTGATGCCCAGGGTGCAGGAGTCCTCGCACGGGGCGGGGCAGATCCGCCCGGTGACCTCGGGGAAGTTGTTGGTCGAGTGCAGTCGCGCGGCGGCCTCGTCCCAGCGTCTCCGCCGGACCAGGTCGTTCCACTCCGGGATGAGGTTGCCCAGCGGGCACCCGGAGTGGCAGAACGGGATGCCGCAGTCCATGCACCGGCCGGCCTGGGTGCGCACGATCGCCTCGTCCTGGCGGACGTACACGTCCTTGAAGTCCATGATGCGCACCGGCACCGGACGCGTGGGGCGCTCGACGCGCTCCCGGTTCTTCAGGAATCCGCGCGGATCAGCCACGGGTCACCTCCAGCAGTCGGTCCCAGACGGCCTCCCCGTCCGGGTCGAGTCCCTCGGCCGTCGCGGCCTGACGGGTGCGCAGCACGAGGTCGTACTGCCGGGGCAGGACGGTCGTGAAGCGGTCCCACGCGGCGTCGGCGGCGTCCCCGCCGGCCCGCAGGTCGGCGAGCAGCGCGGCGGCGACGGCGGAGCCCGTCTCCGCGCGGTGCAGCTCCAGCAGCTCGGCGATCCGCAGCCGGTCCTGCGCGGACGGCGCCTCGAGGATCAGGGCGTCCTCGCGGACGGCGAGTGGGTTCAGGTCCTCCCGGTCCAGGTCCAGCACCCAGGCCCGCCCGCCGGACATGCCGGCGGCGAGGTTGCGGCCGGTCTCGCCGAGGATCAGCGCCTCACCGCCGGTCATGTACTCCAGGCCGTGGTCGCCGATGCCCTCGGCCACCGCGGTGGCGCCGGAGTTGCGCACGAGGAACCGCTCCCCCACGCGGCCGCGCAGGAACAGCTGGCCCGAGGTGGCGCCGTAGCCGATCACGTTGCCGGCCACGGTGTTCTCCTCGGCCACGAACGGGGCCTCGGCGTCGGGGCGGACGATCACGCGTCCCCCCGACAGGCCCTTGCCGACGTAGTCGTTGGCGTCGCCCGAGAGCCGCAGGGTGACGCCGGCGGGCAGGAAGGCGCCGAGGGACTGGCCGGCCTCGCCCGTCAGGCGCACGGTGATCGTGTCGTCGTCCAGCTCGTCGGCGAGCCGCGTGCTCGTGACGTGGTAGCCCAGCAGCGTGCCCACGGACCGGTCCGTGTTCACGACGGCCTCGTCCATCACGACGGGCGTGCCCGTCGTGAGCGTGTCCCCCAGCCGGGCGATGAACCGGTGGTCGATGTGGGAGGCGAGGTCGTGGTCCTGCTCGGTGGTGCGGCGCATGGGCGCGTCCTCGCGGCCCGGACGCCGGCCGACGGAGGGGTCCGCGAGGATGCCCGAGAGGTCCAGGCCCTCGGACTTCCAGTGGTGCAGGGCCGCGTCCACGTCGAGCAGCTCGCGGTGGCCGATCGCCTCGTCGAGCGTGCGGAAGCCCAGCTGCGAGAGCAGCTCGCGGACCTCCTGCGCGATGAACTCGAAGAAGTTGACGACGAACTCGGGCTTGCCCGTGAAGCGCGCGCGCAGCTCGGGGTTCTGGGTGGCCACGCCCACGGGGCACGTGTCCAGGTGGCACACGCGCATCATGATGCAGCCGGAGACCACGAGCGGGGCGGTCGCGAAGCCGAACTCCTCGGCCCCGAGCAGTGCGGCAATCACGACGTCCCGGCCGGTCTTGAGCTGCCCGTCCACCTGGACGGTGACGCGCTCGCGCAGGCCGTTGAGCATGAGCGTCTGCTGCGCCTCGGCCAGGCCGATCTCCCACGGGGTGCCCGCGTGCTTGAGGGAGTTCAGCGGGGAGGCGCCCGTTCCGCCGTCGTGGCCGGAGATGAGCACGACGTCGGCGCGCGCCTTGGCGACGCCCGCGGCCACCGTGCCCACGCCGGACTCGGAGACGAGCTTGACGTGGACCCGCGCGGTCGGGTTGGCCCGCTTGAGGTCGTGGATCAGCTGCGCCAGGTCCTCGATCGAGTAGATGTCGTGGTGCGGCGGCGGCGACACCAGGGAGACGCCCGGGGTCGAGTGCCGCGTGCGGGCGACCCACGGGTACACCTTGGTCCCCATCAGCTGGCCGCCCTCGCCGGGTTTGGCGCCCTGGGCCATCTTGATCTGCAGGTCGGTCGCGGTGGCCAGGTACAGGCTGGTGACGCCGAACCGGCCCGAGGCGATCTGCTTGATCTTCGAGCGGCGCTCCGGGTCCAGCAGGCGCTCGGGGTCCTCGCCGCCCTCGCCCGAGTTCGAGCGGGCGCCGAGGCGGTTCATGGCGATCGCGAGGGTCTCGTGCGCCTCCTGCGAGATGGAGCCGTAGGACATCGCGCCGGTGGAGAAGCGGCGCACGATCGACTCGACGGGCTCCACCTCGGAGACGGGCACCGGCGGCCGCTCGCCCGTGCGCAGGCGCATGAGCCCGCGCAGGGTCATGAGCTCCTCCGCCTGGTCGTCCACGCGACGCGTGTAGTCCTTGAAGACGTCGTAGCGCCGCTCCCGCGTGGAGTGCTGGAGGCGGAACACGGTCTCGGGGTTGAACAGGTGCGGCGCGCCCTCGCGCCGCCACTGGTACTCGCCGCCCACCTCGAGCTCGCGGTACGGGTTGATGTCGTTGCCGTCCGGCGGATACGCGAACTCGTGGCGCGCCTGGATCTCGGCGGCGACGACGTCGATGCCCACGCCGTCGAGCGGGCTCGTGGTGCCCACGAAGTAGCGGTCCACGAAGCGCCGGGACAGGCCGAGCGCCTCGAACGTCTGGGCGCCGGTGTAGGAGGCGACCGTGGAGATGCCCATTTTGGACATGATCTTCTGGACGCCCTTGCCGAGCGCCTTGATCAGGTTCGCCACGGCCTGCTCGGCGGTGACGCCCGAGACCTCTCCCGTGCGCACGAGCTCCTCGGCGGACTCCATGGCCAGGTACGGGTTGACCGCGGAGGCCCCGTAGCCGAGCAGGACGGCCACATGGTGGACCTCGCGCACGTCGCCCGCCTCGACGATCAGCGAGCTCTTGGTGCGGTTGGCCGAGGCCAGCAGGTGGTGGTGCACGGCGGAGGTCAGCAGCAGGGACGGGATCGGCGCCCACTGGGCGGTGGCGCCGCGGTCGGACAGCACCACGTACTCCACGCCGCGGTTGACGGCGGCCGAGACCTGCTCGCAGATCGCCTTCAGCTGGGCGCGGAGCTCCTCGACGCCTCCGGCCACCCGGTACACGCCGTTCACCTTGAGGGTCAGGCGGGTGCCGTCGGCGTCGCGCAGGTGCTGGATGCGGGCCAGCTGGTCGTTGTCGATCACGGGGAACGGGACGTCGACCTGGCGGGTGCGCACCTGCTCGAGGGAGAGCACGTTGCCCTGCGGGCCGATCGCGGTGCGCATCGAGGTCACCTGCTCCTCGCGGATCGCGTCGAGCGGCGGGTTCGTCACCTGGGCGAAGGACTGCACGAAGTAGTC
This sequence comes from Micrococcus sp. KT16, assembly GCF_003315015.1. Taxonomy (NCBI): domain Bacteria; kingdom Bacillati; phylum Actinomycetota; class Actinomycetes; order Micrococcales; family Micrococcaceae; genus Micrococcus; species Micrococcus sp. KT16. Next base: position 15,155 of record NZ_QNRG01000014.1, on the reverse strand, counting down.
GAAGAGCAGCCGGGGCCGCTTGGCGAGGACGGCGATGGGCGTGTCCGTGCCCATCGCACCGAGCGGCTCGGCGCCCGTCTGGGCCATCGGCCCGACGAGGATGCGCAGCTCCTCCGAGGTGTACCCGAAGATGCGCTGACGCTGCAGGATCGACTCGGAGGTGTGGCGGACGTGCTCGCGCTCGGGGAGCGACTCCAGGTCCAGGAGGTTCTGGCGCACCCAGTCCTCCCACGGCTGGGCGGAGGCGACCTCGGCCTTGATCTCGTCGTCGCCGATGATCCGGCCCTGCTCGGTGTCCACGAGGAACATGCGCCCCGGGGCCACGCGCCCCTTGCGCACCACCGCCGAGGGCTCGATCGGCACGACGCCGACCTCGGAGGCCAGGACGACGAGGCCGTCGTCGGTGACCCACCAGCGGGCGGGGCGCAGGCCGTTGCGGTCCAGCACGGCGCCCACCTGGGTGCCGTCGGAGAAGGCGACGGCGGCCGGTCCGTCCCAGGGCTCCATGAGCATGGAGTGGTACTGGTAGAAGGCGCGGCGGGCCGGGTCCATGGTCGCGTGGTTCTCCCACGCCTCCGGGATCATCATCATGATCGCCTGGGTGAGCGGGCGCCCGGAGAGCATGAGCAGCTCCGCGACCTCGTCGAAGGAGGCCGAGTCTGAGCCGATGGGGCTGATCAGCGGGAACAGGTCCTCGGGGACCTCGCCGAGCATCGGGTGCTTGAGCTGGCCCTGACGGGCGCGCATCCAGTTGCGGTTGCCCTTGACCGTGTTGATCTCGCCGTTGTGCGCGATGGTGCGGAACGGCTGGGCCAGCGGCCACGAGGGGAACGTGTTGGTGGAGAACCGCGAGTGGACCACGCCCAGCCGGGTGGTGAACCGCTCGTCGGAGAGGTCCGGGTAGAACGGCTCCAGCTGGGCCGTCGTCAGCATGCCCTTGTAGACGATCGTCTGGGACGAGAGCGAGGGGAAGTAGACGCCGGCGCGGGACTGGGCGCGGCGGCGCACCCGCCACGCCCGCACGTCCAGCGACTGCCCCGGCTCGGTGCCGTCCTGACCGTCCGCCAGGGACAGGAACAGCTGCTCGAACGCGGGCATGGCCGCCCGGGAGCCGACGCCCAGGGCCGAGGGGTCGGTGGGCACCTCGCGCCACGCCAGGACCTGCAGCCCCTCCTCCTCGGCCAGCCGCTCGACGGCCTCCTTCGCCTCGGCGCGCTCGCCGTCGACGGGCGGCAGGAAGGCGGTGCCGGCGACGTACTCGCCCACGGGGGGCAGCTCGGCGTCGACGACGGCACGGAACAGCTCGTCGGGGATCTGGGTCAGCAGGCCGGCGCCGTCGCCGGTGCCCTCGTCGGCGCCCACCGCCCCGCGGTGCTCGAGCGCGCGCAGGGCGGTCAGCGCGTGCTGGACGATGTCGTGGCCCGGGGTGCCCCGCAGGGTGGCGATGACGGCGAGGCCGCAGTTCTCGGTCTCCCGGGACGGGTCGTAGAGGCCCTGGGCGGCGGGGATGTCCGCATAGCGGACGAAGGGATCCACCGGTCCCCCCGCGCGGGGGGCCGAGGCGGGCGAGGATGCCACGGGCATGGTGCCGTCCTTTCCGGAGAGCAGGGGCTCGGACGGGGACGGCGCTGGCCCCGACGCACGGGGCCGACGGCCCCGAGGTGGAAGACACACTACCGGGCGCGACGTCCCACTGTGCGGAACCGGACGTTACTGTGACACGCCGAATGTCCACCATGTGGGACACCGGGGCCCCGGGCGCCCCTCGCGGGCGCGCCGGGGAGCGGGTCAGCGCCGGACGGCGTCGTCCTCCGCCGCGCCCACGGCGTGGGACCCGGAGCGGCCCGCGGCGACGGCGGCGCCGTCGTCGCCCTCGGGGGCGTGCCCGGCGCGCCACACGCTCTGGTGGGCGTGGGGGCCGGCGGCCGCGCCGCGATGGCGCAGCAGGATCCCGACGATGAACGCGAGGGCGATGACGAACACCAGCAGGGACGTCCACACGTTGAGCCGCTGGGTGACGCCGAAGAGCGTGACCATCTCGGCGTCGTCGATGCGCAGCATCTCGATCCACGTGCGGCCCACGGTGTACCAGGCGACGTAGGACCACAGCATGAGGCCGTGGCGCAGGTGCAGCGCGCGGTCCACGAGGAGCAGCAGCGCGACCCCGGCCAGGTTCCACAGGCACTCGTAGAGGAACGTGGGGTGGAACAGCGTGTCCGGGGCGTAGCCGGCCGGGAAGTTCGGGCTGGCCGGGTCGACCTCGAGCCCCCAGGGCAGGGTCGTCGGGCCGCCGAAGAGCTCCTGGTTGAACCAGTTGCCCCACCGGCCGATGGCCTGGGCCAGCAGGATGCCCGGCGCGACGACGTCGCCGAAGGCCGTCAGCCGCAGCCCGTAGCGGCGGCACGCGATCCACGCGCCCACGGCGCCGAGGGCGATCGCGCCCCAGATGCCCAGTCCACCGTTCCACACGTACAGGATCTGGATCGGGTCGCCCGTGCCGTCGAAGCCGGGCCCGAAGTACCGGTCCGGTGAGGAGAACACGTGGTAGAGCCGACCGCCCACGAAGCCGAACGGGATGGCCCACAGGGCGATGTCGAGCACACGGTCCTCGGGGCCGCCGCGGGCGCGCCACCGACGCTCGGCGAGCCACAGCGCCAGGACGATGCCCAGGATGATGCTCAGCGCGTACGCGTGGATCTTCACCGGGCCGATCTCGAAGCCGTCCCAGGTGGGGGCGGGGAACGCGGCCAGGGGTGCGAGGGCGGCGGGGGACGCCAGGGAGGCCAGGGCGGTCATGCTCAGCCCTCCCGGACGGCGCCGGCGGCCAGCTCGCGGGCGAGGGCGCCGACGGCCTGCGGCCCGCCGTCCGTCAGCGCGCGCACCAGGGCCGTGCCGACGATCGCGCCGTCGGCGTAGGCGCCGATCTCGCGGACGTGCGCGGCCTGGGAGACGCCGAGGCCGACGCACACGTGCTCCGCCCCGGCATCCTGGGCCCGGCGGACCACGGTCTCGGCGACGGTGGACACCGCGTCGCGGGTGCCGGTGACGCCCATGACCGACACCGCGTACACGAAGCCGCGGGAGGAGTCGACGGTGAGGCGCACCCGCTCGTCCGTGGACGAGGGCGCGGTGAGGAACACGCGGTCCAGGCCGTGACGGTCCGAGGCCTCCATCCAGGCGCCGGCCTCCTCGGGCACGAGGTCAGGGGTGACGAGACCGGCGCCCCCGGCCTCGGCGAGGCGGCGCGCGAACTCGTCGACGCCCATGCGGTCCACGAGGTTCCAGTACGTCATCACCAGCACCGCGGCGTCAGTGCGCTGGGTCACCCGTCGGATGATGTCGAAGACGTCGGCCACGTGGAAACCCGCCTGCAGGGCGGCCTGGGTCGCGGCCTGGATCACGGGGCCGTCCATCACGGGGTCCGTGTAGGGCAGGCCCAGCTCGATGACATCGGCGCCGTTGTCCGCGGCGGCGACGACGGCCTCGACGCACTCGTCCACGGACGGGTAGCCGGCCGGCAGGAAGGCGACGAGGCCGGTGCGGCCGGCCACCTTCGCGGCATCCAGGGCCGCGGCGGTCTTGGAGTGCACGGTCATGCCGGTCACTGCTCCTCTCCGGGGGTCATCTCCTCGAGCGGGTCCTTCTCCTCCGTGGCCGTGCCGAGGCCGAACCAGGCCGCCGCGGTGGCGACGTCCTTGTCCCCGCGGCCGGAGAGGTTCACGATGATGATCCGCTCCTGACCCTCCGGGGCGTCCGGCCCCACGAGGCCCTCGTCCGCCCAGCGGCGGGCCAGGCGCAGCGCGCCGGCCAGGGCGTGGGCCGACTCGATGGCGGGCGTGATGCCCTCGGTGCGCGTGAGCCGGAGGAAGGCGTCCATGCACTCGGTGTCCGAGACCGGCTCGTAGACGGCGCGGCCCGTGTCGTGCAGGAAGGCGTGCTCCGGGCCGACGGCCGGGTAGTCCAGGCCCGCGGAGATCGAGTGGGAGTCGATCGTCTGCCCGTCCTCGTCCTGCATCAGGTACGTGCGGGCGCCGTGCAGCACGCCGGTGCGTCCGAGCGTGATGGACGCGGCGTGGCGGCCGGTCTCGAGGCCCTCGCCGCCGGCCTCGAAGCCGTAGAGCTCCACCCCAGGGTCGTCGAGGAAGCCGTGGAACAGGCCCATCGCGTTGGACCCGCCGCCCACGCACGCCGCGACGGCATCCGGCAGGCGGCCGGCCTGCGCCAGGATCTGCTCGCGGGCCTCTTCGCCGATCACGGAGTGGAAGTAGCGCACCATGGCGGGGAACGGGTGCGGGCCCGTGACCGTGCCCATCAGGTAATGCGTGGTGTCCACGGAGGCGACCCAGTCCCGCAGGGCCTCGTTGATCGCGTCCTTCAGGGTGCGGGCGCCGATCGCCACGGGCACCACCTCGGCGCCGAGCATCTGCATGCGCGCCACGTTCAGGGCCTGGCGGCGGGTGTCCTCCTCCCCCATGTACACGGTGCACTCCATGCCGAACAGCGCGGCCGCCGTCGCCGTGGCCACGCCGTGCTGGCCGGCGCCGGTCTCCGCGATCAGGCGCGTCTTGCCCATGCGGCGGGCGAGCAGCGCCTGGCCGATCACGTTGTTGATCTTGTGCGAGCCGGTGTGGTTGAGGTCCTCGCGCTTGAGGAAGATGCGCACGCCGGGGGTGTCCGCGGCGAACCGCGGCACCTCGCTCAGCAGGGAGGGCCGGTTCACGTAGTCCCGGAACAGGGTCCGCAGCTCGGCCTCGAAGGCGGGGTCCTGCCGCGCCTCCTCGTAGGTGCGGGTGAGCTCCTGCAGCGCGGCCATGAGGGACTCGGGCATCCACTGCCCCCCGTAGTCGCCGAAGTAGGGCCCGGCCTGACCCTGATACGGCCCCTCGAACTCGATCGCGGGCTCGGTGCTCGGACGGTCGGCGCTCATGGCGACCACGCTCCTCGGGTCTGGTTCGGTCAGCGGACGGTGAGGGACGCGGCGCGGAACGCGCGCAGCGCCTCCTCGGGGGCGCCGTGGCGCACGAGGGCCTCGCCCACGAGCACGACGTCGGCGCCCGCGGCGGCGTAGGCCTTGATCTGCTCCTCGGACTCGACGCCCGACTCGGCGACCCGGACGACGTCCTCGGGCAGCCCGTCGGCCAGCGCGGCGTAGCGGGCCGGGTCGACGTCGAGGGTCTTGAGGTTGCGCACATTGACGCCGAGGATGCGGGCGCCGGCGGCGACGCCGCGCTCGATCTCCTCGGGCGTGTGGGCCTCCACGAGGGCGTGCATGCCCAGGGACTCGGTGAGCTGCAGGAAGCCGGCCAGCTCGGCGTCGTCGAGGGCGGCCACGATCAGCAGGACCAGGTCGGCCCCGTGGGCGCGGGCCTCGTGGATCTGGTACTCGGTGACGGTGAAGTCCTTGCGCAGGACCGGCAGATCGACGGCGGCACGCACGGCGTCCAGGTCGGCCAGGCTGCCGCCGAAGCGGCGGGCCTCGGTGAGCACGGAGACGGCACTGGCGCCGCCGCGCTCGTACGCGCGGGCCAGGGTGGCCGGCTCGGGGATCTCGGCGAGCGCCCCCTTGGAGGGGCTCGCCCGCTTCACCTCGGAGATCACCCGGATCCCCGCGGGGTCGGTGCGTCCGCCGTGCAGGGCCGCGTGGGCGTCGCGCGGCGCAGGGGTGGCGGCCACCAGCTCGGACAGGCGCGCCTCGGGCAGGGCACGGCGGCGAGGCTCGAGGTCCTCACGGACGCCGTCGATGATCTCCTGGAGGACGGACACGCGGATCAGTGACCGTGCTGGCCGCGACCCGCGCCGGCCTTGCCGGCGACGATGCCCACGACGACGCCCACGGCCATCAGGGCCAGGCCGATCCACACGACGACGCTCCAGTCGGCGAGCAGGCCGACGCAGCCGGCCACGAAGCCGACGAGCACGAGCGCCACCATGGCCCACGCGCCGGGCGAGTTGCCGTGGCCCGGCAGCTCGAGGTGGGTCGGGTCGTTGAGCACCAGGCCGTCCTCGGTGACGACGACGTCCTCGACGGCGCCGCGGCGGGCGGCGCGACGGGTGGTGGGCTCGGTGTGCGCGGTGTTCGCGGTGTGGCTCATGGCTGTCCCTCACTGGTGCGTGGTGTACATGACGACTGTCCCTCATTGTGCCATGCGGGCACGGGACCGGGCCCGCGTGACCCGGGACGACCCGGGCGGTGCGGGGCGGTCCGAGAGACGGGCGCTCACGTGGGGTCGTTGCCGCGGGACAGCTCGTCCCACGCGTCCATCTGGTCCACGCGCCGGCGCTGGGCCGCCTCGCGGGCGGACTGCGCGGGCTGCTCCCCGGCGGCGGCCGGGCCGGGCTCGGAGGCCGCAGGCGCCTTCTCGTAGCGCCGGGACGAACGCCAGCCACGGCCCGCCAGTGCCGCCACGACGCCGCACAGCGCCGCGAGCACGCCGCCGGCCGCCGCGACCCACGGCCACGCCGTCACGGCGTAGTCCTGCGCGAGCGCAGTGGTCCCGGTCGCGTCGGCGACCGCGGCGGCCGCCGTCGTCGCCGGATCCAGGGCGGCGGTGACCGAGGTCGAGGCGATCACGACCCCAGCCAGCGCCATGAGCACGCCGACGATCACGGCGCCGAGGCGCCGGGCGGTGGTCAGGGCGAGGGCACCGGCCATCACGACCAGGGCCATGGCGGTGGCGACGGGCGCGGCGGCGCCGCCCGACGTCGTCGCCTCGGAGGCGATCCCGCCGGACAGGCCCGTGGCGGTCACCCAGGTGCGGCCCGCCGTGAGCAGCACGAGCGCGCCGGCGGCCAGCGCGGCGAGGACCACGGTGCGGCGGCGCATCACGCCTGCCCCAGCTCGCCCGCGGTCAGCACGGACCGCAGCGGCGCCGTCGCCTTGGTGACGGTCTCGGCGGTCTCGGCGTCGGGATCGGAGTCGGCGACGATGCCGGCGCCGGCCTGCACATGTGCCTGGCCGCGGTGCAGCGTGGCCGAGCGGATGTTGATCGCCATGTCCATGTTGCCCGCCAGGTCGAAGTAGCCGACGACGCCGCCGTAGGGCCCGCGCTCGGTCGGCTCCCACTCGTCCAGCAGCTGCAGGGCGCGGGGCTTCGGGGCGCCGGACAGCGTGCCGGCGGGGAAGGCGGCGCGGAGGACGTCGAGCGCGTCGACGTCGTCGCGCATGCGGCCCTCCACATGCGAGACCAGGTGGAGGATGTGGCTGAACGCCTCGAGCTCCATGAACTGGGTGACCTCGACGGTGCCGGGGCGGCACACGCGCGAGAGGTCGTTGCGGGAGAGGTCCACGAGCATGAGGTGCTCGGCCCGCTCCTTCTCGTCCTCCACCAGGTCCTTGCCGAGGAGGCGGTCGTCCTCCTCGGTGGCCCCGCGCCGCCGTGAGCCGGCGATCGGATGGGTGACCACACGGCGGTCCCGCACGGTGACGAGCGCCTCGGGCGAGGAGCCCACGATCTCGTACGGCTCCCCGTCCGGGGTCTCGAAGGAGAAGAGGTACATGTAGGGGCTCGGGTTCACCATGCGCAGGACGCGGTACACGTCCAGACCGGTGGCGTCCGTGGTGACCGAGAGGCGGCGGGAGACGACGGCCTGGAACACCTCGCCGTCGCGGATCGCCCGCTGGGCCTTCGCGACGGCCTCGCGGAAGCCTTCGGCACCCCACCGGTCCTCGGCCTGGGCGGCGACCTCGTCCGCGTCCGCCTCGAGCCAGCGGCGCGGGACGTCGCTGACCGGGTCCGCGGCCGGGGCGGCCAGGCGCTCCACCATGGCGTCCAGGCGGGCGAGCGCGTCGTCGTAGGCGCGGTCCGCGCCGGTGGCCAGGCCGTTGCCGTTCACCGCGTTGGCGATCAGCGTCACGGTGCCGTCGAGGGCATCGTGCACGGCCAGGTCGGTGACGAGGTTCATCGCGAGGTCGGGCAGGCCGAGGTGGTCCTCGGGCGGGTGCGGCAGGCGCTCCCACGCGCGGACCGTGTTCCACCCCAGGAAGCCGGCCATGCCGGAGACGAGGTGCGGCAGAACGCCTCCGATCTCGGCGCGCACGTCCGTGCGCAGCAGGCGCAGGCACGCCGCGAGCACGTCCAGGGCTCGGCCCTGCGTGGGCAGCCCCTCGGGCGGGGTGCCCTGCCACTGCGCCTCGCCGTCTCGCGAGGTCAGGGTGACGGCGGAGCCGGCCCCGATGAAGCTGTACCGGGACCAGGCCGCGCCCGGGGTGGCGGACTCCATCAGGAAGGTGCCGGGGCGGGAGCCGGCCAGGCGCCGATGGATCGCCAGCGGCGTGAGGCCGTCCGCCAGCACCGTGCGGACCACGGGGATCACGCGGGCGGTGTCCGCCAGACGCAGGAACTCCGCACGGGAGGGAGTGGTGGCGGCGGTCATCGGGCGGCCTCCTCGGGGTCGACGGCGGCCGGCGGCATGACGAGCTCGCGGCCGGTGAAGCAGGTGCGGGTGCCCGTGTGACAGGCGGGGCCGGTCTGGTCCACGGTGAGCAGCAGGGTGTCGCCGTCGCAGTCCGCATGGACCGCGCGCACCCGCTGCAGGTGGCCCGAGGTCTCCCCCTTGCGCCACAGCTCGCCGCGCGAGCGGGACCAGTAGGTGGCCCAGCCGGTCTCGAGCGTCGCGCGCAGGGACTCCTCGTTCATCCACGCCATCATGAGCACCTCGCCGGTGCCCTCCTGCTGGGCGATGGCGGGCACCAGGCCCCGGTCGTCGAAGGTCACGGAGGCCACGAGGTCGTCGGGCGGGGAGATGCTCATGGAGGTCCAGTCTAGGGAGCCGGAGCGGGGCGTGGCCGCCGGGGTCAGCGGACGGTGTGCCCCGCCTGCCGCAGGGCGTCCTTGACGCGGGCGAGCATGTCGTCCGGGCCGAAGTGGAACAGGGAGGCGGCGAGCACCGCGTCCGCGCCGGCCGCGACGGCGGGCGGGAAGTGCTCGGGCTCGCCGGCGCCGCCGGAGGCGATCAGCGGCACGCGCGTCACGGCGCGCACGTCCCGGATCATCTCCAGGTCGAAGCCCTCGCGGGTGCCGTCCGCGTCGATCGAGTTGAGCAGGATCTCCCCCACCCCGCGCTCGGAGGCCTCCCGGCACCAGGCGACGGCGTCGATGCCGGTGCCCCGGCGGCCGCCGTGGGTGGTGACCTCGTAGCCGGAGGCGCAGCCCGGGTCCTCCGTGCGCCGGGCGTCGAGGGAGAGCACGAGGACCTGGGACCCGAAGCGGCGGGTGATCTCCGTGATCACCTCGGGCCGGGCCACGGCCGCCGTGTTGACGGAGACCTTGTCCGCCCCCGTGCGCAGCAGCCGGTCCACGTCCTCGACGGTGCGCACGCCGCCGCCCACGGTCAGCGGGATGAAGACCTCCTCTGCCGTGCGGGTCACGACGTCGTAGGTCGTGGCGCGGTCCGAGGTGGAGGCGGTGACGTCGAGGAACGTGATCTCGTCGGCGCCCGCGGCGTTGTAGCGGCGAGCGAGCTCGACCGGGTCGCCCGCGTCCCTCAGGTTCTCGAAGTTCACGCCCTTGACCACGCGCCCGGCGTCCACGTCCAGGCAGGGGATGACACGCACGGCGAGGCTCACGTCGGCTCCTTCGTCTCGGGGGGCTCGGGCGGGACGGCGCGGGCCGTCAGAGGCGGATCGCGTGGATCGCGGAGATCAGGATGCCGCGGGCGCCCAGGGCGTACAGCTCGTCCATGACGCGGTTGGCGTCCGGCTTGCGGACCATGGAGCGCACGGCGACCATCGTCTCGTCCCGCAGCGGGGAGACCGTCGGTGACTCCAGCCCCGGGGTGACCGCGGTGGCCGCCTCCAGCAGGTCACGGCGGATGTCGTAGTCGATCATGACCCAGCGGCGGGCCACGAGCACGCCCTTGAGGCGGCGCAGCAGCACGTCGAGGCCCTCGGGGCGCTCCCCTGCGCGGCCGATCAGCACGGCCTCCGAGTCGAGGATGGGCTCGCCGAAGACCTCCATGCCGGCGGCGCGCAGAGTGCTGCCGGTCTCCACGACGTCGGCGATCGCGTCCGCCACGCCGAGCTTGACGGAGGACTCCACGGCGCCGTCGAGGTGGACCACCGTGGCGTCCAGGCCGGTGCGGGCCAGGTAGTCGGAGAGCAGGCCGTCGTAGCTCGTGGCGATGCGCTTGCCGGCGAGCTGCTCGGCGGAGGTGAAGGAGCCGACGGGGGCAGCGAGACGGAACACGGAGCGGCCGAAGCCGAGCGCCATGATCTCCTCGGCGGTGTCCCCCACCTGCGCGTCGCAGAACAGGTCGCGGCCGGTCAGGCCGACGTCGAGGGTGCCCTGGCCGACGTAGACGGCGATGTCCCGGGGACGCAGGTAGAAGAACTCGACGTTGTTCTCGGGGTCCACGAGGACGAGCTCGCGGGAGTCCCGGCGTTGCCGGTAGCCGGCCTCGGTCAGGATCTCACGGGCGGACTCGGACAGGGCGCCCTTGTTGGGCACGGCGATGCGCAGCACGCGTCGGTCTCCTCGGGGTGCGGTGGGGCGGGCGGGGAACGGGGCCGGCGGCCTCAGAGGTGGCGGTAGACGTCCTCGAGGCTGATGCCGCGGGCGATCATCATGGTCTGCACGTGGTACAGCAGCTGCGAGATCTCCTCGGCGGCGGCCTCATCCGACTCGTACTCGGCGGCCATCCAGACCTCGGCCGCCTCCTCGACGACCTTCTTGCCGATCGCATGGACGCCGGCGTCGATCTGGGCCACGGTGCCGGAGCCCTCGGGGCGCTCCTGCACCTTGCGCGTCAGTTCCGCGTACAGCTCGTCGAAGGTCTTCACGGGACCACCCTAGCGACCCTGCCCCTCCAGCCCAGACCGGAGTCGGTCATTGTGACGTACGGGACGGCGGGGTCTTCGCCACGCGCTGCACCTACGGGCCCACGTGGGACGTGCCGGCCGCTCAGCGTCCTCCCCCTCCCATGTCTGCACGTTCCTTCACTCCCATCGGGGCACGCGCGCGAGGCGGCCGTGGACGTGGGGATGACGGGCTGAACGTGCCCGTCCGGTCCGCACGCATGGCCCGGGCGACCTCCGACAGGTGGGCACGACACGCTCGTTTCTGACCCCAGCGACGACACCGCTCCTTGCACACCTGAGACACCACCAGGTCGATCACTGCCCCGAACCCCGCCCGGGCCCACCGCACCAGATCTCTTCCGCGACGCACACATCCATCTCGTCGACTGTCCACGCGTCCGGGCCTCGGGTCCAGGCCCTGGAGGTCACCGGCGGGCGGCGCGGCCGCGCCCACGTCGCCGACGGGGAACAGGAATGATGCGGCGAGAGGATCTGGGGGTAGCCGTCGTGGCCCTCCTCCCCTTCCCGGACGAGGAGCAGAGCCCCGCGCTCGGACCCGCGAACTGGAGCATGACCCACCACGATGAAGGCGACCCATCCCGTCCCGCACACCGAGTGAGCGCCCGGTTGCAGCGAGCGCAGAAGATCCTCTCCCGCTGGCGGGTGGCCACGGGCAATGCGGTGGAAGGCATGGAATGGGAGCGGGATCCCGGTGATGCGCAGCTCGTGGAGATGGCTCGGCTGCCCAGCAGTGCCGAGCTGCCCAGCGCTGGAGCCTGGCTTCCGGGGCTGGAGATCCTCATGGGCCTTCGTCGCAGACCTGGTGCCGGGCCCCCTCAACCACCGGCTCGCCACGTGCTCGTTCTATCGGGAGAAGGCTTCGGCGCCCGTCCCCTCGGCGCGTCGCCATGCTCGCCCTGACGTGAGCCGACGTTCGTGGGTGCGGGGCGTCGGCCGACTCCCACGGGGGTGGCCTCACACGCACCCGACGGTCTGTCCCACCACGTCTCAGACCCTCCGACACTTCTGTCCAACAGCTCGGTTTGGGACCGTTTCTGACGTGATGCTCTCGTGGGCGGACGGGGCGTGTAAAGGGGTATACCCGGCTGGACATCCTGGCGGGCAGATGCCCGATGTCGGCGGCGAGGCCACACCCCACCTTGCCCTGCGACCGGTTACCGGTGGTAATGTGCCGCCATTATTCATTCGACCCTTTATGGAGCCCCTGAATACATGAGCGACGGCCCAGCCGCCTGCCCTGGTGACAGTCCGAGCGTCACCCCCACCCCACCCCGCAGCTGGCGGGGTCGCCTGCACCTCGTGGGGAGGTGACTCAGGCATGGATCCAGTCCTGACACTGATCCTCGGATCCCTCATCATCCTGGCGATCATCGCCGCCAACGGCTTCTTCGTGGCCCAGGAATTCGCGTACATGTCTGTAGACCGCGTCCGCCTGCAGACCGCTGCCAAGGCCGGCGACCGCGCCGCCGCCCGCGCACTGCAGGTCACTCGCCGCACCTCCTTCATGCTCTCCGGCGCGCAGCTGGGGATCACGGTCACAGGCCTCATGGTGGGCTACGTGGCAGAGCCGATGGTGGGTGCGGCCCTGACCGAGTTGCTCGGCGGCACCGCACTGCCTTCTGAAGTGGTCATCGCCATCTCCACGCTGGGCGTACTGGTGGTGGCCACCCTGGTGCAGATGATCATCGGCGAGCTATACCCCAAGAATTTGGCCATCGCCAACCCCGAGCCCCTGGCCCGCGCTCTGGCCCGGCCCACACAGATCTACCTCGGCCTGTTCGGCTGGCTCATCTGGGTCTTCGACAAGGCGGCCGAGGTGCTGCTCAAGCTCCTGCGCATCGAGCCAGTGCACGACGTCGACAGCACCGCCTCCGCCGAGGACCTGGACCGCATTGCCCTGGACTCCAGAGCTTCCGGATCCTTGCCCGCGGAGGTCTCCGTCCTGATCGACCGGGTGCTGGACTTCCCAGACCAGGACGTGCAGCACGCGATGGTGCCCCGCTCGCGTGTGGACGAGGTTCAGCCCCAGACCTCCCTGGCTCAGGTGCGCGACCTGATGGCCACCGGCCACACCCGCTACCCGGTGATCTCGAACGAACACGAACCGCTCGGGGTAGTCCACCTCACCGACCTGCTCGGTGAGACCCGGATGGCCCCGGACACCCCCGTGTCCGCCCTGATGCGCCCTGCATTGGTGCTGCCCACGATGATGTCCCTGCCCGACGCAGCCCGGGAGCTCGACGGCTCAGGGCAGCAGATGGCGTGCATCGTGGACGAGTTCGGCGGCTTCGTCGGCGTGCTCACAGTGGAAGACCTCGCGGAGGAGCTCGTGGGCGAGCTCACGGACGAGCACGACCTGCACCCCCAGGAGGAGATCACCGCCACAGGCCTGCACTCCTGGGTCCTGAGCGCAGAGGCCCACCTGGACGAGCTCGAGCGCCTCGTCGGGCACCCCCTGCCCGTGACCGAGGCCGAGTCCGCCGCCGGTCTGACCATCGACGCTCTGGGCCGTCTGCCCCGGGAAGGCGAGGTCATCACGATCGACCTGCCCGAGGACCCACGAGACTTCGGGGCTGAGGAGGTCTACGACCGCCACCTGCAGGTCGAGGTCCTCTCCATCCAACGCAGGGTCCCGGCTCGACTGCGGATCCACCTCATCGAGGTGCCCCGCTCTGACACCGCCGGCAGCCATGCCGCCCACGAGGCCCAGCCCGACGCCACCACGGACGAGGAGCGATGATGCACGGTCCACTGATCGTCATGCTCGTGACCACAGCGCTGATCGTGCTCAGCGCGATCTTCGTCATCATGGAGTTCTCCCTGCTGGGCGCCCGCCGGCACCGGCTAGAGGCCGAGGCAGGACGCAGCCGCGCCGCGCGGGCCGCTCTCAAGGGAGTCGACGAGCTGACCCTCATGCTCGCCGCAGCCCAGTTGGGCATCACCTTGTGCACCTTCGCCCTGGGGGCGATCACCAAGCCGGCCGTCGACGCATGGCTCGGCCCCGTCCTGGAGGACTGGGGCATCCCCGCAGCGGCAGCCGGAACCGCCTCCTTCGTCCTGTCCTTGCTGGCCGTGACCTTCCTTCACCTGGTCATCGGGGAGATGGCCCCCAAGTCCTGGGCCATTGCCCACCCCGAGACCGCAGCCAAAGCCGTGGCCGTGCCCGCACGCGCCTTCGTCTGGACCGTTCGCCCCCTGCTGCTGCTGGCCAACCGGCTGGCCAACCGCCTGGTGACCCTCAGCGGCGTCACCCCCGTGGACCAAGCCGCCGTGGGCGGCTACGACGCAGCGGCCATTCGTCAGCTGGTTGAGCACTCCGCCGCCGCCGGCACCCTGGACCGGCAGAACCATGAAGCCTTGGCCGGTGCCCTGGACCTTCAGACCCTCACTCTCGGGGACCTCCTCCCCCAGGGTCAGCACCCGGTCAAGGTCGCCCCCGACGCCGACGTCGAGGCGGTCCAGAATGCCGCTGCGTGCTCAGGGCACTTGCGTATCCTGGTCCAGCCGGACCATACCCCTGAGAGCGTTCCGGGCGTCGTCCACGTGCGGGACACCCTCACGATGGAGCCTTCTGCGCCAATCCAGCCGCTTATCCAGCAGGCTCTGACGCTGCCCTCCACCACACCGTTGCACGAAGCACTTGCCTCCATGCGCCGCAACAGCCGCCAGCTGGCCGCAGTAACCCAGGACAACCGGTTCACTGGGGTCGTCACCCTCACCGACGTCTTGCGCGGAGTGTTGCCCCGCGCGGCTTGAGTCCACACCTCGGCAACACCACCGCGGGGGCCGCTGAAACGGCCCCCGCGGTGGTGTGGACAAAGAATCAGAATCGGCACAGTGGCCTCGCCCCCCATTCCGGCCTCAATGGGCTCAGTCATGCTCCGACTCACGGGCGTGTAACGGCTAAATCGGTCGTTTGTGGCGGCTGCTCGGTGTGCCGCCCGGTGTCATGTGTGGCTTGCGCCGCTATATGGCGGGGTTCTGTCGGAGCTCAGTGGCGGCCTCCAAGCACGCGGGCAAGAGGGCGCTGCGAGTGAGGCTCACGTTCCGCAAGCCGATCCTTCACCGGGACAGCGGCCGACGGCAGGCCGGAGGAATAGGCGTCGCGATAGGGTGCACCCCGCGCAACAGAACCGTTGCGAAAGGTCTAACACCCCAACGCAACAGAGTGGGCCGCCATGCGCTGCCACGGGCCCGTGAACTTCGGTGTCACAGGTAGCGGCAGACATCCTCGGGGGAGCACGTGGCCGGGTCGCCGGCGGCGGCGTCCTCGCGCAGGTCGGCGATCGTGGTGCGTAGCTGCGCGAGCTCGGCGAGTTGCCGGTCGATCACATCAAGG
>NZ_QNRG01000013.1:0-62729 GCF_003315015.1 Micrococcus sp. KT16 | reverse complement strand
CCGGGCAGTTCCCGTGGCCATCACTGGGCAGTCCTCATGGCCGTCAGCGGGTCATTCCCTGGCCACCTATGGGCAGCTTTTCATGGCCGCTTACAATCACGCACGGTGCACCGTGGATGGTCGCCGGGACGACGTCGGCCCGCCGGGCCGTCAGCCCGTTGCAGCAGGCTGTCCCCGGCGGCGACGACGTCGGCCAACGGCAGACCCAGCTGCGCCAGCGCCGCCCAGGTGGCGGCCGGCGTCGTGATCCGCACCCGGGCACGCACCAGCACGGGGTCCTGCGGGTGCAGTTCATGCCCGACGACGCCGCTGCGGCGCGGCGCCCCGCCCTCGGCCCGCGTGCGCGCCAGATGGATGGGGCCGCGTTCCCACTGCCGCGGCAGCCACATCCCCCAGAGGCGAGCGGCGGTGGCGTGGGTGGCCGCGGTGCCGGGGTTCGTCCGCTGGAGGGCGCGGACGACGTCGGCCAGTGAGGGCTGACCCCCGGCGGTGTGCCGCAGCCCGTGGTGCGGGGCGTCGAATCGGGGGCCGCGCAGCTGCGAGGCCGTCAGGCCGGCCTGCAGCCCCGCGGCGACCGGGAAGACGGGGCTGGGGGCGGCGTCGTGGTGCGGAGGAGGGGCGACCATGCCGCCAGCCTCCCCTTCCACCAGCGGACCCGGCGCCGCGACCGCGAGGGCCGTGGAGGGCGAGCTGCGCCCGCGGCCCTGTGCAGGAGCCGCTGAATCGTCTGGCTCACGTCCCCCACGCGTCCGAGCGGCGCTGAGCCAGACGAATCGGTCGAGACAGCCCCCTCAGAACAGCAGAAACGTCTGGCTCGCGCCCGTCGCAGCGTGCTGGCTCCCCCCCGCAGCGTGCCGGCGCACCCAGCGCCCCTCAGCCCTTCGGGGCGTAGTACCGGCCGAGGGTCTCGGCCTTGAGCTCGGCGAGCGTGCCGTCCTGCATGGCCGCACGGATCCGGTCCACGAGCGAGACCGTGAACCGCTCGTTGTGGATGGAGAGGAGCGTGTGCGCCACCATCTCCTTCGCCTTGAACAGGTGCCGCAGGTACGCGCGGGAGTAGTGGGCGCACGTATAGCAGTCGCACTCGGGGTCCAGCGGGCCGAAGTCGCGGCGGTACTTCGCCCCGGGCAGGTTGTAGCGCCCGTCGCGGGTGTAGAACGCGCCGGTGCGGGCCACACGGGTGGGGGAGACGCAGTCGAAGGTGTCGGCGCCGTTCTCGACGGCGGTGAACAGGTCATCGGGTTCGGAGATGCCCAGCAGGTGGCGCGGCTTGTCCTCGGGCAGCTCCTGCGCGCACCAGCCCACGATGGTCCCGAGGTTCTCCTTCTCCAGGGCCCCGCCGACGCCATAGCCGTCGAAGCCGGAGGTCACGCCGTCGAGCTCCCCCGCGGCCGGGAACTCGGCCCGCATCCCCGCGAGGTCGCGGCAGGCCTTGCGGCGCAGGTCCTCGTACTGGGCCCCCTGGATCACGCCGAACAGCGCCTGGTACGGCCGCGCCGCGCGGACCCCGGTGAGGCGGGCGTGCTCGTCGAGGCAGCGCTGGGCCCAGCGGCGGGTGCGCTCGAGCGCCTCCTCCTGGTAGCCGCGGGAGTTGTGCAGGGTGGTCAGCTCGTCGAAGGCGAACATGATGTCCGCGCCGAGGTTGTGCTGGATGCCCACGGACACCTCGGGGGTGAACCGGTGTCGGTCCCCGGTGAGGTGGGACTTGAACCAGACGCCGTCGTCGTCGACGTTGGCCAGGCGCTCCTTGCCGGGGGCGACGGCGTCGTCGGCGCCCTGCCCCTCGGGCGCGCCGGGGCCCTTCATGTCGATGACCTTCTTGAATCCCGAGCCGAGGCTCATCACCTGGAAGCCGCCCGAGTCCGTGAAGGTCGGCCCGGGCCAGTTCATGAACGCGCCGAGGCCGCCGGCCTCGTCCAGGAGGTCGTCACCGGGCTGCAGGTACAGGTGATACGCGTTGGCCAGCAGCGCCTGCGCGCCGAGGTCCTTCATCGACTCCGGCAGCACCGCCTTGACCGTGGCCTGCGTGGCCACCGGGATGAACGCCGGCGTCTGGATCCGCCCGTGCGGCGTGGTGATGACGCCCGTGCGGCCCAGCGGGGCGCCGTCGTGCCCGGGGGTCTCCAGGCGGTGGGTCACCTCGAAGCCGAAGTGGTCCGGGTGCGCGGGAACGGCGGGGGGCTGCGGGGTGTCGGGCATGGGATCCAGGGTAGTGGGGGCGTCCAAGCGGGGAGGCGGGGTGGAGCGGCGTGGTCCCGAACGGGATGTCCCTGTCGGGAGTCCTCAGAGGCGAGTACACTGGACATCACGGGACGCGCTTCGGCGTCTTCCGTCCAACCGGACCCCCGCCTTCGAGCGGGGGTTTCGTGTGTCTGCGTTCAAGGGGTCCAGACGTAAGAGTGCTGACGGATCTTGTTCAGCGATCGGCCGATGGCGTTCATTCGGCGAACGGCATCGCGGTGGCGCTCAGTGACATGGCGGCGGCGCTGCTCGAAGTACGTCAGGACGTCCACGGCCTGCAGCAGGCGGCTCTGGTTCGAAGGGCCGAAGTACATCGTGTCCAACAGGTGGTCGAGTGCTCCGTCGGAGAGGCCCTGGACCGAGGCGGCTCGCATGCGTCGGTAGGTCAGACGGCTGTCATCGCGGAGGTGGTGGTCATCGGCGATCACCAGGAGGCCGTCCGCACGCAGGGACGTCCTCCGGTGCACGCGGTTCAAGAGCTGAGCGGACACCACGATGTGCGGTTTGGCGTCTTCCCATCCAGGCCGCTGACGCAGCCTGTCGACGTCGACACCCTGGAAGCCGAACCACGGGGTGTGCGCGGCGATGAGTTCGACGGCGCGTTGGCTGGCCCATGCGCGGACGCCGACGGGGGCGGCAGTCCAGTCGTCCTTGCCGTTAAACACCGCAGGCCATGGAACTCGAGCTGCTCCGGCACCGCCTGCGGGTGGTCGGCTCGGAGCTGTGCATGGAGCTGGTCCAGGTCCCTTGCCTGCCTGTCCCTCAATCAGTCGCTTCAGACTCTTTCCCACTTGTCGCTGAGAGCCGACCCTGGTGGTCGCGGGACCAGCGGTCGCCAGCGGCGTCGGTGAAGGTGAAGGCGGTCACCCGGAACCGTTCGGCGTTGGTCAGCGGCCGGGGGACCACGTCCAGTTCATCCGCCTGGACGCCGTAGCCCCACTCGTTCTTGCTCAGTTCGAAGTAGGTGCGTCCTGGAGGCAGCATGGCGGCGGTGAGATCGGGAACGGGATACTTCGACGCCACCGTGGCCCGTGCCCCGTAGACCGGGACCTGGGAGGAGTTCTCCACGGCGAGGAACCAGCGCCGCGTGGGTGGGGCGCCGAACTCGTCATTGATCCGGGCGGCGACGCACATCCACGCGGCGACCTGGCGTGCCTGTTCCTGCTTTTCGCGCAGGTCCTGCCGCTCGTCGCGGCCCTTCTCGATCTGGCGCAACCGCCACGACTCCACGGCGGACCATGCCGCGGCCAGGAGCGCCAACACGGAGACCACGAGGGCGATGACGTTCGCAGCGTCCATCAGAACATCTCCTCCTGCGCAGTGGAGAAGTCCCGCTTGATCGTCTTGGGAACCTTCCGTTCGGCCGGGGTCGGTTCCGGGAGTTCGTTCGCCGGGATCAGGTCTCCGGCGAGGATCTCGTCCAAGAGGTCTGCCTGGTCGCCACCCAGTGACACGGTCTCGGTCAGCACTCGGAGCAGATCGAGCAGCTCGTCGTTCCACTCGTCTGCCCACTCGGTGGGGCGGATACGGTCCAGCGGGGTGGCTGCCTTGCCGGCGGCGCGGCCGATGCCGGTGGCCGTCCTGGCGCCGAGCCACTTGTCCAGGATGTTCATGCCGGACACGGCGAAGGCCCTGACCTCCGGACTCACGCCGGTGACGACGCCGTCCCCCACCTTTAGCCGCTGGGTTGCAGGGTCGTAGGACACGGCCCGCGGGGAGGCAGGCAAGGCCGTCACGGGGGCTTCCCAACCCAGGCCAGGAATGCGGGGTACGCGGCCGGCGGGGCGGTCTACACCAGTGAACCGCTCCCCGTAGGTCTGCAGCCACAGCAGACGCTTACCCAGCTCCACGGCACGGGCGAACAGGGCCGGGTCGACCGTCAGCGGCACGCGGACGGGGCTGCCTTCGAGGGCTTCGTCGAACCGCTGGACGTAGGCGTCATGGCCGGCGATGCCCATGACGTAGGCGGCCAGGTCTTCCGGCGTGACCTCTCGGCCGTAGCGCTCCCCCAGCAGCGGGAGCAGCCCGCCGGTGACGTTGGGCTGGGCGGCTTCAGCGTCCCGGTAGAGGGGGATGACGTCCTTGCCGCCGTAGGAGCCGACGAAGTAGTGCAGATCTGGCACCGCCGTCGCCACGGTCACGGCGGGGCCACCGCTGATGCGGGCCGTCTTGGGGGAGACAAAGAACAGCTGGCGGTCCGAGAGCGCCTGCCACAAAGCGGGGCGTTCCAAGTTGATCAATCGAGGATCGTCGAAGGTCCACTGGCGGTCGAAGGAGCGCCACGCCACCCGTGTGATCGGCCGGTGCTCAGCGTCGGCGGGCAGCGCCGCCAAGGGGGTCAGGCCGCTCACGGCGGTGTGGATGGTGCGCCCAGAGTGGCCCGTCACATACTTCTCCGCACGGGCGTCCGCGGACGGGTCAGCCAACAGCTCTCGCCACCGCCGTTGCAAGGTGTCCTGATCCGGGGCCACGGGCCAGGCGCGGTTGTACTTGATCCCGGGCTGCTGCCAGGGGAAGAGGTCCGCCAGGGCGGGCATCGCCGCCCAGTCCTCCCCGCCGCTGGCCGGTGCCAAGGGGTCGCCCGCCCCACCGGGCAGGCACTCCCATGTGCCGTCGTCGGGATCCAACCGGGCCACCTCGTCCAGGGCCGCGAACTTCTCCGCGCGCGTGCCCCGGAAGCGCCGGTAGTACACGGACGCTTCCCGGGCGGCCTTGCCGGTGCGCACCAGAGTCACGATCGCCACCGGGGTCTGGATGTCGAAGACGTTCTCCTCCTGGCGTGCCCCGCGGCCCTCGCCGCCAAGGTCCATCACCCAGATCTCACTGGCCGTCCGACGGGCCAGATCGCGCAGACCCACAAAGGCCGGGCCGGTCAGCCACGAGGACGCCGTGATGAAGGAGATGATCGCCTGGTCCCCGGGGTCCTGCTGGAACGCCTTCCAGATGGCCCACCGCCAGAAATACACGTACAGGTTGTACAGCGAGGCCTGGGCGGAGAAGATCACTCCCTGCTCCTGGGCGGGGCCGATCACGTCGTCGAACAGCGCGTCCTCGCCGTCCCCGTGCTCCACCCAGCCGCCGGTGCCGGAGGTCACCCGGTCATAGGGCGGGTTGCCGATGGCCACGGTGATGCGCCGGTCCCGCTTGATCCGGCGGGCCGCCTCGGCGGCCTCGGCGAGGACCCGCGCGTCGCCGAATAGCCCCTCCGCCATGCCCGCCGAGGGGTCCTCCAGGGTGTCCGTCAGGTACACGCCGATCTCCTCCGCCTGGAAGGCGTGACCCTGCGCCTCAGCGAGCCGCTGGCCGATGCGCAGGTGCGCCACCGAGTATGGGCCGGGCAGCAGCTCGAAGGCCAGCAGGTTCTTCGTGAGGTTCTTGGCCACCTGGGCCACCCCCGCCGGGCCGCGTTCCTCCCGGGCCGCTGCCTCCGCGCGGTCGATGACCGCCAGCGGGTAGGTGCCGGAGCCCGTCGCGGGGTCCAGCGTCACCACCGAGGGGGCGCCGAAGCCCAGGGTCTGACCGAAACGTTCCCGCAGCAGCGCGTCCACCACGCGCACCTGGCACTGCACCACACTGATCGGCGTGTAGTAGACACCCGCGCGGTTACGGGCGGCCGGGTCGTAGCGCTGGAGGAAGTCCTCGTAAAACCACAGCCACGGCTCACCACGGGAGTCCGTGGAGCGCTCGATGGCGGCCACGTCCATGCTGGACACCAGCCGCATGATGGCCCCGACCTCCGGGGCGATGTACTCCATGAGCGCCGGGATGCCGATGATCGGTCCGAGGGACGCCGCCAGAACATTGCGGTGGGCCGTCTCCAGGGCGTGCTTGGCCTCCTCGAGCGTCACCACGCCGTCGGCGTTCCGGTCCGCTTGGCCGGAGAGACCGGCGATGGCCATGGAGTAGGCCACGACCTGGGCGACGTCGCCGGCGAACTGGGCGTCCGTGGTCGTGTGATGCACCGTGTGGTCCCAGGCCGCCTTCGCCTCCCGCACCGAGCGGTAGTTGTTGGACAGGCCTTCCTGGAGGCGCTCTCGAAGGAAGCGGGCCAGCGGGGCCAGGCGGTCCGCGAGCTGGCTCACTCGGGTGATCGGCCGGGGCTGGGCCAGGGTGAACTGTTCCAGGACGGTGCGCAGGCGGTCTGCGTCCCAGCCTGCGACGCCGTCGACGGGCAGGAACGCGGTGTCCACAGGGGAGCCGGAGACATAGAGGGCGATCTCGTCTCCGTTCGAGACGAGCAGCGCGTCCAGCTGGGAGAGCAGGTCCCACTGGCCCTTCTCCCGGCCGCGCCACTTCTCTCCGATGACCGTGTGGCCGGGTGCCTTGAGTTCCACCCATCCGCAGGGGCGACCGTCGATCAGGGCGGCGAAGTCCGGGCGCACGCCGTCGAGCTGGGCCTCTCGCAGCAGGCTGAGGTCCCCAATCCCGGTGACGGAGGAGAACGCGCGCAGGAACTCGGAGACCGGGACCGTCAGCTGCGCCTCCGGCTCGGCGGAGACCCCGCTCGTGGAGGCGAGCCGCACGTCACGGGCGTACGTCTCAGCGAGCTGGGCGAGGGGTGCGTCGATCATGTGTCCTGCCTTGCAGTGAAGAGGGTGGCGCGAGTCACTCTATCCAGACGGGGCGTGCTCGACTGGGCTGACACCGCGGAGGCCGGCCGCGCCCCGCTCGTGGCGAGAAATCTGGTCGGGCTCGCCGGCGCCCTCGTCCTCCTCGCCGTCAGTCGCCGGGACACGCCCTCGGTCCGCCAGCTGGACCCGGCCGCCCCGGCTCAGCCCAGCACCTCCCGCGCCACCGCGCTCGCCACCACCAGGTCCTGCCAGGGCATGCCGGTGGTGACGAACAGGGCGGGCGCGCCCTCCCGACGACGCGCGGTCCCGGCCACGAGCTCGGCCAGCGTCACCGTGTCCTCGATCCCGGCCAGCGCGCCGGAGTCGATCGCGAGGGTCACGTCCCCGGCCTCGCGGGCGGCCGAGTCCCGCGACTCCACCGCCACGGTCGCGCGGCGGGCCAGGGCGTCGTCGGTCTCGCGGGCGTCCGTGGTGTGCGAGCCCATCGCCACGACCGTCGCGTGCTCCGGCACGAGCGTCCCGTCGAACAGCGGGGCCGTCGCGGCCGTGCACGTCACCACGACGTCCGCCTCCGCCACGGCCTCCGGGCCCGCGGCGCTCGCGGTCACGCCCAGCTCCGCTTCGATGCGCGCGGCCAGGGCGGCGGCCCGGTCGGCGTCGCGGCCCACCACGGACACCCGTTCCAGCCCGAACACGTCCTGGAAGGTGAGCGCGTGCTCCCACGCCTGCACGCCCGTGCCGACCACGACCAGGTGCCGGGGCGAGGCGTCCGCGAGCAGCCGCACCCCGAGCGCGGACACCGCGGAGGTGCGCAGGCCCGTCAGCTCGACGCCGTCCAGCACGGCCCGCGGTGCCTGGCCGGGGGTGCCCGGGGCGCCGAACAGCACGTAGACGCCCTGGATGACGGGCAGTCCGCGCTCGGGGTTGTCCGGCGTGAGGGTGAGCAGCTTGGTGTCGACCTCGGTCCCGCGCGTCGAGGGCATCTGCAGCAGCTGCCCGGCGGCGGTGGACACGCGGGTGCGGGGGGCGTCGGCCTCCGGGTCCAGGCCGGCGGCGAGGGCCGCCTCCAGCGCGTCGACGGCGGCGCGCGGGCTCAGGGCGGCGCGCACGGCGGGGCCGTCGATCCAGGGCAGGGAAGCGGTGGCGCGGTGCGTGTCCATGCAGCCACGCTACGGGGTGGGCCGGGCGGCTCAGCCGAACAGCGTGCGGAAGTTCGCCAGGATCCGGCGGGGGTGCTCGGGGTCGACGGCGGCCAGCCCCGCCACCGTGGGCTCGTACTCGCCCGGGGCGAAGTACCCGTGCTCGCGGTAGATCTCAAGGCGCTCGAGGATACCGGCCTGGTCCAGCTCCGGGTGGAACTGGGTGGCGTACTGGCGGGTGCCGAGCCGGAACATCTGCACGGGACAGTCGGCGCCCGCGGCGAGCAGCACCGCGCCGGGCGGCAGCGCGCTCATCGCCTCCTTGTGGCCCACGTACGCCGCGAACGTGCGCGGCACCCCGGCCAGCACCGGATCCGCGACACCCTCGTCGGTGAGCGTGACCTCGACGGGCGCGGCCGATTCGCCGTACGCGTTGTCCACGACGCCGCCGGCGTGCCGGCCCAGCGTGCCGACGCCGTAGCAGCAGCCGAGGAACGGCAGGTCGCGGCGCCGGACGACGTCGAGCATCCGGCCCAGCTCCGCCTCCACGGCGCGCTGCACGGGGGACTTGGTCTCCTCGGGATCGGAGCCCGTGAACGGGCTGCCGGGCAGGATCACGGCGGCGACGTCCGCGAGCTCCGCCTCCCAGTCCAGGCCGTGCGTGGCCACGTCCGGGCGCTGCACGACGCGGTCCAGGCGCAGCACCCGCAGCCGGCCCTCCGGATAGCCGCCCAGTCGCTGGACGGCCTCGACCTCGGCGGCCGCGGCGTCGTCTTCGGGGCGCGTCTGGACGAGGAGGAACGGCCGCGGATGCGGGCTCGGGATGGCGCCGGTCGGGGTGGTCATCTCGGCAGACTAGCGGGGCATCGGGCCGGGAGGGCGTGACGGCGTCGCGGGGCGTCGTCGGGGGCGGGTCGCGGTCAGCGGTCGGCCCAGGGGCGGGCGTCGGAGGCCCACGGCAGGGGACGGACGCGTTCCTCGGGCAGCGGGTCCGCGGCCAGCCGGCCGTAGAGGTGCACGTCGAGCCGCCGCCCGCCCGTGCGGAGGCGGCCGCGCTGCGTGCCTTCGTGACGGAGCCCAGCGGCCCGGGCGACGGCCCCCGCCGTCGGGCTGTCCGCCCGGTGGGCCAGTTCGATCCGTTCGAGCCCGCCCTCGGCCAGTTCGGCGTCCGCCACGGTGGTCGCCGCCCGCGACATGATCGCGTCCCCGCGCCAGCCCTGATGCAGCCAGGCGGTGAGCGCGCCGGTGCCGTGCGCCTCGTCGCGCACGACGGCGACCAGGCCGATCAGCGTGTCCGTCCCGCGCTCCACCACGGCGACGGCGTCCGTCCCCTCCGCCTGGACCAGTCCGTCGACGTAGGCGCGGGCGGAGGCGTCGTCGGTGACCTCTGCGGGATCGGCCATGCCGACGGTGCCCGCGTGGAAGGCCGCCAGGACGGCGGGCGCGTCCGTGGCGCGGAGGGGGCGGAGCTGGGCGGGTGCGGAGCCGGTCATGCCGGGAGCATAACCCCGGCAGGGGCTGGAGAGTGAGGTGCGCCACACGAGCCGGACCCCGGAGGGCGTGTCACCGGGGACGGGGCCGGCTCTCGACGCCCGTCCCGCGGCTGGGCCTCACCGGCGCGTGGCTGCCTTCGCCTCGAGCTCGTCGGCGAGGGTGCGCAGCGCGCCGAGCTCCCGGGCGATCCGGGAATCCAGGTCGGCGTCCGTGAGCGTCTCCGAGCCGCCGCGGGCACGCAGGTAGAGCAGCTGGCCGAACCGGGCCCGGCGCCACTGATACTCGGCCTCGGCGTCGCGGGCCTGCAGGGCGCGGGAGATCTCCCGGTCGTAGAGCGGCGGCTCGTTGAGCTGACGCTGGCGCACTTCGAGCACGCGGGACGCCCGGCCCGGCTCGGAGGGGACCTCGTCCGCCTCGAGCAGGCGCCGACCGAGGTTGGCGGCGGCGATGTGCTCGCCCTCCTCGCGCAGGATCAGCGACGCCAGGGACAGCGCGGCCTGGATGGACTTCCACCGCCCCACGGCCCCGTCCCACGGCAGGTTCGTCAGCAGGCCCAGGGTGGCGAGCGTGCCCTCGGTGTCCTCGTGCAGCAGGTAGAGCCGCTCGGCCATGCCGAACACGTCCTCCAGCTGGGAGCCGGAGCGCAGGTTCAACCCGTGGGAGAGCCGGGCCGCGGTGGCGGTCAGCTCGGTGTCGTCGAGGTGGCGCTTGCCGACGGCGACGATCCGCTCCTCGGGGGACCCCGCGTCCACGGGGGAGAAGGTGGTGTCCGGGACGGCCCTGCGCTCCTCCGGGCGGTCCGTGCGGACCCGGATCACGGAGCCGTGGGCGATCTTGACCTCCCGGCCGCCCTCGAGGGTGGCGATCACGAGCGCGGGGGTGCCGAAGTCGTCCCGCATCACCCGGGTCGAGGCCACGGGCGGGGCGGGCTCGCCGCGGCGGGTCAGGAAGCTGTCCCCGGGCTGCACGTCCTGGGACTTCAGATGGCGGAGGTAGCCGCCGACGACCGGTGCCATGCTCAGCGCCCCCATCCCACGTGGGCGAGGGCCTGGCGCACCAGGTCCCCGCGGCCACCGATGAACTCGGCCTGGATGTCCTCGCCGAGGGCCTCCTCGGGGGTGAGCCAGGTCAGCTCGAGCGCGTTCTGGCGCGGCTGGCACTCACCCGTCACCGGCACCACGTACACCAGGGCCACGGCGTGCTGGCGGTCGTCCGTCAGCCCGGTCTCGGACGGCGCCGGGAAGTACTCGGCGACGGTGCAGGGGACCACCGATGGCGGCAGCTGCGGGAACGCGAGCGGGCCGAGGTCCTTCTCCAGGTGGCGCATCAGCGCGGCGCGGATGGTCTCCCGGTACTGGACGCGTCCGGAGACGAACGTCCGCTGGAACGTGCCGGTCTCGTCCGCCACGTAGAGCAGGCCGATCTCGGTGACGTAGCCGAGGGAGTCCAGCCGCACCGGGATGGCCTCCACATACACCATGGGCAGCCGGCGCCGGGCCTCGTAGAGGTCCTCGTCGGACAGCCAGCCCGGATTCGGGTCGGGGGTGCGCACGCTCATGGTTCTGTTCTACCGGAGTTCCGCGCCGGGGGCACACCGGGTCCCGCGTGTTCCGCTCACCACTTGGCTCGGAAGTACTGCCGGGCCATCGGCACCTGCTCCGAGGGGACGTCGAGCGCGAGGGCGGCCGCGGTCGGCCAGTTCGGGTTCGCCAGGGCGGCGCGGCCCACGCAGACGGCGTCGGCGCGGTCCTCGTCCACCACGGCCGCGACCTCCTCGGCGCCGGTCAGCGAGCCGACGGCGGACACCACGATCCCCTCGGTGCCCTCCTTCACGGCGGTGGCCAGCGGCACCTGATAGCCCGGGCCCTGAGGGCCCTCGTAGGTGTCCCCGATGCCCGCGGAGGACAGGTCGAACCAGTGCACCTGCCCCTGCAGCTCCTGCGCCAGGCGGACGGTCTCCTCGATGCTCCAGCCGCCCTCGACCCAGTCCGAGCCGGAGATGCGGATGCCGAGGACCTTGTCCGCGGGCCACACCTCGCGCACGGCCGCCACGACCTCCTTGAGGAAGCGGGTGCGGCCCTCGAAGTCCCCGCCGTACTCGTCGGTCCGGGTGTTGGTCAGCGGCGAGAGGAACTGGTGGATGAGGTAGCCGTGGGCGGCGTGCAGCTGCACGGCGCCGAAGCCGGCACGGTCGGCGCGCTCGGCGGCGTCGGCGAAGGCCTGGACGGTCTCCCGGATCTCGTCCACCCGCATCGCGTGGGTGCGGATCTCCATGGAGTTGGTGGCCACGCCGGAGGGGGAGAGGGTCTCCCAGGAGTCGGGGCCCTCGAGGATCGGCTGCCCGGCGAGCGCGCCCGGGTGCATGGGGACGGTCGAGGCCTTGGCGCCGGCGTGACCGAGCTGGATGGCGGGCAGGGCGCCCTGGGAGGCGATGAACTCGGCGATCGGCGCCCACGCGTCCCGCTGCTCGTCGTTCCACAGGCCGGTGTCCCACGCGGAGATGCGTCCCTCGGGGGTGACGGCGGTGGCCTCGGCCACCACGATCCCGAAGCCGCCGGCCGCGCGGGCGCCCAGGTGCTGGAAGTGCCAGCCGTGGGGGACGCCGTCGCGCGCCTCGCACGAGTACTGGCACATCGGCGGCAGGATCAGGCGGTTGCGCACGCGCACGCCGTTGATCTCAATCGGTTCGAAGATCGCGGGCACGGCGGGGGCGTCGGTCTGCGGGGTGGCGGTCTGAGTCATGCACCCCACCCTACGAGCGGGTCCGGACACGGGAGGGCTCGCGTCCGCCGCGGGCGGAAGGGCGGGCCGGCCCGTGCGACGAGAGAAGTCGTCACCGCTGCTGCGTCCACCCCTACCCTGGGCCCATGCCCTCCTACCGCGCCCGCCTGCAGATCGGCGACCTCCTGCCCGGCCACCGGCCCGAAGAGGTCATGGACCTGGCCGAGGCCGCCGTCCAGGCCACGCACGTGCTCGCGGCCAAGGACATCGAGGTCGTCGCGCGCGTCCCGCGGATCGTGCTGCGCTTCACGGTGCCCGGCTCGCACCGGGCCGGCGAGGACGCCGAGGCCGCCGAGGTGGCGCGGCGGATGGCGGAGGCGGTGTCCGGCGTCGCCGTGACGGGCCGGCTGGACGTGCTCCGGCGCGACGGCGGCCGGTGGGTCCCGGTGCCCGCTGGGCTCGGGCGCTGAACGGGGCCGGGCTCAGGCGCCGGCCGGGTGCGGCCGGCGGGCGGCGTCGCGCTCGATCTGGCGGGCCCAGGAGCGGCGCACGGCCGCGGCGGTGACCAGCAGCAGCGCCCCGAAGGCGGCCGCGAGACCCACCCACACGCTCTGCTGCGCCCCGAGCGGGCTGGGCAGCAGGCGGGGCAGGGCGA
This sequence comes from Micrococcus sp. KT16, assembly GCF_003315015.1. Taxonomy (NCBI): domain Bacteria; kingdom Bacillati; phylum Actinomycetota; class Actinomycetes; order Micrococcales; family Micrococcaceae; genus Micrococcus; species Micrococcus sp. KT16. The sequence goes on along the minus strand of NZ_QNRG01000013.1, from coordinate 49,908 downwards.
GGCAGAGCAGGGTCCAGGCCATGCCCAGGGCCACACCCATGCGGCCGCGCCCCCCGAGCACGAGGCGCAGGGCCGCCAGCAGCAGGGCCACCAGCACCAGCAGGGCGAGCAGCTCGGTCGGGAACCAGCCGACGTGCACACCCCAGGCGTGGAGGGCGGCGCCCACCGCGGTGGGTGCGCCGGCGAGGAGGGTGCCCAGCAGCACGCCGAGCGCGCCGTCCTCGGCCACCCGTGCGACGCGGCGGGCCGCCGGGCGTGCGCCGAGCCGCCGGACCACACGGAGCATGAGGACCAGGGCGAGCAGCCACGGGACGACGTCGAAGCCCCCGGGGGCCAGGACGGCCAGGGGGAACCACAGCGCCAGCGCCAGCAGGGCCCCCGCGATCGCGCCCCGGATGCGGCGGTGCCGCGGCGACGCGCCCTGGCCCCGCCCCCACTGCCGCAGCACGTACATGCCGGTCAGCAGCCACAGCACCGGCCAGATCGCCGGGTGCAGCGGGGACAGCCCGAACACGCTCGCGCCGGGGCCGTGTCGGCCGTCGGCGGTGAGCGGGTACGCGCCGGCATCGAGGGCGCCGAGCCCCGGGACGCGGCCGGCCAGACCGAGGCCCCACGCGCCGGAGAGCACGAACAGCGCCCACACGACGGTCAGCAGCGCCTGGCCGCGTCGGTCCGCAGCGGTCGGTGAGCCGGCCGGCTCCTCGGGCGGCGCGGGGGTGTAGCCGGGGATCAGGGGCAGGGCGCCCGTGACCGGCCCCGCCGAGGAGTGGGCGGTGGCCTCGGCCCGGACGGCCTGCGCCTTCGTGGAGAGCCGCTGCCGCCGCCGCCACTCGGGCAGGGCCACCCGGGCCCGGGCGAAGAGCTCCTCATCGGTGAGCCGCTCCTCCGGGTCGGACAGCAGCGGCCGGTCGGCGGCGGCCGGGAAGACCTCGGGGCCCTCGAGCTCGCGCGCGGCCCGGGCCAGCGCGCGGGACTCCCGCTCCTCGTGCTCGCGACGGCGGCGGGCGGCGTCCTCCGCCGCACGGCGCTCGGCCTCCCGGGCGCGGTCCTCGAGGAGCCGGGCCTGGGCGAGGGCGCGTTCGGCGTGCAGCACGGTGTACGCGCGGACGCGTGCGGCCTGGCGACGACGTCGCTCGGCCTCGAGGCGGGCGGCCTCCTCCGCCTCGCGACGGCGCCGCTCGGCCTCCTCGGCCCGACGGCGCCGCTCGGCCTCGACGCGTTCGGCCTCGAGGCGACGGCGTTCGGCCTCGGCCGCCTGCCGACGGCGCTCCGCCTCCGCCTCCGCCTCGAGCCGGAGCCGCTCCCGTTCCGCGAGCGCGGCCTCCTCGCGGGCCCGCCGCTCCGCCTGCACGCGGGCGCGCTCGGCGGCGACCTCCGCCTCCCGGCGGCGCCGTTCCTCCCGCTCCCGGCGGCGGGCCTCCGCCTCGGCGGCGGCACGTGCCTTCTCCTCGGCCGCCACCCGACGGCGCCGCTCGGCTTCACGCCGACGGCGCTGCTTCTCCTCCTCGCGGCGGCGGCGGGCCACCCGCGCGGCCTGGGCCCGGCGGGCCTCCTCGTCGAGGCGGGCCTGGAGGGCTGCGGCGTCGCGGGCCCGGGCGGCGTCGCGGGCCTGGGCCGCGGCGGCGGCCTCGGCGACGGGCCGCTCGTGCTCGGCGGCCCGGCGACGGGCGGCCTCGGCGGCGCGCTCCCGGCCGGCTCGCAGGCGGGCCCGCCGGCGCTCCTCGGCCGCAGTGCGGCGGCGTGCGGCCTCCGCGGCCTTCTCCGGGTCCCGCCCCGGGGCGGGGAGGATGCGCTCGACCGTGCCGACGAGTGGGTCGGTGAAACGGGCGAGGTCCGGGCTGCCGAGGCGGTCCAGGATCTCGCTGAGGTCGCGGCGTGGGCGCTGCTGGGCGGGAGCGCCCGGAGTGCGCAGTCGGTCCATGGCGCGGTGCACATCCGCGCGGCGGTCCTCGCGCACGCGGCGCTCGGCGGCGGTCTCGGGTCGGCCCGAGCGCAGGGCGCGCTCGTGACGGCGCAGATCGCGGCGGGAGATCTCCCCGGGCGCGGCCAGGGCGCGGCGGGGGCGCTCGGCGGGGGCACGCGTCGCGTCGTCGTCGGGACGGGGCGCCGAGGCGTCCCGGAGGCGCTCGAGGGCGGCACGGGACTCGGAGGACGCGTCCTGCATGCTCACCCCTTCCGGCCCCGGCGACGGTGGGCCATGATCCCCGCGATCATCAACCCTGCAAGGGTACCGAACACCATGCCGACCACCGCGGACGCCCACCACGGCAGGCCGGTGGCCCGGCCGGTGAGCCAGCCGAGCCCCACCATGGACCCGGACCACGCGAGCGAGCCCGCCCCGGACAGCCACAGGAACACGGGCCAGCGGATCCCGCCGATCCCGGCCGCCGCCATCGACGCCGTCCGTCCGCCCGAGACGAACCGCAGCACGGACAGCCCCGCCAGGCTGCCCGCCGGGCCCACCCGCACCAGCAGAGTCCGGATCCCCCGGTGGATCCGCCGCCACCACGCCCAGCGGTCCAGGCGGTCGGCGAGGCCGTGGCGGAACAGCGCGTAGAGGCCGACGTCCCCGGCCCAGCAGCCCAGCCACGCCGCCAGCACCGCGGCCACGGGGGAGACCCGGCCCTCGGCCGCGAGCGCCCCCGAGCCGATGACCACCACCTCCGACGGGACGGGCGGGATCGGGGCGTCCAGGGCCACGAGGAGCGCGGTGAGCGGGTGGAACCACGCTCCGAGCGCGTCCATCAGGGCGGCCGGGTCCCCGCCCGTCACCGCGGTCGCTCCTGCAGCTCAGCGGGGGAGGTGAACTCCCGCTCCTCGCCCGTCACCGGGTCCGTGAAGCGCAGCGACCGGGAGAGCAGCTGCAGGGGACGCGTGACGTCGTCCGGGGCGAGGTCGAGCAGGTCCGGGTAGAACGGGTCGAACGCGATGCCCAGGCCCAGGGCGGCCAGGTGGATGCGCAGCTGGTGGGTGCGGCCCGTGCGCGGGGTGAGCCGCAGGTGCGCCACGCGCCGCCCCGCCAGCGTCCCGGCGGAGACGCCGACGCCCAGCAGCTCCACGCGGGACTCCGCGTTCGCCCCGGCGTGGGGCCGGTTCGACCGCCGGGTCCGCACCGGCGCGCCCGCGCGCCGCCCGGAGGCCGCCGCGGGGATCTCCTCCACCACGGAGCGCAGGACCCCCTTGTCCTTGCGGATCCGGCTGCGCACGGTCAGCGGGAATCGCCCCAGGACGGGGTCGGCCGGGGCGCCGGGGCCGCGGGCGCCGTCGTCGGGGGCGTCCGGCAGGAGCGCCACGGCCTCGTAGGTCTTGGCCACGGCACGCCGCTCGAAGAGCAGGTGGTAGGCGCCGCGGGTGGCCGGGTTCGCGGAGAACATCACGACGCCGGCCGTCGCCCGGTCGAGCCGGTGCAGGGGCACGAGGTCGTCGAGGCCGAGCTCGTTGCGCAGCCGCACCAGCGCGGTCTCCTGGACGAAGCGGCCGCCCGGGGTGGTGGGCAGGAAGTGCGGCTTGTGGATGACCACGAGGTGCTCGTCGCGGTGCAGGAGCGTGTGCGTCACGGGCAGCGGGGCCTCGTCGGGGACGTCCCGGTAGTACCAGAGGTCCTCGTGGACGCCCAGCGGCGTCGTCGGCGTCAGTGCGGTGCCGTCCGCCGCCACGACCTCGCCGCGGGCGAAGCGCGCGCGGATGCCGTCCGGGTCCACGTGACCGAACCGGTGGAGCACGTAGTCCTGCGCGGTGGGCCAGCCGGCGGCGGGCAGGCGCAGGCGCGTGGCGTTGACGCCGTTGCGCGGGGGGAGGGGAGAGGGGACGGCCACGGGCCCATCCTCCCAGCCCGGCGCGGCTGCGTCCGACCGGCGCCGCTCAGTCCGACCGGCCGGGCCGGCCGGAGCCGGTGGTCTCGTCCTCGGCCGGGCCGCGGTCCTGCGGGGTGAGCACCACGACCTCCTCGGCCGGCGCGGCGCGCCCCGTCACCTCGCGCGCCGGGACCGCCCCGCCGACGTCGACCACCACGGTGTCCAGCACCGCGCCCGCGGGGACCTCGCAGTCGCCGAGCAGGAGGCTGCCGCGCACCGTGGCGCCGGCCGCCACGACCACCCCGGGGCCGACCACGCTGTCCGAGACCTCGCCCTCGATCCGGCAGCCCGGGCTGAGCAGCGAGCCGGAGACGCGGGCGTCCGGGGCCACCCACGCCGGCGGCGCCTGGTGGGGGTTGGTGATCAGCGGCCAGCCCTCGGCGGCGACGTCCAGGCCGGTGCCCTCGAGGATCTCCCGGTGGGCGCGGACGTACGCGTCCAGGGTGCCGATGTCCCGCCAGTACCCGACGAGGCGGTGCTCCCGCACGCGTCCCCGCGCCACGAACGCCGGGATGATGCTCTCCCCGTAGTCGCCGAGGGAGGAGCCCACGGGGTCGCCGTCCTCATCGGTCTCGCCCTCGTCCTTGGTGGCCGCCTCGTCCTCGCCCGCCACGAGGTCGCCGACCACCTCGGAGAGCGCGGCGACGTCGAACACGAACACCTCGGTGGCCACGAGCGTGCCCGCCGGGTCCTCCGGCTTGTAGGCGTAGTCGGTCACGGCGCCGTCGTCGTCCACCTGGACGACGCCGAAGCGCGAGGGGTCCTCGTCCGTCTCGGTGGTGACCACGGTGAGCTCGGCGCCGGAGCGGGTGTGCTCGGCCAGCACGGGGCGCAGGTCCAGCTGGTACAGGTGATCGGCGGAGAGCACGACGACGGTCTCGGCGCCGAACTGCTCCAGCAGCGGCAGCTGCTGGGCGATCGCGTGGCCGTTGCCGCGGGCGAAGCCCTCCTCGGCGCGGCCCTGCGCGGGGGGCAGGAGCCGCAGGCCGTGGCGGGTGCCGTCGAGATCCCACGGCCGGCCGCCGGCCAGGTGCTGGTTGAGCGTGAAGGGGCGGTACTGCTCCACGACCCACACGTCCCGCAGGCGCGAGTGGGCCAGGTTGGACAGGACGACGTCGATCAGCCGGTACTGGCCCGCCAGCGGCACCATCGGCTTGGCGCGGGCCGCGGTGAGCGGCATGAGGCGGCCGCCGGTGCCGCCGGCCAGCACGAGCGCGACGACGGCGCCCTCCGGGTCCTTCGGGAACGGGTCGGCCATGACTTCTCCTCGGGTCGGGGGCGGGTTCAGCGTAGGGAACGGGGACGACACGCGGCCACCGTTGGGGCGCGTCCGGCTCAGCGCTGGCAGTGCGGGCACCACCACAGCCGCCGCGCATCGTCCTCGGGGGAGCCGTAGTCCTCCTGGCGGACGGGGCCGCGGCAGCGCAGGCACGGGGTGCGGTCGTGCCCGTAGACCCAGTACGACGGCGTCCCCCCGCCACGCGCGCCGGGCGTCCGGCCGGGTGCCGTGTCGGGTGACGGACCGGCCGGGACCAGCACCTCGACCCCGAAGGGTCGCGCCGGGTTCGGACGCACGCCCGTGGTCCGGCGCCGGGCGCCCGCGGCGGGGGCGGCGGGCGGGACGTTGGCGCGCAGCAGGTCCCGGGCGAGCAGCACGAGTCCGGCGACGTCCTCGACCTCGCCGATCGGCCGGTGCGGGTCGATGCCGGCCAGCAGGAGGGTCTCGCAGCGGTAGATGTTGCCGATCCCGGAGACGAGCCGCTGGTCGAGCAGGGCCAGGCCGACCGGCCGCTCGGGCCGGGCCGTGAGCCGCCGCACGCCCTCGGCGAGCAGCGCGGCGCCGTCGTCGGGCGTGTCCCAGGCCGGGTCCAGCAGGTCGGGGCCGAGGTGGCCGAGGACGGCGGCCTCGTCGGCGGTGGGCACGAGGGTGAGCAGGCCCAGCTGGGCGCCGAGCACGCGGTGCTCCGCCGTCTCCAGCACCGCCCGCACCTGCCAGGCGGGGGCGCCCCACCGGGCGTCGATGGCCGAGACGAGCCAGCGGCCCTCCATCTTCAGGTGCGAGATCAGGGTGAGCGGACGGGCCCCGGGGCGGGCCGTGGGCGGGGTCAGCCGCATCAGCAGGTACTTGGCGCGCGGCAGGACCTCGGCCACCGTCCAGCCGGTCAGGTCCGCGGTGGCGTGGCGGGGCACGCGCAGATCCGCGTGCGTCAGGACCCGGCCCTCGAGCACGGGGCGGAGCCGGTGCGCGACGCGGACGAGGGAGTCGCCTTCAGGCACGGGCCGTCACCGGCTCAGGCCGCGTTGAGCTGCCAGGTCACGCCGAAGCGGTCCCCGACCCATGCGAAGCGGCGGGAGAAGCCGTCGTCGTCGGGCGGCATGCAGTCACGGCCGCCGCCGGCGAGGAGCGCGTCGTGGATGGCGTCCACCGCGGTGGCGTCCGGCAGCTCGACGAACAGGCTGATGGCCGGGGTGAACGTGAACCCGTGCGGGGTGAAGGAGTCGAAGAAGCGCAGCCGCTGGCCGGCGATCTCGAGCTCGCCGTGCAGGACCTTGCCCGCCCAAGCGGCGCCGCGCGGGGAGGATTCGTCGAAGAGGTCGCGGCGGACCTCGGTGACCGGCAGGTGCTCCACGAACGCGGTGAGGTAGGCGTCCATGGCCGCACCGGCGTCACCCTCGAACAGGAGGAACGGGGTGACGGAAGGGTCCGAGGGGTGCGGCAGGGAGTCCTCGAGGGCCTCGGGGGCGGGAGACGTGCCCGTGGGGGCGGTGCCCACGTCCTCGGGCGGGGCGGCGTCGATGCTCATGGGCCGAACCTACCCCCGGGACCCGCCGCCGCGACAGGGCCGCCCGGGCAATGCGGGTTGAGTTGTCGCGGGTGTCCGACGGCGGGACCCGCGACAACTCAACCCGCGTTGCGGACGGACGGACGGCGTCGAGCTCTCAGTTCCGGAACCGGATCCCCGACGGGCTCGAGTAGAACCCCGCGGCCAGCAGCGCCTCGGCCAGCGGCGTGCCGAGCACCGGCCCGCCGTTGACCTTCTCCAGGCTCAGCCGCTCGGTGCGGCCGGTGCGCAGCGCCCACACGAGCGCCTGGGTCGCCGTGAGCACGGCGAATGCTTCTGCCTTACGCCACACGTCGGACTTTGGTTCACCGCAGCCGGCGGCGGTGCCGTGCGCTGCGAACAAGCGCCGCGCAGAGAGCTACCAGACCTGCCGCACACAATCCTATGCCCAGCCACAGTACGCTCGCGACGAGTGGCCCCGTCTGAGCGCCCGCGCGCAGGTGGTCCGGGACGTTCTGATACTCCAGGAGGGAAAGGACACCCCCGATGAGGTACGTCACAACCCCTAGCGGGATGAGGAGGGCGGCGATCTGTCCGAAGCCCACCCTTCGCTGACGCATGTCTCCGCCCTCATCGTTGGGCGCTCCGGGGCGTTCCTCACCCAGCATCGTCACCAGTTGCACCTATGGAATGCGACATTGGCCGCCCACCATGCATTGTCCCGACGGGACGCTTCCAGATTCCAATCTCCTGCCCAGTTGGAGAAGCCTCCCAGGACATGGCAGCTGTACTGCTGGTAAAAGGTCTTGCGTGATGTCACACGGGATCCCCACTTGTCCGTCCATTCGCGCCAGCCTTCATTGCGCATGATGAATTGGCCAGCGGCCACTCCGCCAACCCAGCCTGCAGGGTCACCAGCCTGGCCGTTGTGGATCTTCTGACCCCAGTCCGTCTTTGTTCCCGAATAGACTACCTGCCCTTCGTGCTTCTTGTCAGTATTCAGGTTTCTGAAGAGCCTCTTCCCTTGGAAGGGGTCTGCGATGATTGGGTAGGAGTGCTGGCCGGAGTCCGCATACACTTGCTGTGTCAGGGTATGCCCATCAAACTCGAAAGTAGTGGGAGCTGGCGTGCCATTGGCATCCTTGGCCCACGGCGGAGCCACCATGGAAATAACTTCACCGGCCGAGTCTGAGGCGACGATGGAGTCGTCGGGGTAAATCTTCCACTCGGCGTCAGCCGGGATGCTTATCTCGTAAGAAAACGTATGGGGCGCGTCGGAGTCTCCGATCACGGAATGGACTCGAGTGCCTCCTTCGACACTCTCAGCTGTCATGATGATGTTTTCTGCCGTGCTCTCAAAAACTACCGTGTCGCTCCCTGCTGGCTTTCCATGAGCAAGATCGAGGTCCGCAGGGAGGCGCATTTCCACCCTTCCATCATCATCAGGCATATCTGCAGAATCAAACGTGAGCGGTTCATTGGGGTCAGTGGGAATTGATGTCTTCCCGTGCACATCCTCATCTGAAGTGAGGACTTCGCCGTAGTGACCGTGATGGGTCATGATGAGGGGGTCTGAGGGTTGACCATGTATCCGGTCTAACAGTTCCACGGCCTGGGTTGTGGTCACTTCCGTGGAAGTGGCGTGAGGGGTTGCGCTGGCAGTGCCTGCTCCCGCGACGCCCTCCCGATTGCAATGGTCAAGGAAATCGCGGCGAACTTTTTCACAGTGTTTATCCTTTGTTTGGAGTTTTCGAGGGCGGTTGCGACCAGTCGGTGCAAACGACATGCGCATGTGAGCATGACCATGTCAAGGCATATTCAATAGGGCTGCCCAGGGAAGGCTCATCATGCGAAGTGGGCGCCCATGCTCAGTAACAACCGCTCTGAGACCATGTAGGTGGGGTGGCCTCAGTTCCGGAACCGGATGCCCGACGGGCTCGAGTAGAACCCCGCGGCCAGCAGCGCCTCGGCCAGCGGCGTGCCGAGCACGGGCCCGCCGTTGACCTTCTCCAGGCTCAACCGCTCGGTGCGGCCGGTCCGCAGCGCCCACACGAGCGCCTCCGCCGCGGCCCGCAGCTCGCCCGGATCCTCCGTGAACGCGAGCAGCGTGCGCCCGCCGCGCTCCATGTAGAGCGCCAGCCGCCCCGCGATCAGCACGACGACGGCGCCCGCCTTCCGGCCCGGGCGATGGCCCGTGGGCACGACGCCGTCCGGCCCGGCCGGCACGGACGGCCAGTCCAGCGCGGCGCCGTAGGGATTCGCCGGATCCGTCGCGGCCAGGGCGAGCGCGAGCGGGGCGGTGTCGACGGCGGCGTCCTCCTCGTCCCGCTGGAACCCGCGCAGCCGGTCCACGACGGCGCCGGTGGAGAACTGCGCGCCGCCCAGCCCGTCGACGAAGTGGCCGCGGCGCACCTGGCCCGCGTCCTCCATCCGGGTGAGCAGCCGGTACTGCCCCGCGAAGCCGCCGGGGACCTCCTCGGCCACCACGGAGCCGCGCGTGATCACGCCGTACCGGTCCAGCAGCAGCTCGGCGGTGGCGTGGGCGCGGATCGTGGGGTCCTGCTCGGCGGCGGGCAGCAGGGACCAGCGGCCGGCCGAGCGGGCCTGTTCGGCGGCCGAGAGCCCGACGGTCCCCGCCGTGAGGCCGGCCGAGCCCCGGGCGCCGCCCTCGGGCGAGGTGAGCCCCGCGTACCGGCCCCGCCCGCGCACCCCGGCCAGCCGCCCGCCGAGCCCGCGCCCGGCCGCCGCCCCCGCGGCCCCGCCCGTCCGCGCGGTGCGGGCCCGCGGCGTCTGCCGGCCGGTGCGGTGCGCGGTCTTGCCGAGCGAGAGCAGGCCGCGGACGGGGGCGAACGTGTCGTTGCCGACCCGGCCGTCCCACACCAGGCCCCACAGCGCGCCCAGCACCGCGGGGCCGCGGGCCAGGTCGGCCGGGTCGCGGTGCGGGTCGGGGCCGCCCGCCCCGCCTGCGCCACCCGCGTCGCCGTCGTCGCCCGCCGCCTGCGCCGCCCGCACCCGCTCCACGAGCTGGGGGAAGAACCAGGCCCCGCCGCCGGCGAGCACCTCGAGCACGGCCGCGCGCAGGGCGGCGTCGGCCGGTGTCTCCTCCGCGGGCTCGGGCAGGCGCAGCGTGAGGTCCACGGCGTCGGCGGGGTGCAGGGCCACCCAGCCGTCGTTGCCGGTGGCCTCCCCGACGCCCGACCACACGTATTCGCCCGTGGCCAGCAGCTCGTCGAGCAGGGCGGGGGCGTAGTCCCGCACGCGGGCGGGCAGCACGAGGGACTCCCACGCGCTCGCGGGCAGGGGGGTGCCGGCCAGCTGGTCCAGGACGGTGGCCACCCCGTCCACGCCCTCGAGCGTGGCCGGCGGCCGCCAGGCCCCGTCGCGCCCCGTCCGCGGCCGCAGGTGCTGCCAGTCGGCGAGGAACCGGGCGTACGCGGCCTGGTCCACCGGCTCGACCTCGGCGCGCAGCGCGGCGAGGGAGCGCATGCGGATCCGCCGCAGCACCTCGGCGTCGCACCACTCGGCGTCCAGGCCGGTGGCCCCGGGGGTGCCCTCCGGCCGGAACGCGCCCGTGCTCACGCGGCGCTCGGTGGCCAGGCGCTGCAGCACCGAGAGCACGACGGCGCCCCCCAGCCCCAGCGCGGCCCCCGCCTCAGCGGCGGTGAAGGGACCGTGGGTGCGGGCGTAGCGGCCCACGAGGTCCCCGAGCGGGTCCTCGACCGGGTCGAGGAACGCGGTGGGCACTCCGTGCGGGATCGGCGTGCCGAGCGCGTCCCGCAGGCGGGCGGCGTCCTCGGCGGCGGCGAACCGCTCGACCCCGTCCTGGCGCAGGCGGAACGCGCGGCCGGCGCGCTCGAGCTCCGCCAGCATCCCGGCGACGGCGTCCTCGTCCGCGGACTCCTCCGTCTCCCCCTCGGGGCGTGTGCGCCGCGCGGCCTCCGCCACGGACAGCGGTCCCAGCAGGCGCAGCAGGTCCGCCACGCCCTCGGTCCCGCGGGCGCGCCGGTCGGGCGCGAGCCGCTGCAGCTGGGCCTCGACCTCCGCGATGACCTCGGCGTCGAGCAGCTCACGCAGCTCCTCCGTGCCCAGCAGCTCGGACAGCAGTGCCGGGTCGAGGGAGAGCGCGGCGGCGCGGCGCTCGGCCAGCGGGGAGTCGCCCTCGTAGATGAACTGGGCGATGTAGCCGAACAGGATGGACTGGCTGAACGGCGAGGGCGCCGTCGTCGTGACCTCCACGAGCCGGACGGCCCGCGAGGACACCCGCCCCGCGAGCTCCTTGAGCGCAGGGAGGTCGTAGACGTCCTGGAGCACCTCGCGCACGGTCTCCAGGATCACGGGGAACCGCGGGTGCTTCCGTGCCACGTCCAGCAGCTGCGCGGACCGCTGCCGCTGCTGCCACAGGGGGGTCCGCCGCCCGGGATCACGGCGCGGCAGCAGCAGGGACCGGGCCGCGTTCTCCCGGAACCGGGCGGCGAACAGCGCGGACCCGCCGACCTCCGCCGTGACGATCTCGTCCAGCTCCTCGGCCGTGAACTCGAACAGCTCCGCGCCCGGCGGCTCCGCGTCCATCAGGGGGATGCGCAGCACGATCCCGTCGTCGGCGGCCATCGCCGCGCCCGAGCCGGTCTCCAGCCCGTACCGCTGCGCCAGCCGCGCCCCCACCGCGAGCGCCCACGGGGCGTGCACCGCCATGCCGTAGGGGGAGTGCAGCACGACGCGCCAGTCGCCGAGCTCGTCCGTGAACCGCTCCACCACGAGCGTCTGCTCGGTGGGCAGCACCCCGGTGGCCTCGCGCTGGTCCTTCAGGTAGGCCAGCAGGTTGTCCTGCGCCCACGGGTCCAGGCCCGCGGCCCCCAGGCGGGTGCGGCCGGCCTCGGGGTCCGCGTCCAGCTCGCGGCGGAAGCGCCCGACGGCGTCGCCCAGCTCCGCCGGCCGGCCCGCGGCGTCGCCCCGCCAGAACGGGAGCTTGCCGGGCTGCCCGTAGGCGGGCAGCACCAGGACGCGGTCCGCGGTGATGTCCACGATGCGCCAGCTCGTGGCGCCCAGCAGGATGACGTCCCCCACGCGGGACTCGTAGACCATCTCCTCGTCGAGCTCGCCGACCCGGCGCCCGCCGGAGCGGGCCGAGCCCGCGGACGCGGAGCCCGCCGACTCGGCCGTGTCCCCGGCCGCCGCGCCGCCGGGGGTGCCGTCCGCGCCGCCGTCGGAGGCCAGGAACACCCCGAACAGGCCGCGGTCCGGGATGGTGCCGCCCGAGGTGACTGCGAGGCGCTGCGCGCCGGGGCGGGCGGCGAGCGTGCCGTTCTCCCGGTCCCACAGGATGCGCGGGCGCAGCTCGGCGAACTCGTCCGAGGGGTAGCGGCCGGCCAGCAGGTCGAGCACGGACTCGTAGGCGGAGAACGGCAGCGTCGCGAACGGCGCGGACCGGCGCACGAGGTCGAACCACTCCTGTGCGTCCAGGTCCGCGACGGCGACGGCGGCCACGGTCTGCTGGGCGAGGATGTCCAGCGGGTTGGCGGGGATCCGCAGCGACTCGATGCGCCCGGCCGTCATGCGCTCGGCCACGACGGCGGTGTCCACGAGGTCGCCCCGGTGCTTGGGGAAGAACACGCCGCGGGAGACCTCGCCCACCTGGTGGCCGGCGCGGCCCACGCGCTGCAGACCGGAGGCCACCGAGGGCGGCGACTCCACCTGGATCACCTGGTCCACCGCGCCCATGTCGATGCCCAGCTCGAGCGAGCTCGTGGCCACGACGCAGCGGATCTGGCCGGTCTTCAGCGCCTCCTCGACGATGGCGCGCTGCTCCTTGGACACGGAGCCGTGGTGGGCGCGGGCGAAGTCGGAGACGGTGCCCGATCCGGTGCCGGTCTGCCCGGCCACCTGGGCGGGTCCGTGGAAGCCGGTCGGGTCCGGTGTGCGGAAGCCGGGGACGGCGTCCGGGTGCTCGGCTGCGGCGGCCGCCTCGGCGCGGGCCTCCCAGATCTCGTTGAGGCGGCCGGTGAGGCGCTCGGCCAGGCGCCGGGAGTTGGCGAACACGAGTGTGGAGCGCCGCTCGGCCACCAGGTCCACGATCCGCTCCTCGACGTGCGGCCAGATGGACCCGCCCGTCACCGCGCCCTCGTCGCCGAGCCCGCCCGTCGAGGAGCCGGGGCCCAGGTCGTGGACGGCGGCGGGGGAGGAGAGGTCCGTCAGGTCCGGCACCGGCACCGTGACCGTCAGGTCCCAGCGCTTGGCCGAGGCGGGCCGCACCACCGTCACCGGCTGCGTGCCGCCGAGGAACCGGGCCACCTCGGCGGCCGGCTCGACCGTGGCGGACAGGCCGATCCGCTGCACCGGCGTGTCCAGCAGGGTGTCCAGGCGTTCGAGGGAGACGGCCAGGTGGGCGCCGCGTTTGGTCCCGGCCACGGCGTGCACCTCGTCCACGATCACCGTGCGGACCCCGGCCAGCGCCGCGCGGGCCTGCGAGGTGAGCATGAGGTACAGCGACTCGGGCGTGGTGATGAGGATGTCCGGCGGATCCTGCTGCAGGCGCCGTCGCTCGGCCGCCGGGGTGTCTCCGGAGCGCACACCCACCCGGACGCGCGGCACGGGCCTGCCCTGGTGTGCGGCGGTCTGTGTGATGCCCACCAGCGGGGCCCGCAGGTTCCGCTCCACGTCCACGCCGAGCGCCTTCAGCGGCGAGACGTAGAGGACGCGGGTGGCCGCCGTCCCCTCGGCGGCGGGCTCGCGCACGAACGAGTCGAGCGCCCAGAGGAAGGAGGAGAGGGTCTTGCCTGAGCCGGTCGGCGCGATCACCAGTGCGTGCCGCCCGGAGGAGATCGCGTCCCACGCGCCGAGCTGGGCCGGCGTCGGGGCCTCGAACGCGCCCGTGAACCAGGCGCGCGTGGGCTCGGTGAACCGGCCCAGGACGACGTCGGCCGCGGGCGTGGCCGAGCCCGCTGCGGTCTCCGCGGGCCCGCTCATGCGTGGTGGTATGGTCGGCCGGCGGAGATCTCCTGGGCTCGGTAGACCTGCTCCGCCAGGATCAGCCGCACGAGCTGGTGCGGGAAGACGAGCGGGGACAGGGACCAGACGCGGTCCGCGCGGGCGTGGACCCGGGCGTCCACCCCGTACGCGCCTCCGATCACCATCGTCACCGGGGCGCCGACGTCGAACCGGCTCTGCAGGTGCCGCGCCAGACCCGGCGAGTCGAACGCCGGCCCCCGCTCGTCCAGCAGGATCAGGTGCTCGTCCGCGCCGACCGCGCCCAGGATCCGGTCCGACTCCTCCGTGCGCGCCGCCTCCTCCTGCCGCGCGGAGTGCGGCAGCAGGCGCCACGAGAGGTCGTAGGGCCTCTTGAGGCGCCGCTCGTAGCGGTCGATCCCGTCGACGACCCACGCCTCATGCTTCTTGCCGATGGCCAGCACCCGAACAGACATGGCCCCATGATCGCACCGGCGGCGGACAGGGTACGGGGGTCGGCCCCCGCCGCTCGGTTACGCTCGCCGGGGCGGGGTGCCCGGCCCCGCACCGGAAGGGGGCCCATGACGTCGACGGCTCGCTCTGCGCGGGTGTCCCGCCGCGCCGCGCTCGGCCTCGGGGTCGGCGCCCTCGCGGTGGGCGGGGTGGCCGTCGTCACCGACCTGGCCGGCGCGCCCGCCGGGCCGCTGGGCGCCAACGCGACGGCCCTGTACGGCATGCGCAGCTCCACCGGCCATACGTACGCGGCCCTGCCCGGGCGCGCCGGACGCATCGACGTGTACCGGCCGCCGGGCCAGGGGCCGTTCCCGGTCCTCGTGTGGAACGCGGGTTCCGGCTGGCGCAGCGACCGCGGCTACAGCGACGGCGCCGACGTCGCCCGCGGCCTGGTCCCGCACGGCTACGCCGTCGCCGCGTTCTCGGTGCGCAGCTCGAAGCAGGGCACGTTCCCCGCCCAGGTGGAGGACGCGACGGCGGCGGTCCGCTGGGTGCGGCGCAACGCCCCGGGCCTGCAGCTGGACGCGGGGCGGGTGGCCGTGGCCGGCTCGTCGTCGGGCGGCTGGAACGCCCTCATGGCCGGCCTCACGGGTGGCCAGGACCTGGACCGGGAGCAGGTGCCGCCGCCCGGCCGGGAGGTGCCCGACGGCGGCCACGCGATCCCGGAGGAGGACCGCGTCCAGGCGATCGTGGACTTCTTCGGCCCCACGGACTCCCTGACGATGAACCGCCAGATGCTCCCGGGCGCGTGCGCGGACTACAACCGCGCGAACCGGCTGAAGCACTGCCACCTCGACGACCGCAGCACCAAGTCGGACATGCTGGGGGTGCCGGTCCTGGCTTCGGGCGGCCTGACCCGGCTGGCCTCCCCGATCACCCACGTGCGCCCGGACTCGCCGCCCCTGCTGGTCGTCCACGGGCGCAAGGACGTCACGGTCCCGTGGGGGCAGAGCCTCGAGCTGTACCGGGCCGCCGAGGCCGCCGGACTGCGCACCGCGTTCTACTCGGTGGCCGAGGGCGGCCACGACCTGGGCATGATGACCGCGAAGACCCGCAGCGCGGAGGTGCTCCGCAACGGTGTGCCGGCCAGCGCCGTGCACGCCACCATCTCGTGGTCCGCGGTGGCCTCGTTCCTGGACGCCGTCCTGCCGCGCTGAGCCGGCGGCCGGACCCGCCCCGGCATGGCGAAAGCCCGGGAGCACGAGGCTCCCGGGCTTCACATCTGGCGGTGACGGTGGGATTTGAACCCACGGTACGGGGTTACCGTACACAGCATTTCGAGTGCTGCACCTTCGGCCGCTCGGACACGTCACCAGACCAGGACACCCTACCCGAGCCGCGGCGGCGCGCCCAAACCAGCCGCCCGCCGTCGTCGGGCGCGGGCGCGTTCAGTCGCGCTGGGCGGCGAAGAACCCCCGCAGCAGCGCCGCGCTCTCCTCGGAACGGACGCCGGCGCGGACCTGCACCCGGTGGTTGAAGCGGGGGTCGCGGACCACGTCCAGCACCGAGCCGCACGCGCCCGCCTTCGGGTCCCACGCCCCGAACACGACGCGCGGGATGCGGGCCAGCAGCAGCGCACCGGCGCACATGGGGCAGGGCTCGAGGGTCACCACGAGGGTGCAGTCCGTCAGGCGCCAGCCGTCGCCCGCCCCGGCGGCGGCCCGCAGCTCCGCCCCGCGGCGCAGCGCGAGGACCTCGGCGTGGGCGGTGGGGTCGTGGTGCTGCTCGCGCTCGTTCCCGACGACGGCCAGGACGGTCCCGTCGCCGGCCACGAGGGCGGCACCGATCGGCACGTCGCCGGCCGCTCCGGCCGCGCGGGCGGCCCGGAGTGCCAGGCCCATCCACGCGTGCTCCTGCTCGGCCGTGGGCGCGGGGGAGGGGGCGGGGGCGGACACGCGGCCAGCCTAGCGGCGGTGGCGGCGCCCCCGCGGGCGCGGGCACGGGCGGAGGGGCGCGCGCGGGCGGTACCGTGGGCGCCATGCGCGTCCACATCGTCGACCACCCGCTCGTGGCCCACAAGCTCAGCGTCCTGCGGGACAAGAAGACCCCGTCCATGATCTTCCGGCAGCTCACGGAGGAGCTCGTGATGCTGCTCGCCTACGAGGCGACGCGCGACGTGGCCATGGAGGAGGTGCGGATCGAGACCCCGGTGACCGAGACCACCGGCTTCCGGCTGGCCCGCCCGCGTCCGCTGGTCGTGCCGATCCTGCGCGCGGGGCTCGGGATGCTGGAGGGGATGACCAAGATGGCGCCGTCCGCCGAGGTCGGGTTCCTCGGCATGGCCCGCAATGAGGAGACGCTGGACATCGTCACCTACGCGGAGCGGCTGCCCGCCGACCTGTCCGGGCGTCACGTGTTCGTCCTGGACCCCATGCTGGCCACGGGAGGCACGCTGATCGAGGCCATCCGCTTCCTCTACCAGCGCGGCGCGGCGCGGGTCACCTGCCTCTGCCTGCTCGGAGCGCCCGAGGGCATCGAGCGGTTGGAGGCCTCGCTGGGCGACGTCGAGGTGGACCTGTACCTGGCCGCCGTCGACGAGCGCCTGGACGAGCGGTCCTACATCGTCCCCGGCCTCGGCGACGCCGGCGACCGGCTCTACGGTCTGGCGGAATGACCTGATCGGACCTCCGCGTCCGCCACGAGACGACCACGGCCCCCGCCCCCACCCGGCGGGGGCCGTGGTCGTCTCACGGGAGCGTCTCCGGCGGGGACGTCAAGCGGGGCCGCCAATGTGTCGTCCATCTAGTGGACGTCACGACCCGCTGTGACCCGTCATCATGGCGTCACATGGAAAACCTGGCAGTCTCCTGCATAAATATTCCGCATACTCATTGGTCCTGCGGCGCGCTCCCACCTGTTGAACAATGAGAGAGTCACGCGGGCGAGCCGAGCGACGGCGCGACGCTATTCCGATCCGCGAATAGTGATGTTGAGCACATTCAGGACTCTTCTTCTCAAATAATGAGACAAAAGTGCGAACGTTACTTGCCAGTCCCCTCGGTGAAGTCACATTCTTGTCATGTGACGCCTCGTCCGCCGCACCGACCGAGCGGTGGAGGGGCCATGAGCCGAAAGAGGAGTGGTGGCCATGGGTCAGTCCGCCGGATACGTGCACATCTCCGTCCGCAACGCGCAGCGCCGGGCCGACGGCATGTCCCGCCGAGGCCAGGCCCGCGCAGGCCTGCGCCTGGCCGGTGGCACCGACGCCCCCGACTCCCAGACGGCGCCGACGCCGGTCCTGGCGCCGAACGGCATCCCGGGTCCCCAGGCGGTGGCCCGGGAGAACGAGGCCCGTGGGTTCGTCATCTACGTGGGCATGGACGAGCTGGCCGCCTCGGCCGCCGGCACCTCCCTCACGCGGCTGGCCAATGAGCTGCGCCACTACGTGGAGTCCCTCGTCCCCGGGGCGGAGTCGCACGCCGCCGTCGCCCTGGCCCCCGCCGGCGCGGAGGGCCGCGACATCGAGGTCGTGCGCCAGGTGCTCGGCGACCCGACCGTGCAGGGCGGCACCCGTCCCGACCTGGCGCAGGCGCCGGCCCCCGTGTCCACGCGCCAGCCCGGTGTGCTGATCGATCTGTCCCGGCGCGAGGTGCAGCTGGACGGTGAGTCGCTGAACCTCACCTTCAAGGAGTTCGAGCTCCTGAACTACCTCGTGGAGAACGGCGAGCGCACCGTCGGCCGCGAGGAGCTGCTCGACGCCCTGTGGCGCAACGCCGACGAGGTGCCCAACGAGCGCACCATCGACGTGCACATCCGCCGCCTGCGCGCCAAGCTCGGCCGCCTCGCGAACACCGTGCGCACCGTGCGCGGCCAGGGCTACCGCTTCTACCGCCACCCCGAGGTGGTCGTGTGGGCGGCGCCGGAGTACAGCATCTGACCCGCGCCCGCCCGTGTCCGACGACGGCCCCCGCTCACCCGAGCGGGGGCCGTCGCCGTAGCCTGGCCGCATGAGCACCGCCGACGCGAAGACCCTGATCGTCCTCCGGCACGCCAAGGCCGGCTGGCCCGACGCGGCCGACGACCATGCCCGCCCGCTCGCCGAGCGAGGCCACGCCCAGGCGCCCGCCGCCGGCGACTGGCTCCGCGAGCACGACCTCGTCCCGGACGCCGTCGTGTGCTCCGATGCGCTGCGCACCCGTCAGACGTGCGTGTGGGTGTGCGAGCGCCTGGGCGAGCTGGCACCCACGCCCTACCTGGACCCGCGGCTCTACGGCGCCGACGCGGCGCGGGCCCTGGCCGTCGTCAACGAGACGGAGGAGACCACGCGACGGCTGCTGGTGGTGGGCCACATGCCGTGGGTGCAGGAGCTGGGCATGCGGCTGATGAGCCTGGACTCGGACCAGGACGCGGCGCTGCGCATGAGCGAGCACTACCCGACGCTCGGGATGCAGGTGTTCCGGGTGGAGAAGCCGTGGGCCGAGCTCGACGGCCGCGACGCCGCCCTGACGCACTTCGTGGTTCCGGGGCGCTGACCTCCGCGGCGGCGCGCGTGGCAGAGGCGCGCCGACATGACGAAGGCCCCGCTCCAGCAGGAGCGGGGCCTTCCGATCGTGCGCCCAAAGGGATTCGAACCCCTGACCTTCTGTTCCGTAGACAGACGCTCTATCCAGCTGAGCTATGGGCGCATCATCCGATCCGCCGGAGCGGCTCGAACTCGTAGAACACTACAGGACCTCTCCGGCGAAGTGCAAATCGACGGTCTGCGGCGGTCTGTGTCGGGGGTGTGGCGGGGGCGCGGCCATGATAGCCGGGCTCGGGTACCATGGCAGGACCGTGCGGCCACAACGATGTGGTGCGCGCTTCGGCGGTGCACGCATCGGAGTGGACGGGACGGAACGGCCCCGGACCCCAATGGGAGGACTCTCCACCATGGCTGACAACGCCACCACCTCGTTCGCGGATCGCGCCCTGGCGGACGCGCCCACGGACTACGCCCAGCTGCGCGAGTGGGTCGCTCAGATTGCAGAGCTGACGCAGCCGGACTCCGTCCAGTGGGTCGACGGCTCCGAGGAGGAGCGCGACCGCCTCGCGGACGAGCTCGTGGCGGCGGGCACCCTGACCCGCCTGGCCGAGGACAAGTTCCCCAACTCCTTCGCCGCGTTCTCCGATCCCGCCGACGTCGCACGCGTGGAGGACCGCACCTTCATCTGCTCCGAGAAGGAGGAGGACGCCGGCTTCACCAACAACTGGATGGACCCGGCGAAGATGCACGGCATCCTCGACGACGCGTTCACCGGCGCCATGCGCGGCCGCACCATGTACGTGATCCCGTTCGTGATGGGCCACCTCGACGCCGAGGACCCGAAGTACGGCGTGGAGATCACCGACTCCGCCTACGTGGTCCTGTCGATGCGCATCATGGCCCGCATCGGCCAGGACGTGCTGGACAAGATGTCCCGCGAGCAGGCCTTCTACGTGCCGGCCGTGCACTCCGTGGGCGCCCCGCTGGAGCCGGGCGAGCAGGACGTGCCGTGGCCGTGCAACGAGACCAAGTGGATCGTGCACTTCCCCGAGGAGCGCTCCATCTGGTCCTTCGGCTCCGGCTACGGCGGCAATGCCCTGCTCGGCAAGAAGTGCTACGCGCTGCGCATCGCCTCCGTGATGGCCCGGGACGAGGCCTGGCTCGCCGAGCACATGCTGATCCTCAAGCTGACCAACCCCGAGGGCCGGTCCTACCACATCACCGGCGCCTTCCCGTCGGCCTGCGGCAAGACCAACCTCGCCCTCATCGACCCCACGATCGAGGGCTGGAAGGCCGAGACCCTGGGCGACGACATCACCTGGATCCGCGCCGGCAAGGACGGCGAGTTCCGCGTGATCAACCCGGAGACCGGCTACTTCGGCGTCGCCCCCGGCACCGGCTGGTCCACCAACCCGAACGCCATGCGCGCGATCTCCAAGGGCAACTCCATCTTCACCAACGTCGCCCTCACCGACGACGGCGGCGTGTGGTGGGAGGGCATGACGGACGAGGTCCCCGAGCACCTCACCGACTGGCGCGGCAACGACTGGACGCCCGAGTCCGGCACCCCGGCCGCCCACCCGAACTCCCGGTTCTGCACGCCCATCGAGCAGACGGACATGCTGGCCGACGAGTACCGCGACCCGCGGGGCGTGAAGCTGGACGCCATCCTGTTCGGCGGCCGCCGCAAGACCACCGTTCCGCTGGTGACCGAGGCCTTCGACTGGGAGGACGGCATCCTCAAGGGCGCCACCCTCTCCTCGGAGACCACCGCGGCCGCCGCCGGTGCCGTGGGCGTCGTGCGTCGCGACCCGATGGCCATGCTGCCGTTCCTCGGCTACGACGCCGGCGACTACCTGGCCCACTGGGTCAGGGAGTCCGGCAAGGCCGACCCGGAGAAGCTGCCGCGCATCTACCTGGTCAACTGGTTCCGCCGCAACCGCGACGGCGGCTTCGCCTGGCCCGGCTTCGGCGAGAACTCGCGCGTCCTGAAGTGGGTCGTGGAGCGCCTCGAGGGCAAGGCCGAGGCCGAGGAGACCCCGATCGGTCTCGTGCCGGCCGCGGGCTCGCTCGACCTGTCCGGCATCGAGGTGTCGGCCGAGGACCTCGAGGACGCCCTCAAGGTCGACGCCGCGGAGTGGGCCGAGGAGAACGAGCTCATCGAGCAGTGGCTCGGCCGGTTCGGCGAGTCGCTGCCCGCCGTCGTGCGCGAGCGCTTCGAGGCGCAGAAGGCCCGGTTCGCCCAGGCCTGAGCCCCGCCGCACGCGGAACGGCCCGCACCCCGTGAGGGGTGCGGGCCGTTCCGCGTTCCGGGGCCGGATCAGGCGGCGAGCCAGAGGTCCGGGCCGAAGATCTCGTAGCGGATGGACGTCGCGGGCACGCCGGCGTCGATCAGCTTCGAGCGGGTGGACTGCATGAACGCGAGCGGGCCGCACAGGATGTAGTGCCCGTCGCGGGGCAGTTCGACGTCGTCGAAGTGCATCACACCCTCGACGGTCGTGACGCCCTCGGGGTCCTGTTCGGGCCGCACCCCGAGGAAGAGGCGGGCGTCACCGTGCGGCAGCGCCGCCAGGGACTCCGTCACCTGTTCGCGCAGGGCCACCGCCTCCCAGGACGCGTCGCCGTGGAAGAAGAGGACCTGGCGGTCCGAGCCCTGCTGGGCGAGGGTGTCCAGGATCGCCGCGGCCGGGGTGATGCCGATGCCGGCGGTCGCCAGGACCAGGGGAGCGGTGGAGTCCTCGTCCTCGAGGGTGATGTCGCCGTAGGGGTTGGACAGCTCGATGACGTCGCCGACCTCCACGCTCTGGATGAGCGTGGGCGAGACCTCGCCGCCCTCGTCCAGCTTCACGGTGATGACGCGCTCGGTGGCGGACCCGGCCTTCTCGGAGAGGGAGTACTGGCGGCACTGGCGCAGGCCGTCCTCGACCTTCAGTCGTACGGACACGTAGCCGCCGGCCTTGCCGCGGGTCTGCGGGGTGTCGTCGGCCGGCTCGAAGCGGAAGGTGACGGCCGCGTTGCCGGTGGGCTCCTTCGCGACGACCTTCCAGTCCGTCCACATCCTGTCGTTGGCCTGCTGGGCGTAGAGGCCCTTCTCGATCTTGATGAGGGCGTCGGCCATGAGCCAGTAGACCTCGGCCCAGGCTTCGGCCACCGCGGGGGTGACGGCGTCGCCGAGCACCTCGCCGATGGCCCAGAAGAGGTTCTCGTAGACGATCGGGTACTGCTCCTCGACGATGCCGAGGGCGGTGTGCTTGTGGGCGATGCGGGACAGGACGGCCTCGGGCAGGGTGCCCGGGTTCTCGAGCAGGTGGACGGCGAAGTGCACGATGGACCCGGCCAGGGCCTGTGCCTGCTCGCCGTTGCGCTGGTTGGCGCGGGAGAAGACGCCGTCGAGGAGCTTGGGGTGGGCCTCGAACATGTGGGCGTAGAACAGGGGTGTGATCTCCGGCATGTGCTCGGCGACGACGGCGGCGGTGGCCTCGATGACGGGGCGGGACTTCTCGGACAGCACGGGGGTCTCCGTCTCCTCGGTGGCGAATCTTGCGCTGATTTTGCCAGATTACACCCGGCCATCGCCGTCGGGAACTCGCCCCCGGCCCGTTCCCTCAGTGCGCCACGGGGATCTCCGGCAGGCCCAGCAGCACGGGCCCGCCGACAGGCCCGGCGCTCACCAGATCCCGGATCCGCACGGTGTCGAGCTCGGCGAGGAAGGCCTCGCGTGCGCGGTGCAGGGCGCCGCGCAGGCGGCAGTCGCCGGCGTAGGGGCACGCCACCCCGGAGTCGCGCCCGGCGCAGTCGATCACCTCGTCGCGGCTGCTCAGCGAGCGCACGAGCTCGCCCACACGCTGGTCCAGACCGGCCGCGGCGATCATGGCCCCGCCGTGCCGACCGCGCAGCACCTCGATGGTCCCGCGGCGGCGCAGCTCGGCAACCGCCTTGATCACGTGGTTGTAGGGCACCTGGATCCGGTCCGCGATCTGCTGGCTGGTGAGCCGTTCCCCCTCGGCGGCCGCGAGCGTCATCAGCACACGCAGGCAGACGTCGGTGTAGGCGCTCAGCTTCATTCCTCCATCATCCCACCGGTGCACGGCGCCGCCGCGCCTGCGGTGTCCGGGCCGGTTGGCATACTGACGCCATGGACGCCACCTCGCACCCCGACGCCGGCCCCCGCCTCCCCGAGACCTCCGCACCGGGGGGCGACGCCGCGCTGCACGAGGAGGCCCTGGCCGTCCTGCGTCGGCTCGTGGACCGGCCGGACGCGCGATTCAAGGACGGGCAGTTCGAGGCGATCGAGGCGCTCGTGGCCCACCGCCGCCGCGCCCTGGTGGTGCAGCGCACCGGCTGGGGCAAGTCCGCCGTGTACTTCGTGGCCTCCCTGCTGCTGCGCGCCCGCGGCGCGGGGCCCACGCTGATCGTCTCCCCGCTGCTCGCGCTCATGCGGGACCAGGTCGCGGCCGCGGCCCGGGCGGGCGTGCGCGCGGTGTCCGTGAGCTCGGCGAACGCCACGGAGTGGGACGAGGTCCGGGCCCGGCTCGCGGCGGACGAGGTGGACGTGCTGCTGATCTCGCCCGAGCGCCTCACGAACCCCCGGTTCCGGGACGAGCAGCTGCCGGACCTCGTGGCGCGCATGGGCCTGCTCGTGGTGGACGAGGCCCACTGCATCTCCGACTGGGGCCACGACTTCCGGCCGGACTACCGCCGCATCCGGGACCTGATCGGGCTGCTTCCCGCCGAGGGGCCGCGCGCGGTGCCCGTGCTGGCCACCACCGCCACGGCCAACGCCCGTGTGGTGGCGGATGTGGTGGAGCAGCTCGGCGTTGCCTCCGAGCAGGATGTGTTCGTGCTCCGCGGCCCCCTGGCCCGCGCCTCGCTGCGCCTGGGCGTGCTGCGCCTGCCCAGCCCGGCCGCGCGCCTGGCCTGGCTCCTCGACCACCTCGGGGACCTGCCGGGCTCCGGGATCGTCTACGCCCTCACCGTCTCCGCCGCCGAGGACACGGCGCGCGCCCTGCGCGAGGCGGGGCACGAGGTGGTCGCCTACACGGGCCGCACGGACCCGGAGCGGCGCGCCGAGATCGAGGAGGACCTCAAGGCCAACCGGGTGAAGGCCGTCGTGGCCACCTCGGCGCTCGGCATGGGCTTCGACAAGCCGGACCTGACGTTCGTGGTGCACTTCGGCGCGCCGGGCTCGCCCGTGGCGTACTACCAGCAGGTCGGCCGTGCCGGCCGCGGGACGGACCACGCGGACGTGCTCCTGCTGCCCGGGCCCGAGGACCGTCGCATCTGGGAGTACTTCGCCACCGCCTCCATGCCGGACGAGGAGCAGGCGCGCGCCGTGCTGGGGGCGCTCGCGGACCACGGCGGGGCCCTCTCCGTGGCGGCGCTCGAGCCGGCCGTGCGGATCAAGCGCACCACCCTGGAGCTGCTGCTCAAGGTCCTCGCCGTGGACGGGGCGGTCGAGCGGGTGGGCGGCGGCTGGCGCGCCACCGGGCGGGAGTGGACGTACGACGCCGAGCGGTACGCCCGCGTGGCCGAGGCGCGCCGGGCCGAGGAGCGGCTCATGCTCGACTACCAGACCACGGACCGGTGCCGCATGGAGTTCCTGGCCCGCACCCTGGACGACCCCACCGCCGCGCCGTGCGGCCGCTGCGACGTCTGTGCCAGCCCCTGGTACCCGACGGGATCGGACGGGGCGGCGCGGGAGCGCGCGGAGGCCGCCCTGCGCCGCACCGGTGTGCCGATCGAGCCCCGTCGCATGTGGCCCTCGGGCATGGACCGGCTGGGCGTGCCCGTGAAGGGGCGCATCGCGCCCGAGTCACAGGCCGAGGAGGGTCGCGCGCTCGCCCGCCTGACGGACCTCGGGTGGGGCACCGTCCTGCGGGACCTGCTGGACCGGGAGGACGCCCCGGTGCCGGAGGAGGTCCTGCGGGGCGCCGTCGACGTCCTGGCCGGCTGGGGGTGGCGGACGCGGCCGATCGCCGTCGTCGCGATGCCCTCGCGCACCCGCCCGCAGCTGGTGGGGTCGTTCGCCGAGGGGATCGCCCGGATCGGCCGGCTTCCGTTCCTCGGCTCGCTCGAGCACGCGCGCGGCGGCCCCACGGCCGGGCCGGGCGGCAACAGCGCCTACCGGCTCGGGTCCGTCTACGGCCGGTTCGCCGTCCCCGAGGCGATGGCGCAGATGTTGCGCACCGCCCCGGACGCCGGCCGCCACGGCCCCGTGCTGCTGGTCGACGACCTCGTCGACTCGCGGTGGTCGCTCGCCGAGGCTGCGCGGGTGCTGCGCGAGGCCGGCGCCCAGGGGGTGCTGCCGCTCGTCCTGGCCCAGGCCGGATGAGCCGCCGAGGTCAGCGCTCCGCGCGGACGATCGCCAGCACGGCGTCGCGGAGCGCCTCCATGGTGGCGGCCGTGCGGGCCTCGCCGTTGTAGCGCAGGAACGGCTCCGTGTTGGACGGGCGGAGGTTGAACCACCACGTGCCGTCCTGGGCGGCGACCGTGGTGCCGTCCATGCGGGTCACCGTGGTGGCCACCCCGGCGAAGTCCTCGTGCACGGCCTGGCCCTCGCCGACGCCCTCGCCCACGGCGGGGGCGAACTGCGCCACCACCGCGGCCACGGCGGCGTCCTTGTCCGCGACCTGCGAGTTGATCTCTCCGGAGGCCACGTACGGCTCGTACTCCTCGGCCAGCTCGGACAGCGGCTGCTCCTGGCCGCCCAGGGCCGCCAGCACGTGCATGGCCGCGAGCATGCCGGTGTCCGCGTTGAAGAAGTCGCGGAAGTAGTAGTGCGCGGAGTGTTCGCCGCCGAAGACGGCGGACTCGGCGGCCATGACCGCCTTGATGAAGGAGTGGCCCACGCGGGTCTCCACGGCCCGGCCCCCGTCGGCCGCCACGAGCTCGGGGACGGCGCGGGAGGTGATCAGGTTGTGGATGACCACGGGGGTCTGCTCGCCGTCGGCCTTCGCGCGGGCGATCTCGCGGCGGGCCACCAGGGCGGTGACCGCGGAGGGGGAGACCGGGGCGCCCTGCTCGTCGATCACGAAGCAGCGGTCGGCGTCGCCGTCGAAGGCCAGGCCGATGTCCGCGCCGTGCTCCACGACGGCGGCCTGCAGGTCCCGCAGGTTCTCCGGTTCCAGCGGGTTGGCCGGGTGGTTCGGGAAGGTGCCGTCCAGCTCGAAGTAGAGCGGCTCGATCTCCAGCGGCAGGGCGGCCAGCTCGGCGTCGCCGAGGACGGCCGGGGTGGTCTTGCCCGCCATGCCGTTGCCCGCGTCCACCACGACCTTCAGGCGGCGCACCCCCGTCAGGTCCACGAGCGAGCGCAGGTATGCGGCGTAGCCGGGGAGGATGTCCTCCTCCGTCACGGTGCCGGCGGTCTCGGCGGCGGGGATCTCACCGGCGTCGAGGTAGGCCTGGGCCGCGTCGCGGATCTCGAACAGCCCGGTGTCCGAGGAGACCGGCACGGCGCCGGCCTGGGCCATCTTCATGCCGTTGTACTCGGCCGGGTTGTGCGAGGCGGTGAACACCACGCCCGCGGCCTGCTTCACGCCCGCCGCGTAGTAGAGCATGTCCGTGGAGATCAGCCCCAGGGTGACGACGTCGGCGCCGCGGCGCGTGGCACCCTCGGCGAAGGCCGTCATGAACGCGGGCGAGGAGGGGCGCATGTCCCCGCCGACCAGCACGGTGTGACCGGCCAGGCCCAGCACGTCCACGAAGGCCGCGCCCACCGCGCGGACGCTCTCCGCCGTGATGGACTCGCCCACGATGCCGCGGACGTCGTACGCCTTGAAGGAGTCGTGCAGGTCGAGGGAGGGGGTCGAGGTAGTCACCCGACCGATCGTAGTGGACAGCCTGGATACAGTGAGGGCGTGCCCCCGACCACTCCGCCCCCGAGCGCGGGGCCCCCGGCCGTCCCGCCGTCGGGACCCGCGCCGGCCGCTCCCGGGGAGCCCGCGTACCGCAGGCTGCTGATCGGGCTGTTCCTGGCGGGGGTGGCCACGTTCGCCCAGCTCTACTCCCCGCAGGGCCTGCTGCCGCTCGTCAGCGACGACCTGGGCGTCCCCGCGGACCGTGCCGCCCTGCTCGTCTCCGCCAGCACACTCGGCCTCGCCGTGTCGGTGGTGCCGTGGTCCGTGGCCGGGGACCGGTGGGGCCGCCGACGCGCCATGGTGGTCTCGATGGTCTCCGCCAGTGCGTGCGCGCTCACGGGCGTCCTCGCACCCACGTTCGAGGCCATGCTGGGCCTGCGCCTGCTCGAGGGCATGGCGCATGGGGGCGTCGCGGGACTCGCCGTGGCGCTGCTGGCGGAGGAGGTGGTCCCGCACGCGGTCGCGGCTGCCGCCGGCACCTACATCGCCGGCACCACCCTCGGCGGGCTCTCCGGCCGGCTCCTCGCCCTGCCCGTCGCGGAGGCGTCCTCGTGGCGCGGCGGGATGCTGACCGTCACCGTGGTCGGGGTGCTGTGCACGGTCGGCTTCCTGGCGATCACGCCGCGCGCCCGGCGTTTCACGCCGTCGCCCACCTCCCCGGCGACGCTCGTGCGCATCGTGCGCGGTCACCTGCGCTCGCCGGAGCTCGTCGCCGTCTACCTGCAGGGGGCGCTGCTGATGGGCGGGTTCGTGGCGCTGTACAACTTCGTGGGGTACCGCCTGCTCGACCCGCCGTTCTCCTGGACGCCGACGGCGGCCGGCCTCGTCTTCCTCGCCTATCTCGCGGGCACGTGGTCGTCGCCGCGCGCGGGTCGGCTGGCCGCGCGGGTGGGCCGGCTGCCCGTCCTGGCCGGTGCGACGGCGGCCATGGCGGCAGGCGTCGCCCTCACGTCGGTCCCGCATCCGGCGGTGCTGGTGCCCGCCCTCGTGCTCGTGACGGGCGCGTTCTTCGCCGCCCACGCCGTGGCCTCCGCATGGTCCGGGACGGCCGCCCCCACGGGCCGCGCCCAGTCGACCTCCCTGTACAACTTCGCGTACTACGCCGGCTCGAGTCTCTTCGGCTGGCTGGGCGGCGTGTTCCACGAGTCCCACGGGTGGCCGGGGACGGTGCTGATGGTCCTGGCCCTGGTGCTGACCGCCCTGGTGAGCGCCGTCGTCGTGCTGCGCGGACGCGGGACGGCCCCGGCGCGCTGAGCCGGGGCCGTCGTGGGGGCGGGTGTCAGCGGGCCGACCCGCGGGTCACCAGCCGAGGGCCTCGGCATCCGTGCCGGTGGCGGACCGGGCCTGGTCGCGCCAGGCGGCGAGGACCTCCGGGTCCTGCAGCTCGAGCCACGCGATCATCTGCTGGTAGGTCACGCAGTAGGTGTCCTCCTCGACGCAGACCTCGCGCATGACCTTCTCCACAGCCGGGTTGAACGCGTTGAGACCCCAGTCGTTGAAGTGGTTGCCGAAGACCAGCGGGGCGCGGTTGCCCGCGAACGCCGAGTCGTACATGTAGCGGTAGGTGCGGTACTGGAAGTCGGTGAGTCGGGCGACGTCCTCCGGGATGTCCTTGCCGCCGTTGCCGGAGATCCAGAAGTTGTAGTCCATCGCCATCACGAACGGGCTGGCCGCGTCCTTCTCGGCGAGCACGGGGGACCAGGTCATCGGCATCTCGAACTCCCAGATCCCGTCCTCCTGGTAGGGCCAGGCGACGCCGGAGGCGGCCGCGGCACGCGACGTGTCGTACTCGAGTCCGTTGTCCTTCCACATCGGGACGAGCTGGTCCCACTCCCCGTCGAGGCAGGGCAGACGTCCGCCCTTGACGTCGTCGGGGGTGACCTCCAGCGCCGGCAGGGAGCTGCCCGGGTTGTAGGCGCCGGGGTCGGAGAGGATGTCCGTGAACGAGCCGTACTCCTGCTTCCATTCGGCCGTGGACCACTGGTCTGCGCCGTACCTCGTGGGCGCGCACAGGTGACCCGCGTAGTGGGTGCCGATCTCGTGGCCGGCGGCGTGTGCCGTGTTGATGTTCTCGATGCGCTGCGCCACCTCGGCCTCGTCGCCGCCGAACTCCGTGCCCACGTAGCCGGGCTCGTTGCCGGGCGCCGTGTAGTTCTCCCGGTTGGCGGTCTCGATGAGGTTGATCGCGGACTGGAACACCGTGAACTTCGCGTCGGAGTCCGCCGCCGCGTCCAGGAAGGTCTTCCAGCGAGCATCCTGACGGCCGCCGTCGAAGGAGAAGAGGACGAACTGCGGCGGGCGCTCCTCCGCCGTGAAGGCCCGCATCGGCACGTCCTCGTGGGAGCGGGCGGCCAGGGGGACCGCGGGGTCCGCGGCGGCCGACGGCGAGCCCTCACCGGACGACGCCGCATCCGAGGACCGTCCCTGCGACGACGAGGCCTCCGATCCGTCCGCAGATGCGGGCGACGAGACGGCCGCGTCCGTGGCGCCGGAGGACCCGGCCGCCGTCCCCTCGTCCCCCTGCGGGGCGGCACAGCCGGCCAGCACGAGGGCCAGGGCCACCGACGTCCCCCACCAGCGGCGTCGCCGGGGCGAGGGGGTGTCGACGGTGCGGGCGGACCGGCGGGGGAAGGACATGCGGTCTCCTGGCTCGGTCGAGTGGCGGGCGGAGTGTCTCCTCCATGGCCGCCGTGACCAGACACGGAGGACTCCACGTTCCACCGTAGGGGAGGCCCTCGGTGACTCTGGAGCCCCGGCAGAACTGTGACCAGGTTGTGATGTGGCGCCGCGGCTGCCGACATGGCCCTCGCGGGCCACACCTAGACTGGAGGCATGGAATATCTCGTCCCTGTCCTCGCGGTGGTCGTCATCGGCGCCCTCGCGTTCGCCGCCGCCCGGTGGATGTCGGCCGGTCGAGCGCGTCAGGCGGCGGACCAGCGCACGCCGTCCGGTCGCGGGCTGGACATCGGACCGGAGCGGGCGCGTCTGGCAGCGGGGCTGCTGGACGAGGACGCCCATCGGCGCGTGTACGGGCACATCGCCCAGAGCCGCGTGATGGAGGCCGTGCGCGACTACCGCGCCCACACGGGACGCGGCCTGAAGGACGCCGTCATGGACGTGCAGTCCCTCGCCGTGCATCCGCAGGTCTACTCCGAGCCGGTGCAGGAACCGGACGCCACGTCCGCCGGAGTCGCGGGGCCCGTTCCCGGCGGCCATGGGGAGCCCCATCGGGACGACGCGGCCCCGGCCGACACCCCCGGGCCGAAGCGGCCCGGACAGGATTCGAGCGGGCGGGGGGAGCCGGACGCCCAGACGCCCGATCGCGAGACCTCTGACGCCGTGGCCGAGGACGACGCCCGGCAGGACAGCGACCACGCCTCGGCCGCGCCGCGTCCGACGGCGCCGTCCGCCGACGAGTTGACGACCCTGACCGTCCCGGCCGAGTGGACCGCCGCCCCCGCTGAGGAGGAGCTCCCCTTCGAGGTCGAGGTGATGCGGGGGACGGAGTCCGTCCGGCTCTCCTCGCGGGACCTGCCGCCGTGGCTGCGCGACCAGCTCGCCGCCATGGTGCGGGACGGCAACCTCGAGTCCGCCGCCGTCCAGCTGTCCAGCCACTCGGAGCTCTCCGTGCCGGAGGCGTACGAGCTGCTGCGCCGCATGCGCGAGCGTCGCGGGGAGGGCTAGTTGTTGCGGGTCATGAGGTTCTTGGCACGAGGGCCGGACTGAGATGAGACGAGTGGGCCTCTCCCGCAGGATGGAAGTTCCTACACCACCCATCCGCGCAAAGAGACCCACTCATGACTCACGCTAATGCACCCCTGACTCCCACCGGCCGTCTCAGGATGGTCCACCGCCACCTGCACGACGGCATCCCGCAAGCCCATGTCGCCGCCGAGTTCCGGGTGAGCCGGCCCACGGTGGCCACCTGGGTGGCCCGCTACCGCGCCCAGGGAGAAGCCGGCCTTCAGGACCTGCCCAGCCGGCCGCACCGTTCACCTGCCCAGCTCGATCCCGAGGTGGTGGCTCAGATCCAGACCCTGCGTCGCAGGGAGAAGTGGTCGGCCCGCCGGATCCATCACCACCTCGTCTCCGAGGGCCACCGGGTGTGTCTTCGTACCGTGGGACGGTGGCTGCACCGGGCCGGGCTCTCCCGGTTACGGGACCTGACCCCGGCCGGGGAAGACCTGCGCCAACGACCCCAGAAGATCACCGCGAGAGGGCCGGGGCACATGGTGCACCTGGATGTGAAGAAGATCGGGAAGATCCCAGACGGGGGCGGCTGGCGCACCCACGGACGTGAAAGTGAAGCAGGCCGTGCTTCCAAGCGTGGTGCCGGCCGGCGGGTCGGGTACACCTACCTGCACTCGGCGATCGACGGGTACACCCGCCTGGCGTACACCGAAGCGTTGGAGGATGAGAAGGCGGTGACCACGATCGGGTTCTTCTGCCGGGCGAGGGCGTTCTTCGCCGCCCACGGCATCACCGTGGACCGGGTGGTCACGGACAACGGGAACAACTACCGGGCCGTGGACTTCACCGCCAAGGTGGTCTCGCTCGGGGGCCGGCACCACCGGATCCGCCCCTACACCCCGCGCCATAACGGGAAGGTCGAACGGTACAACCGGCTGATGGTCGATGAGGTCCTCTACGCCCGCCCGTATACCTCAGAGACAGCTCGGCGTGAGGCGCTGGCCGTGTGGGTGAACCACTACAACTACCATCGGCCTCATACCTCCTGCGGGGACGCCCCTCCGGCCTCGTTGGCCCCGGCCCGAGTCAACAACGTCATGCCCTCTTACAACTAGTCACCAGCCGGTCGGTATGTCAGGTCCCCGCGTACAGACGCGAAGAGGGCCGGAATCGCGTGGATTCCGGCCCTCTCTGGCGGAGACGGGGGGAGTCTCCGCCAACCTGCCTGTGACATGGGCGTATGCATCCGGTGACTGTTGCCTAGTCGGGCAGTAGTCGGGATTCTCGGCGCTAGCCGGGGTAGTAGATCGGATCACGGACCATGACGAACACCACGCAGCAGCACGACGCTGGACTCACCGCGAGCGCCGCCACCGGCCACCAGACCGCCACCGGGAGCACGTTGGTCACGCTGGACACGGAGCACACGATCCACCTGGGGGCCGTGGCCCTAGAGTCCCCGGGCACGTCCACCCTGACCGTCTACGGGAAGATCGTCACCACGGAGGCACCCGGGCGTCCCCGCGTTGCGTGGGCCGATGTGCGGGTGGAGGACTCGGAGCTGTCCACGGGTGGGGCGTTCCTCCCGGACGCACGGCAGGCACGGGCGCTCGCGGACTACTTCCTCCGTCTCGCGGACCTGATGGACGTGGAAACGGGCCAGGGGTGAGCGTTCTCCTTCCATGAGGTCCACGCTCGGGGGCTCTTTCCATGGGGTCGGCATCATGGGTCGCCGCCTCCGCTGGGGCCTTCATGGGTCCGATGGGTGCCCTCATTCACGGGGTTGGGCGGTCTGGGGCCACGTCCGCGAGCGCGGGCACTGCTTGGCGGGCGCTCGCGGTCGATCCCGGGATGACGACGGCCCCCGACCGTGAGGTGGTCGAGGGTCGTCTGGGTGGTGTGCCGTTTCAGGAAACCGGCATGATTACAGGCATCCGGCGGTACCAGATTCTGCAGTACCCCCCTACCCCTAATAGGTGTGTGCCAGGGTGGTGCAGAATCTGGTACCGGATTCAGAGGGCGTCAGGGTCCAGTGCCCCGGGGTCGATGTCATCGGCCAGCGTGTACCGCCACACCGTGACTTCCCGCCCGGCCCTGAACTCCTCCTCCTCATCGGTGGTGAGGGCGTCCAGCATGTGCAGCGCCTGAAGCTCCCGATCCACAGTCGCCCGGGGCTTGCCGACACGCTTCCTCACCTCGGCGGTAGACGCACCCGGGTGAGCGGCCACGTCATCCAGGATCGCCAGGCGCAGCGGCGGCATGGAGTCCCGAGCACACCGGACGGCCAGGCGCATGGCCTCGCGCCGATCCATCCCCACCGCCACCGCCCCGCGCACCACCTGGGCCAGCTGCTTGGCGAACCGGGTCGGCATCTCCGGAGCGTGGGCGTCGATCACGTTCCCGGCGTAGTCCCGATCCACGGCGGTGCGGGCGCGGGTCACGAGGTCAGCGGCGGCCAGCAGCGCCTCCGTCTCGGCATCCGTGACCGTCACAGGCTCCGCCGTCATCTCGGCCAGCACGCGGGCCACCGCCCCGGTGAGGTCGGCCCTCATCTGGTCCTCATGCCCGGTGTTGCCGATGGCACGCCGACCCGCTGCCTGACGGCCACGGGTCGAGTCCATCCGCACGAGCACGAACCGATCACCCATCGCAGCGACCACGGAGTGAGCGCGGTCCCATGCGGTCGTGACTGCCCCGACGACGGCCAGGCGTCCGGCCCATCTCAGGGTGCGCCCGCCGTCGGTCCCCACGGTGCGCGTCCACGATCCGTCGTAGACCTCGCGCAGCGCCCCGAGCACGGCAGCGCGCTGGTCGCCGGACATGGAGAGGATGGAGGTCACATCCTTGATGACGATGACGCCGCGCTCCCCGATCTGTCGCAGCAGCCCGCCCGTGGCATCCTCCGTCGTCTCCTTCTTCGAGGTCGCAGACAGCAGCGCGCCCTCTGAGGCGATGGTTGAGACCATGTGTGCCCCGGTCTCGGCCAGGGATGCCACGGTCTCCGTCTTGGCATTGCCCGACCCTGAGATGACCAGCAGCCACAGCGGGTCACCGTCGAGACGTTCCACGGCAGCAGCGGCGAGCACGGCGTCCAGGGCTTGCACGTCATAGTCGTCCCCGAGCCACCGACGGAACACGCGGTGCGCGTCCTCCAGGGCACCGGAGGGCGCGGCCACCTCCGACCAATCAACGTCTTCTTCACGCGGCGAGACGGTCATAGGCCGGTCCCTCCTTCACCTGAGCGCGGGCCTGGGAGTGCCACGTCGTGAAGCTGGCGACGCTCCGTTCTCGGGCGGCGTCCGCACCATCCCATCCCGCGAACACGCGAGCGACGGAAGCGGCGACGGCAGGGTGAGCCGCGCCCTGGGCCAGTCCCTGGGCCAGTCCCTCGGCCAGTCCGTCCGCGTGACCCTGGGCGTAGGCATCCGCCCACACGAGAGGCACGACGGCCGCGAGCGCCCGAGAGTAATCGCCACACCGGCATGTGGGGGCTGAGGGGGATTGGGCCAGGGCACGCGCCCACGGGAGGGGCGAGAGGACAGCAGCGCTCGCGGCCACCGGGCGGTTGCCGGGTACGCTGGGGACGTCGCCGCGAAACGACTTGATGGACGCCGCTCCCGCCTCATGGGGGCGGCGTTCTCGTGTCTGTGGGAGGTTCACGCGGCCTCACCGGCCTTCAGCGCGGCCAGACCGGTGACCGGCTCGCGCAGGGCTAGCAGGCTGTCCCGGTCTACGCGGATGGGACGGCGGCGGTTGGTGCTAGGGCCGATGCGGTAGGCCTTCAGGTCACCAGACGCGATCAGTCGGCGGATGGTGTCTCGGGACACCTGGAGCAGGTCGGCGGACTGAACGATGGTCAGGTGCGACGGGAGAGGGGCAGACATGCGGGGTACCTCCGGGCATGGCTCACGGACCCTCTCCCGGCCCCTTGACGGGGGATCGTGGTTCGAGCCTGAGATACCCGGCGGTCTGCCTAGGTCCGGGGCACACACCCCGGCGATGCGCCCATTGTAGCGAGAGGTGGCACGACTAGGCGCTAGAGCTGACTATTCATCCGTCGCAAGACGTGGAGGGGAAGCTCCCTGACTCCCTCTGCGTGTGCCCGGTCCAAAAGGACGTACAGGCGTGCGTGTGACACGTCCACGCGCTTGCTGTTCCGCCCCTTGGTACTCCGTTCCTGGCGCTGGCAGCGGTCGCAGACTAGCCCGATGCCCTGGCGATACATGATGGGCCACTCCTCCCGGTCTGGCCTGGGCATGTAGTGCACTCGTGGGCCTGGGGCATGAAGCGCGGCGACCTGGCTGTTGCGTGGTGCGTACTGGTACGAGTATCGGGTGTTACGTCCGGCATACCCGTCCCCCCATAGCGGATGATAGTAGGGGTCACGCTGCGCCCACGGCTCGGTCATCTCGCGAGCTACGGCTATCCACGCAACGTGCGCGAGAGGCACCTCCCCGGTTGCCTGCACGTTGCCAGCGTGGCTCACGACTTGGGCGTCTCGCTGAACCTGCCGCCCGTGCGCGAGATACAACGCATCCAACAACCCCGGTTCGGTCAGCTCTCCGGCCTGTTCGATCCGTTCGAGCACGTGCCGCAGCTCACCCATCAGAGGGGTCCGCACGGCCCAGAAATGCGTTCGGTGGCACCAGTCCTCGGGCGTCCAACACGTCCCGCTGCATCGCCCTCGGTCGTGGGCTTCACCCCGGCGGTGACGGAACTCTCCAATCCGGTGCGTGGGGACCTCGGCCAGGCCGAACGTCGCCACTGCCCGATGCGTCCCCCGGTGGCGCGGGTCGTCACAGTAGACCGTGATGGTCGGGCCGATGAAGTCAGGGTGCTCCCACCACTCACGAGGGGCCGTCTCAGAGGTCATCGCCGGTCATCCTGTCCGCGAGCGCCGCTAGGCGGTTGCGTTCGGCGTGCTGGTAGATGCGGACAGCCTTAGGGTCGGAGTGCCCGGCGAATGCCATCAGCTCGGCCTCCGTGGCCCCTGACTGTCCCAGCCGGGTCAATCCGGTGTGCCGCAGCCCGTGGAACGTGAACCGGCCCAGCGGCTCGGCCCCGGCCTCCGTGCGCTCGCGGCTCAGCAGGTCAACGGCCGCTTTCAGCCGCTTCCCGATGGTGTTGGGGTTGTTCAGCTGGTTCCCACCGCCGCGCCGGGGAAACAACAGTGCGTCCGCCGTGGCCCCGACGTGCTGGGCCAGGTGGGCCGTCAGCGCCTCTCTGGCGAGCGCAGGAACGTAGATGGTCCTCCGCCCGGCCTCGGACTTGGGCGGGGCCTCGTAGAGGCCTCTCCCGCGTGCCTGCACCTGTGTCTCGATCCGCAGCATGAGCCGTCCGGCGTCATCGGTGACGACGTGCCGGCGCCGCAGGGCCAGGGCCTCACCGATCCGCAGGGCACACCATCCGGCGGTGAGGATCAGCGCCCGGTCCTCGGGGTAGGTCATCAGCTCGGACAGGCGGGCCAGCTCGGAGGGGGCGAGGATCGTCACCTCCCGGTGCTCGCGCCGCCGGGTACGGGTCAACGCGGGCACAGGGGAGGCGGTAATCCACGGGGTGAATCCTCGGGGCAGGTCGCGGGCCTGACCGGCGGCGAACTTGAACAGCGCCGTGACGGTCCCGTGAACCTCCGGGGCCACTGATGCCCCGTGGTCGGACTCCAACCTGTCCAGCCATGCATTCAGGTCCACCGTCGTCACCGCGCCCACAGCCCGGTCACCGAACTCCGGGAGGAAATGCCCCTCTAGGTGCCGCCGGTAGGTGTAGACGCTGCCCCAGGCCAGCCCGGCCCCCTCCTTCCACGCTAGGAAAGCATCGGCCAGCTGGCGCACCGTTCGGGACTCGGCGGCGGCGCGGGCGCTCGCGGCCTCCGCCTCGGCCTTCAGTGCCCTGCGCCGTTCGGCAGGGGGAATGAACGTGCCCCGGGCAACCTCCCCCTGAGCTACGGCTAGAGCGGCTTTCGCGTCCGCGAGCGCGGCGAACGTGCCGAGACTGAACTCCCGATCCTGGGCGTACAGCTTCACGCGGTAGCGCCCGCTCGGGTTCAGGGTGATGCCGCGTGGGAGCTTGCGCGGGGTCGCCATGTCCGGGCCTCCGTTCCAGTCGCGGCCCGACCGACTATCGACTAGTCGGGCATTAGTCGGGATTGAGGCTACCCTGTGCCTACT
This sequence comes from Micrococcus sp. KT16, assembly GCF_003315015.1. Classification (NCBI taxonomy): domain Bacteria; kingdom Bacillati; phylum Actinomycetota; class Actinomycetes; order Micrococcales; family Micrococcaceae; genus Micrococcus; species Micrococcus sp. KT16. Next base: position 13,641 of record NZ_QNRG01000013.1, on the reverse strand, counting down.
GGTGCATATTCCGTGTCCACACGAAAACGGCCTAGACATGCGGAAAGGGCCGGAACCACACGGGTTCCGGCCCCTACCAGCGGAGACGGGGGGATTTGAACCCCCGGCCCAACTTTCGTCGAGCCCTTCATTAGCAGTGAAGTCCATTCGGCCGCTCTGGCACGTCTCCTCCATCCGGCGCGCCTCGCACGGGGCGACGCGCGGTCAGACCGGTTCAGTTTAGCGCGCCAGGCCAGGGCAGGGCAAAGGAGCGGCGTGCTCACGGACGGATCACCATCGCGCACGAGCGGGGCCCCGGATCCATGGATCCGGGGCCCCGCGTGATCTGTCAGCCGTCCGGCCTGAGGCCGACGCGTCCGTTCAGATCAGATGCGATCCTTGCGGTCGTTGCGGCCGTCGAGGTCGCGATCGGTGGCGTCGCCGTCGACCTTGACGTCCTCGTGGCGGACCTCCTCGGTCACCGTCTCGGTGTCCTGCACCTGGCGCTTGCCCAGGGAGACCTTCTCGGCGTCCACGGTCTTGTTGACGACCGGGGTCTCCTCGTAGGTGGTGACCTCGACGTCGCCGTCGCGGCCGGCGGTGCGGGCCTCGGCGGAGTTCGGGTCGACGGACTCGCGCTCCACCACGACCTCCTCGCGGGTGACGGGCACCTCGACGGTCTCGGTGGTGGTGTAGGCCTGCTTGCGCAGACGGACGCGGCCGGAGGCGCGGCGCTCGGTGCCGACGTTCAGGTGCTCGTCCTTGACGACGACGGAGTCGGCGTCGGTCACGTCGCGGCGGTCACGGTCGGTCACGTCGCGGCGGTCGCCGTCCACGACGGCCTCGTCGCGGCGGTCGGCCACGCCGGCCACACCCGCGGTGCCGGCCACGCCGGCGGCGCCGGCGTCGGTGCGCACGTCGTCACGACGCACGTCGCCGTCGTGATCCGCGGCGGAGTACTCCATGGAGTAGTACTCGTAGATGCGCTGCTCCTCCTCGGGGGTCAGCGAGCCGTCCGCGTCCACGTTCGGGGCGTCCTTCACGAAGGACTTCTCGAAGGGCACCGTGATGCCGTCGGCGGTGGTCTGGGCCTGCTGCAGCGGCACGAAGGTCTCGCGGGCGCCGAACAGGCCGGTCTTCACCGTGACGAAGGTGGGCTCGTTGGTGACGTCGTCGAGGTAGACCTGACCGACGGAGCCGATCTTGTCGCCGTCGGTGGCGAAGACGGTGGAGTTCTGCAGCTGGTCGAGAGCGTTGCGGTCCATGAGGAATTCTCCTTCTGAATTGGTGTTTTGTTGCCTTACGCTCATTCACAATTCCCCATGGGCCCGAGTGGCGTCAACCATCGGCCCCCCAGATTCCCAATTCCCAGACTTCTCCCAGAATCTCGGTGTGATCCGCATGATTCCGCGGATTCTTCGTCCGGGCCTGCTGTGGATCCTGGGGGATCGGTGGGAGTGTGGCGCATGCGGTCCGCGACCCTTGACGGCCACCGATATTGTGTGGAATACGCGCGCCGCAGGCGTGAAAACGATCCCGAGGAGAGTGGAGGCCCCATGTCCGAGCCCCTGGTGGCCGAGCGCCGCCTCGCAGTGGTGGGAGCCGGCCCCCGCGGCGTCATGCTGCTGGAGCGGATCCTCGCCCGACTCGAGGGCGCGGCCCCGGACGCACACCCCCGGCGGCTGCGCATCGACGTCGTGGACCCCTATCCGCCCGGGCCAGGGCGGGTGTGGCGCACGGACCAGTCCGAGCTGTACCTCATGAACACCCCCGCGTTCTTCCCGACCGCGTGCGCCGCCGACAACCCCGGTCTGCGCCCCTCCACCGCCGCGCAGACCTTCGACCAGTGGCGTCGCGTGCACCCGGAGGCCAGCCTCGGCGTGCGCCGCCACCAGTACCCGGCCCGAGCGGTCTACGGGCGCTACCTCCGGCACCTGTACAAGGACGTCGTCGCGGGGCTGCGCGCCCGCCCCGAGGTCGTCGAGGTCGTCGAGCACCGCGCGGAGGCCACCGCCCTGCACCCCCGGCCCGACGGCGGCGCCCGCCTGGAGCTGCGGGACGCCGACGGTGCGGTCTCCGCGCTCGACGCGGACGCCGTCGTGCTCTGTCTGGGCCATCAGCCTGCGGAGCTCAGCCCCGGCCAGAACCGGATGGCCGCCGCCGCGCGGGGCAGGGACGAGCTGCACTACCAGGGCCCGCAGATCCCCTCGGACGTGGACTGGGAGACCGTGGAGGCCGGGGCGGACGTCCTCGTGCGGGGCATGGGCCTGAACGCGTTCGACCTGCTGGCCCAGCTCACCCAGGGCCGGGGCGGGGTGTACCGCCGCACCGGCGACGGACCCGGCCGGGCCCTGCGGTACGAGCCGTCGGGGGACGAGCCGCGCCTGCACCTGATGTCCCGCCGCGGCATCCCGTACCTGCCCAAGGCTGAGGTGGACGCCTTCGTGCCCCGCGGCGTCACCCTCAGCTACCTCTCCGACGCCGCCGTGGACGCCCTCGCCGCCCGGCACGGGGCCCTGGACCTCGCCGAGCACCTCTGGCCGCTGCTGCACCGCGACGTGGTCCGGCACTACTACGCCACGCTCGTCCGGGCCCAGCCCGAGATCCTCGGCGGCCCCGTCGAGGCGCGCCGATTCCTCGGGGAGCTCGTCGGCCAGCTCGAGGAGGCCGGCCGCGGCGCCCCCGTGACCTCCGCGCACGCCGAGGAGCTCCTCCAGCGGTACGCCCCCGGCCGGCGCTTCCTCGACATCCTGGCCTATGGGTCCCCGTTCGAGGACGCCGTGTTCGCCTCCCATGAGGACTATCAGCGGGCCGTCGCGGAGCTCATGGAGCAGACCTGCGTCGAGGCCGCCCTCGGGGAGGAGTCCCCGTTCATGATGGCCGTCGGCGCGCTTCATGCCGGCCGACTGCGGATCAAGGCGTGGGTCGCCGAGGGCCGGATCACCGAGGCCTCCCGCATCCGGGACGTCCAGGGCTGGTTCGAGCCGCTGGTCGAGGGCCTCGCCTCCGGCCCGCCCCTGTGGCGCGTGGAGCAGATGCTCGCGGTGCACCGGGCCGGCCTGCTCACCTGGGCCGGCCCCGCGCCCGTGGTCGAGGCCGAGGAACACGCATTCACCGCCCACAGCCCCCAGGTGGGAGCGCAGGACTCGCTGGGGCCCGCCGTCGTCGAGGGGGCCTGGCTGGTGGAGGCGATGATGCCGCCCAACCGCGTGCAGGCCGCCGCCTCCCCGCTGGTCCGTCAGATGCTGGCGGACGGCGTCGCCGCGGCCGGGACGTGGGAGGACGAGGAGGGTGTGCGCGTGCCCGCCACCGGCTTCGACGTCACGGCCCGCCCGTACCGGCTGCGGGCCGCGGACGGCACGGTCCACGCGGACGTGTTCGTGCTGGGCCTGCAGCTCTCGGGCGTGCAGTGGGGCACCGCGATCGCGGCCGAGGCCGGGGCCGATCCGGCCGGACGTGCCCTCTTCCTCGCCGACGCCGACGCCGCCGCGACGGCCGTGCTCGCCGGCTGAGCCCCCACGACGACGGCGGGGCCGTCCGGGTGGCTCCCGGACGGCCCCGCCGTCGTCATGCCGGGTGCGGCGCCCCGCGTCCCGTCAGGGACGGACCGGCCCGCGGCCCTTGCCGGGGTGCTCCGGGCCGTGGCCCTTGCCCGGGTGGTCGCCGCCGTGACCCGGGGTCGCGCCGACGCAGCGCAGCCACTCGCGCACGGAGTTCGCGGGCTTGCCCGGCACGCCGCGCGGATCGGTCACGCCGTCGCAGGTCTCGCCCGGGGAGGGCTCCGGCTCCGGGGTCGGCTCGGTCACGGGCGCGTCGAGCTGGAGGCCCACCAGGATCGGGTTGTGGTCCGAGGACCGCCACTGGTCCGCGGAGTACAGGTCCTCGGCCACGTAGTTGTGGCGCGAGTACTCCAGTGCCACGGATTCGTTCGCGTTGATCATCCAGATGTCCTGGCCGGTGATCGCCGTCGCCGCCGACGGCGAGGCGTAGATCCCGTCCAGGCTGCCGACGGCGCCGCCGAACGCGTACGAGTACTCGCCCGTGAGCGCGCCCTGCGAGAGGTACCCGGCCGCCTCGAGCACGCGGATCGGGTCCTCCTTCTCGTAGGCGTTGAAGTCGCCCATCAGCAGGACGCGGTCGGTGCCGGTCTCGGCCTTCATGCGCTCGGCGAAGGCCACGAGGGCCTCGGCCTGGCCCACGCGGTCCGCGTTGTACGCGCCCTGGCCGTCGCCCGCGTCCACGTTGTCCCCGGTCGCACCCGAGCCGCCCTTGGACTTGAAGTGGTTGGTGATCGCCACGAAGTCGGTGCCGGCCGCCCCCTCGGACGTGCCGTCGGCGGCGCGGAACAGCTGGGCCATCGGCTCGCGGGCGTTGTCGAAGTTCGTCTGGTCGTCCAGGATCACCGACTCGCCCACCGGGGTGACCTCGGCCGGCTGGTAGATGAACGCGGAGCGGATGACGTCCTCGTCCGCGAGCGCGGGACGGGTGGCCGGGGAGGCCACGTAGGCCCAGCGCTGCTCGCCGGCCTGCGCGTTGAGGGCCTCCACGAGGTGGGCCAGCGCGTGGTCCCGGTCGAGGCCGAACTTCTCGGAGTTCTCGATCTCCTCGAGCGCGACCACCGAGGTGCCGAGGCCGTTGATCGCGGCCGCGATCTTCTCCTGCTGGCGGGCGAACGCCTCGGAGGTGTAGGCGCCGCGCGGCAGGCAGCCGTTCGTGGTGACGGGGGTGCCGGCGTGGTCGCGGTAGGCGCTGCAGCCGGCCACGTCCTGACCCAGGGTCGTGAAGTAGTTGAGCACGTTGAAGCTGCCGACGGTGACGTTGCCGCCGACCGCCTCGGGGGCGGCCTCGGCCGGGCGGGTGTCCTCGATCGTCACGGGCTGGACGGCGGCCGCCGTGGCGTCGGTGAGGTGGCCCAGCGGCTGGAAGGACCACGCGTCGAAGCGCCAGTCGAGGATGACTCCGGTGGTGAACTCCAGGCCCGCGCCCACGCGCACCGGCTGGTCTGCGTCCAGGTACGGCAGCGGGTTCTGGTTGCCCGGCGAGCGCATGAAGTTCGTGGTGGCCCCGTCGTCGAGCACGATCAGCTGCTGCGCGTTGGCGGCCGCGACGGCCTGGGCCTCGGCGCCGGGCCGAGCCACGGACGTCGGGTTGTCCAGCGGCGTGGTGCCGGGGACGATGCCGAGGGAGCCGTACTGGTTGAGGGAGTAGTTGTCCGTGACCGTCCAGTCGCCCTGCGGGGCGAGGACCATGCCCTCGAGCGCCTCACGGTCGGCCTCCTCCAGCGGGAACTCCACCGGCGTGGGGGCCACGGCGCCGGGCTCGGCGACCGGCAGCACGCCGCCGGCGGCGACCTTGATCTGCGTGAGGCCGTAGTGCTCGGCCGCTTCGCCCGTGACCTGGACGTGGTCGCCGAGCGTCACGGAGCCGACCGTGTCCGGCGAGTACACGAACACGCCGTCGGAGGCGCCCGGGGTGGCGTCGGGGGTGTCGCCGCCGGTGCCGGCGGTCTGGATGTAGTAGCCGTCGTAGCCGCCCGTGGAGTACACGGCGGTGACGACGCCGGTGGTGGTCACCTGGCGCCCGGCGTACGGGGTGGCCGTGCCGGTGCCCTGGAGCTGGGCGATGGTGATCCGCTCGGCCGGGGTCGGCTGCGGCTCGGGCTCCGGGGTCGGCTCGCCGCCGGTGGCGGCGGCGTTGGTCGGGGTGACCTGGTCGGTGACGGTGAAGTCGGCGCTGTTGTCGTCCGTGTCCACGCCGTTCGTGCGGGTGAGGGACTTCGGGTCCGAGTTGGCCGAGGGGGCGCCGGCAGCCGCTGTTTCGAAGGTGTTCGTGGCTCCGTAGCCGAGCACGTCCGCGACGCCCGGCACCTGGCCGGTCACCACGGAGCCGACCGGCAGGTCCGTCACGGTGCCCGCCTGGCGCGCGAGCACGATCGTGCCCTTGGTGCCCGCGGGGTTGAACGCCCCGCCGGCCACGAGGTCTGCCTGCGGCAGGGCCGCGCCCGCGGTGCCGTTGGAGCCGCCGGAGACCAGGAAGTGGCCCTTCGCGGGCACCGTGCCGGACAGCGCGACCGTGCCCTGGGTCGCGGCCGTGCCGGCGGCGGAGCGGTACTGCAGGGACCAGCCGTCGAGGTTGATCGGCTGGTCGGTGGGGTTGTAGAGCTCCACGAACTTGTGGGTGTACACGGCGTTCGCGGAGCCGCCGTTGGTGTATGCCTCGTTGATGACGAGGGAGTCGCCGGCCGGGCTGGCCTGGGAGGGCAGGGCCACGGCGGGGGCGAGCAGGGCCAGGGCGGCGGTGGTCACCGCGGTGCGCGCGGCGAAGCGGGGCAGGGGGGTCATGTCGTCCTCGGTCTCGTTCTCGATGGGTCAGCGCGGCAGGCCCGCGGCGGTCAGCCAGGCATGGGCGGAGAAGACGGGGTGCGTGGCGGCGCCGCGCTGCACGCCGCGGCCCTTGCCCGGGTGGTCCTCGCCCTTCACGCGGCCCTTGCCCGGGTGGTCGGCGCCCTTGTCATGGCCCTTGCCATGACCCTTGCCCGGGTGGGTCGGGGCGGGCTGCTCCGGCTCGGTGGGGGACGGGGCCGCGGTGACCTCGAGGGCATGGCGCACCACGGTCGTGCTGCCGTCGGCGTAGCGCACGGTCATCACGAGCTCGCCCGTGCCCGCCGCGGCGGGGGCGGTGATCCCGGAGAGCGTGACGGTCTCGGAGCCCGCGGGGACGGCCACGGTGCCCAGGGCGGTCGCGGTGCCGTCGGCCGTGCGGAAGGCGACGTCGACCGCGGTCGCCGCGGGGGCGCCGTCGGAGTCCACCACGAGGTCCCCGAGGGTCAGGCCGACGGCCTGCCCGGCCTCGACCGAGGCGGGGGCGTCGGTGACCGGCACGCCGTTCTTGCCGAAGTCCGGGGCGACGGCGCCGTGGGCCGCGTCCTGGGCGCGGGCGTAGTCCGTGATCGCCTGGGAGTCCAACAGGCCCATGTTCACGAAGTTCTGGCGGCCGGTCGCGAAGGCGGTGTAGCCGTCGGGGGCCTTGGTCGGGTCCCCGAGCGTCGTCCAGGTGTCGTCGGCCAGGAACGACTGGCTGGCCACCGTGTACATGCGGTCCGCCTGGAGCGGCTCGCCGTCGATCCACACGCCGGTCACCTTGTCCCCCTGCGGGCGGGACTCGTCGTAGGTCCAGGTCAGCTCCTCGGACCAGCCGAGGGTGAACTTGCGCACGTCGTTCCGCCAGTTCTCCTCGAGGGCCAGCTTGATGGAGGAGCCCGGGATGTCGAAGTAGGTGATGGTGTTGCCGAACGGCGCCATGTCGAGCAGCTCGCCCAGGGTGAGGCGACCGACGAGGTCGGCCGGCTTGGCCGGGAACGCGCCGCCGTCGGTGAAGCGGTCCGTCAGCAGCTCGGAGCGCAGGCCGCCGGGGTTGGTCACGCCGAGGTCCACCTCGGGGTTCGCCTGCTCGGCGGCGTGCTTGACGGCGTCGCCCACCCAGGTGCCCAGGGTGGTCTCGGCGGCGCGCGTGCCGCCGGCCTTCCAGGAGCCGCCGGCGTCGATGAGCTTCTGGTAGTCGGTGGTGATGGAGGCGGACAGGTCGGCCACGACCTCGCCCTGCAGGTCCTCGAAGACCGCGACGGCCTCCTGCTCGATCGCGTACACCTGGGCGGTGACGGGGGATTCCGCGGCGGCCTCGGCGGGGGCCTGCGTGGACCGGGCCAGCAGGCGCGGGGTGAGCCCGGTGACCTCGCCGTCGGCGCCCACGGTCAGCTCGACGGCGGCCAGGTGGCTGCCGGAGGCGCCCGCCTGGATCACGGGGCGGTGGGCGCCGCCGGCCGTGGTGTCGTACTGGTAGAGCTGGTGGGTGTGGGCGTTGAAGATGACGTCCACGGCGGAGGAGGTCTCGCCGACGATGCGGTCGAACTCGGCCCGGGCCGCCCGCTCGGCGGCCAGCTCGCCCGCCCCGGCGGCGCCGTCGTGGTACGAGGCCACGATCACGTCGGCGGCGTCCTGGGCCTCCAGCTCGTCCGCGACCGCGTTCACGGCGGCGACCTCGTCGAGGACCTCGTTGCCCTTCAGGCCCGCGCCGGTGGTGGTCGCGTACAGCTCGTTGGGGGAGGCGCCGATGACCGCGACGCGCACGCCGTCGACGTCGAAGACGGCGTGCGAGGTGAGGACGGGCTCCTTGCTCGTCGGGTCCACCAGGTTGGCGGAGAGCACCGGGAACTGGGCCCGGGACTCCACACGGCCCTGCAGGTCGTCCAGGCCCTTGTCGAACTCGTGGTTGCCGGCGGTCAGCGAGGCCAGGCCGAGCGCGTTCATCACGTCGATCGTCGGGTTGTCCTGCTGCACGTTGGACACGGACTTCGAGCCACCGATCAGGTCGCCGGCGCTGGTCAGCAGCGTGGAGCCGGCGCCGTGCTCGGCCTCGAACGCGGTGCGGTAGTCCTCCACGGTGTCCGCGAACTGCGTGCCGATGTAGTCCGCGGACAGCGCGCCGTGGAAGTCGTTGAAGGACAGGATCGAGATGGTGGTCTCGTCCGCGGCGGCCGTCTCGACGGCCAGGGCGGGCGCCGCGCTCGCGGGCGCGAGGACGAGGACGGTGCAGGCGGCCGTGGTGACGGCACGGCGGCGGAACAGGCTGGGCATGGCTCTCCCCGGGATGCGTGATGACAGAGGTGCGCCGCCGGTGGACGGCGGGGTGACGCGGGGAGTCCATCACATCCAGGTGGCCTCCAGGTGAACGAGAGGCGGCGGGCCGTCCGGCCCGCCGCCTCTCGTCGTGTGCACGCGGATGGTGAGGGATTCGAACCCTCGGCACGGGGTCACCGCGCACCGGTTTTCAAGACCGGCTCCTTCGGCCGCTCGGACAACCATCCCGGGCCTGACCGCGACGGTGTGGGCCGCCGCGTCGAGGACCCACTCTAGCCCGTGGCCCGGCGGGCGGCCGGTGGCGAGTCCGGCCCCCGCGCGCGAGGATGGACCCTCGACCCCCGACCAGAGGAGGAGACCCCCATGGACGTCCCCGCACAGATGCGCGCCGTGCGATTCACCGGTGCCGGCGACAACGGCGTCGTCCGCGTGGGCCACGAGCCCGTGCCGGACCCCGGCCCGGGCGAGGTGCTGGTGCACGTGGCCGCCGCGGGTCTCAACCGCGCGGACATCGCGCAGCGCGAGGGCCGCTATCCGCCGCCGCGCGGCGCCTCCGAGATCCCCGGGCTCGAGGTCTCCGGCACCGTGGCGGCGCTGGGACCCGAGGCCGGGATGCCGGGGGAGGGGCGCTTCGCCGTCGGTGACCGGGTGTGCGCTCTCCTGGCCGGCGGGGGCTTCGCCGAGTACGTCGCCGTGCCGACGGGCCAGCTCATGGCCGTCCCCGACGGCGTCGGCCTCGTCGAGGCGGCGGCCCTGCCGGAGGTCGCCTGCACGGTGCACTCGGCGCTCGTGGGCCGTGCGGGCGTGCAGGCCGGGGACCGGGTGCTCGTGCACGGCGCCACCGGCGGCATCGGCTCCTTCGCCGTCCAGTTCCTCGCCGCGCTCGGTGCACGGGTGCTGGGCACCGCCGGCGGCCCGGAGAAGGTGGCGCTCGGTCGGCGGCTGGGCACCGAGCACATGTTCGACCACCGCGCCGCCGAGTCCGGTGCCTTCGCCCCGTGGGTCAAGGAGGTCACGGACGGCCACGGCGCGGACGTCATCCTCGACGTCGTCGGCGCCCCGTACCTGGCGCCCAACGTGTCCGCGCTCGCCCCCGAGGGACGCATCGTGACGCTCGCGGTCCAGGGCGGCGCCGTCCCGGAGGACTTCAACATCATGAAGCTGGTGGTCAAGCGCGGCTGGCTCACGGGGGCGACGCTCCGCTCCCGCTCGGTCGTGGACAAGGCCGGGATCGTGGCCGCGGCCGAACGTGCCGTGTGGCCCCTGGTGGCGGCGGGCCGCATCGACGCGAGCGTCGGGGCGTGCTTCCCGCTCGCCGAGGCCGCCGAGGCGTTCGACTGGTTCGACTCCGCCACCCGCACGGGCAAGGTCGTGCTCGTCACCGACCCCGCCGACGCGCGCCGGCCGTCCGGCGACCGCGCATGAGGGGGCCCTTCGCACGCTTCCGTCAGGAGCGTGCCGACGACCGCGAGCTCGGCACGGGGCTGTGGCGCCGTGCCCACGACCGACTCAGCCGGGCCCTGGACCGCTACTGGCAGGTGCTGGAGGGCCAGCGGGGCACGGACGTGCTGAGCCCCGAGGAGCGCAACGGCGTGGTCCACGCCGGCAACGTCCTCACGGAACGGCTCCCCGCGGTCCGTGCCCTGTGCGTCCGCCTGCACCGGGACCACGAGGGCGACGGCGAGCACATCCCGGCCGAGGCCGCCGACGTCCACCGTGAGCTCTCCCGCGCCGCGCACGAGCTGGCCGCCACCGCCCAGGCCCTCGCCCTGTACCGGCTCGGTCAGGGTTCGGCGGAGTCGGTCGGCCGGCACGCCGAACGCACCCTCGGCCACCTGGACCGGGCGGAGGAGCTGGGAGCCGGGCTCTGACGGCGGCGCGCCCCGGACGGCCGGCCCGAAGACGAGAGGACCCCGCCGCGTGATCACGCGGCGGGGTCCGGGGGAGCCCCCTGCCGGATTCGAACCGGCGACCTGCTCTTTACGAGGGAGCTGCTCTGGCCAGCTGAGCTAAGGAGGCACGTGACCGTGAACGGCCACGGCTGACGAGCATACCGGTTTCGCGGCCCCGATTCCACCGCGCGGCCGGGCGCGCGGGCCACCGACTGTGGCCCGCGCCTTCCGCAGGCGTTCACCCCCAGGCCACGCCGCGGCCAGACGGGGACGGTTCCCTGGTGGGCACACACCGTCGACGGGAGACGCATGAGCCTGCCCCACGCCCCTCGCACCCCGGCACCCCCCGCCGCGGCCTCGTCAGCCGCGCCCCTCCGCCTGGCCGTGGTGGACATGTCCGGCACGTCCATCGTGGAGCACGGGCTCCAGGACACGGCGTTCGCCCGCACGTTGGACCAGCACGGCGTCCCGGCGGGCACGCCGGAGCACGACGACGCCGCTCGGCGGTTCCGCGCGCTCCGGCCCACCTCGCGCACGGCCGTGTTCCCCCGCGTGTTCGCCGACCGGGCGGTGGCCGCGGCGGCGACCCGCACGTTCGAGGCGGCCTTCGACGCGCTGCTGGCCGAGCACGGCGTCCAGGCCGTCCCGGGCGCGGAGGAGGCGCTCGTCCGCCTGCGCGCCCTCGGCCTCCACGTGTGCCTGTGCACCGGCTACGCCCGCCACACCCAGAACATGATCCTCGAGTCGCTGGGGTGGATGGGCCTGGCGGATCTGAGCCTCTCCCCGGACGACGCCGGCCGCGGCGTCCCCTACCCGGACATGATCCTCACCGCCCTGCTCGGTCTCGACCTCGACGACGTCCGCAGCGTCCTGGTGGTCGGGGACACCGCGGAGGACATGACGGCCGGGCGCCGCGCGGGGGCCGGACTCGTGGTCGGCGTGCGCACGGGTCGCGACGCGGACGACGTCCTGCTGGCGGCGGGCGCGGACCGGGTGGTGCCGGGCCTGGCCGACGTGCCGGACCTGGTGGTCCGCACCCGCTGAGCCGGCGCCGGCCCGCCCCGCGCGGCCGCTCAGCGACGTCGCGGGGTGCGCACCCGGCGGGGCAGCAGCGCCAGCATCATGGCTTCGAGGGCCAGCTGCTCCGGCACGTTGGCGGCGATGCGCTCCCGGGCCGTGGTGACGGCGTCGATCCGGGCGAGCACCTCGGCCGAGTCGCCGGCGGCGCCGCGGGCGTACGCCTCGATCTCGTCCCGACGGTGCTCGTTGATGAGCTCGCCGTCGGCCCCCAGCTGCACGCGCAGCACGTCCCGGAACAGGCCCATGACGTCGATCATGGCCCGGTCCAGCGAGTCCCGGACGGCGCGGCGCCGCCGGCGGGTCTGGTCCTCCTCGAGCCGTTTGACGTGGTGGCGGAGCTTGGGCGGGACGGGCTCGCCGGGCTCGAGGCCCAGGGAGCGGCGCAGCGCCTCGAGCTCCTCGGCGTCCCGGGCTTCGGCGGCGGACTCGGCCTCGGCCTTGGACACCTCGGCCAACGTGGCGGCCAGGGCCATCGCGTCGGAGACGGCGGTGGCCTGGAGCGGCAGGGAGAGGATGCGCTCGCGGCGTTCGAGGGCCTCAGGGTCCCGCGCGAGGCGGCGGGCCATGCCCACGTGCGACTGGGAGATCCGGGCGGTGGTGAGCGCCGTCTCGCGGTCCAGCCCGTCGCGGCGGTGCAGCAGCTCCGCCACCTGCTCCACGGCGGGGATGCTCAGCGTGATCAGCCGGCAGCGGGAGCGGACGGTGGGGAGCACGTCCGCGGGGGACGGGGCGCACAGCATCCAGATCGTGCGGGCCGGCGGCTCCTCGATGGCCTTGAGCAGCACGTTCGTGGCGCGCTCCGTCATGCGGTCCGCGTCCTCCATGAGGAAGATCCGCCAGCGCCCGGTGGCGGGGGTGGACTGGCCGGCCTCCACGAGGGCGCGGACGTCCTCGATCCGATAGCTCACCGCCTCGGTGGCCAGCACGGTCACGTCCGGGTGGGTGCCGCCGAGGACGGTGCGGCACGCGTGGCACTCGCCGCAGCCGCGCGCCGCCGGGTCTGCGACCTCGCACTGCAGGGCCGCGGCGAACGCACGCGCCGCCGTCGACCGGCCGGAGCCGGGCGGGCCCGTGAACATCCAGGCGTGGGTGGGACGGTCCTCGGCCGCGGCGCGGCGCAGCTGGGCCACCGCGGCCTCCTGGCCCGCGAGGTCCGCGAACACGGCGGGGGCGGGGGCCGTCATCGGTCGGCCGCCTGGGCGGTGACGCGGGCCAGCGCGCGGGCGGTGAGCTCCTGCGGCGGCAGCGCGCCGTCGAGCACGAGGTACCGCTCGGGCGCGGCCGCCGCGCGCGCGAGGAAGGCGGCGCGCAGGGCCTCGTGCCGGTCCGCCGTCTCCCGCTCCATGCGGTCGGGGGTGCCCTCGCCCTCCGCCGCGCGGCGGTCACGCCGGTCCGCGGCGGTGGCCGCGTCCACGTCGATCAGCACCGTCAGATCGGGGACGAGGCCGTCCGTGGCCCACTCGTTCAGGGCGGCGATCCGCGCCTCGCCCAGCCCGCGCGCCGCGCCCTGGTAGGCCACGGACGAGTCCACATACCGGTCCGTGACGACGACGGCGCCCCGGGCCAGCGCGGGGCGCAGCGTGCGGACGGCATGGGCGGACCGGGCCGCGGCGAACAGCAGCGCCTCGGTGCGGGGGTCCACGGGGGCGTGCCCGGGGTCCAGCAGCAGCTCCCGCAGCGTCTCGCCCAGGTCCGAGCCGCCGGGCTCGCGCGTGAGCACCACCTCGTGGCCCGCGGCGCGCAGGGCCTCGGTCAGGGCGCGGGCCTGGGTGGACTTGCCGGATCCGTCCGGTCCCTCGACGGCGACGAACAGGCCGCGATGCTCGGTCTGGGTGCTCACGCCTCGAGCCTAGACGCCGCCCCGGACGGGGAGGGAACCCGGCCGGGCCGACCGCCTAGATGTAGGAGGGCATGACGTTGTTGACTCGGGCCGGTGCCAACGAGGTTGGCGGGGCGTCCCCGCAGGAGGTATGAGGCCGATGGTAGTTGTAGTGGTTCACCCACACCGCCAGGGCCTCACGCCGAGCCTGCTCTGAGGTGTAGGGGCGGGCGTA
>NZ_QNRG01000012.1:0-64337 GCF_003315015.1 Micrococcus sp. KT16 | reverse complement strand
CGGGCAGTTCCCGTGGCCATCACTGGGCAGTCCTCATGGCCGTCAGCGGGTCATTCCCTGGCCACCTATGGGCAGCTTTTCATGGCCGCTTACAGAGACTGGCGTGGACGTTCCGGGACGACTCGACGGCCATGCGGCCTCAACGAAGTCCGCTCCCCAAAGGAGCGGAGACCGGAGGTCGTCTGGTTCTCCATGAGCAGCCCGTTGCCTCAACGAAGTCCGCTCCCCAAAGGAGCGGAGACTGAGGGGGTGTCCGGGCGGCCCGGCCCGACGATCACGCCTCAACGAAGTCCGCTCCCCAAAGGAGCGGAGACACCCATGATCTGTGTGGACGGGCCACCCTGAAGGCCGCCTCAACGAAGTCCGCTCCCCAAGGGAGCGGAGACGCCGGAGACCTGGGCGGCCTTGGCCACGTCCTCGCGGCCTCAACGAAGTCCGCTCTCCAAAGGAGCGGAGACCGGGCCGGGCCGGCGCGGAGCACACCCTGCGGGTCCGCGCCTCAACGAAGTCCGCTCTCCAAAGGAGCGGAGACCCGTCACCTCGTCCACGCACGCGTTCGCGATCACGATGCCTCAACGAAGTCCGCTCTCCAAAGGAGCGGAGACGTAGAGGGTGCCGGCCCGCTCCACGCTGTACTGCGTGCCTCAACGAAGTCCGCTCTCCAAAGGAGCGGAGACCGGTGGCACGCACGACGTCCTGGGGTCCATCAAGCCTCAACGAAGTCCGCTCTCCAAAGGAGCGGAGACTGTGCCGTGGTCGCCGGGTGCCGGGTGCCTGAACGCGCCTCAACGAAGTCCGCTCTCCAAAGGAGCGGAGACAGCACCTCAGATTACAGCCCCTTGACATGGGCAGACGCGACCTTCGGCGAGCCCTGGGCTCAAGAGGCGTCCGTGGAGCTCCATGCCTTTCGGCCTCGGCCCATGAACCGTGGGCTGACAAGCCCTTTTCTGATGCGACGGCTCGCCGGATTCCGGACATCGACGGAGCGCTCGCGAAGGTCCCTGGCTCGCTTCAGATGATGATGGGCCCGTCCACAGTAATCTCGCGTGATCGACCCAGAAAGCTGAACTGCTCTGCGCCAAGCGTGGCCGTCAGCCCGAGGTCGCAGACCAGCACGCTGTCCTCGCCCGGATCCAGCACCGCTTCGAGGGCTGCCTGGAGGGAGACGAACTGGGCGGGCAAGGCATCCACCACGAAGACTGAATATTGGACTCGATCTCCGTACCCTTCGAGGACGCGGGCCGCCCGGGATCTGCGGCGGTCGTCAGGAATGTCATAGGCGATGAGTCGCCTCCGGAGACGATCCCGGGCACTCAACGGACTCGCACCCCCTTGTAGACCTCCTGCGAGCCATCCAGGACGCCGAGGAACATCCTCGCCTGGACCTCTATCGCGCGGCGCCACGTCACTCTGTATCCGAAGACGGGGTGCTTGAACTCCGTCCCGAGACGCCGTTCCACCGCCGCGATCACTTTGCGCCGGCCGGTCTGGGTGAGCCGCGCGCCGCCGAGCACGTGAGTGAAAGACAGTCGCCCCAACTCGCCATTGTTGAACGCGGCCAAGATGGCGGAATCCACCACGGGCGGACGAAACTCCTCCATCAGGTCCAGCGCCAGGGCCGGCTTGTTCCGTCCGCTGGAGTGCAGCACCCCGGCATGCGGGTCCAGGCCGCAGGCCAGGACCGCACGGATCACCTCGGACAGGAGCATCCCATACCCGTAGTTCAAGGCGATGTTCAACGGGTCGGTGGCCCCTCGCCCGACCCGACCGGGGAAGGACTCAGCCACGCCCGCGTCCACACCTGGCGCCAGCAGTCCCGGGAATCCTGCGAAATACTCTGCGGCGGCCCGGCCCTCGATTCCGAACAACTGGCCGGTGGACGTCGCCGTGCTCGCCAGTCGCGTCGCCGATCGAAGACGCTTGACCACAGCTGGCATGCCTCCGAAACGCCGGAGGATCGTAGCCTGGTTCGCGACCTTGGCCACCACGAACTCGCGAGCGATGTCCACTCGGCCTTCGGCCGATGCCGCGAACTGACGGAAGCGTGCGCCGCCATTCGGCGGCTTGACTCCATTGGTCCACCCGACGACGCGCCCTGCCCCCGTGCACCAGACACAGGGAAGGCCTCGCCACATCAGCTCCCGCAGCAACGCTCCTGAGAGGTCGACGTTGCCGTGCACCACGACGGCCGACACCCGCTCCAAAGGGATGCTGGCCAGCCGCTCATCGCCCTTCACCACCGTGATCCGCCCGGCCGACATGCTCGCTCGACTCCCCGGCACAGTGAGGTGCAGGGTCTCACCGGCAGGGTCCGGCGGGACGATTCGGGACAGCACTTCTGCTTCCTGCCGTTCCTCAGGGAGGCAGACGGAGGCGTGGGAGCACCGCATGCACCTCGGGTCGTCCAGTAACGGTGCCGGAGCGGTCTTCCCGTTGACCACGGACCGAGCCGATGCCACCGCATCACGGGCGGCCTTTCGGTGCGCTGCCGAGATCTCGACCGGGACCCGCCGGTGATGGGTGGTGAAGTACACCTCGGCGTCCTCCACCGTGTTCCCCTGGGATTCGAGCGCCATCGTCTGCAGTACCAGCTGCAGACGATTGGCATCGCTGATTCGGGCAGCTCGCTTCACCGGGGTGGCTTTGTGCTCGACGACGCGTAGACGCCCCGACGGGAGTCGCTCGACCCGGTCGACTCGCCCGTGGACGCCGAGAGACGGGTCGCGCACGTCGATGCCGCGCATCGTCTGAGCCTCACGTGTGGTGGGCACGTCCACCCGCGCATGGTCCGCCACTCCCTGCTGGATCTGCGCCACCTTCGGCGCTTTCTCGTCCATGGCCTCGAGCCATGCCCGACGCGGGCAGAAACTCCAGTGCGCGACCAGACTGAATGGCAGCGAGTCAGCATACGGCTCCCCCGTGTCGTGCTCAGTCATCTCAGCGCCCTCGCCGCGAGAGTGCGCCGCTCCGGGGCCGACGCACTGCCGGTGACGTTCACGGGGAAGCTCAGGATCTGAGCGAACCCCCACTCCTCCAGGATCGCCTGAGCCGCCGTCGTCTCGGCTGAGCCCAAGCTGGGCCCTGTCGCGTCTTCCCCCGCCACGAGCAGGTATCGCGAGCGCAAGGCGGCCTGCATCCGCGCCACCGTCACCCAGGATGTCGGCACCGGCATCAACAGCCGCGCCAACGACTCCCTGCGGGCTGGGATATGAGCGGACGAAACGGACCGCCCGTGGCTGTCCGCCCAGACGGGCAAGGCCGCGAGCGCCCACAGCCCCACCCAGGCCCGCGCAGCATCCACCGGCCCCAGGGGGGCCATGCCCGTCGCCGTGCGGGAATCCGGCTTGTTCTTGCCCGGTTCGTCCTCCACCGTGGTCCCGAGAAGGCCCGAGGTCACTGCCTCCACCGCTCGGCCGGCCACGGCCCTTCCCGTGGGGAGGAGCGAATGCGCGATGAACTCCATGCCCTTGTTCCTGGTGCGCATCTCCCAGGCGGCCGCGCCATGGTCCGGCCGGAACGACTTACTCGTCCTGTGCCACCAGGCCCGCTCCCCCAAGCCCACCACGAGAGCCGAGTCGAGGCCGCGCAATGGCCGCGCCACCTCTGTGCGATCATGCAGCAGGTCTGCCCACCCGTGCTCGGACGCCGGCATCTTGGTCCGGGCCGAGAACAACGATCCAGCCACCGCGTCCGTGGAGTACAGCCAGCCCCCCGGGTTTTGGACATGCCGGGTCGCATGCCGGTGGATGAGGCTGCCAAAGGCCGCGGCATCAAGCCCTGCCCCACACAACTGCGGTCGAGAGTCCGGCTCGTCGGTCCACCGCAGCCGCACGGCACCGGCTCCCAGTTCCTCCTCCACGATCATCGCGGCGCCGAGCAGCGCCGCATGGGACAGCAGCACGTCCCACGTCCCAGCCAGGGTCACCGGCTCAGTCGTGCGGGCCATGTTCATCGTCCTTCCTTCGAGATCGTCACGTCGGCGGCCCGCAGGACCGCCTCGAGCCAGGCCACAGCCCACAGCCCCCACGTCTGTTCCACGGACAGAACCAGTGCGTCCCAGACTCCGACGTCGAACAGTTCCTCCGCGGCCATGCGGACGTGAGGGGGTGCCTCCGGGTGGACAAGACTCTCCGCGCCCATCAGGAACGTGCCGCGCCCATGTCCGTGGCTGGTTCCCACCAGACGCACGGCCAGGGCGTCCGCCCCGTCCGCATGCGCGTGAAGCATTGCGGCGGACAGCTGCTCGTGCCGCCAGCCAGCGGGGAGGAACCGTGACTGACGGAAGGGCAGGGCGCTCAGCAGACTCTTCGCCATCGGCTCGTCCACGCCAGCCACGCCCTGGGTCAGCCAAGCTTGGTAGCGGTCGTCGCTCTTGCCGTCGTCGTGGTGTGCCCCCGCCACAGTCAACGTCCGCTTCAGGCCCTCAGGCAGGCCGAGGACCTGGGCGAACTCGCCGGCCCGGTCTGCCACGTCCCTCTGGTGCTCGGCGAGGGACACAGGGCTGCGCCCGGTTGTCGCAGACAGCTGGGCGTCGTCGGGATCGGCCGCGTCCAGCAGCTCGAACACCACCCATGCCGCCTGCTGCGGCGAGCCGGGAGCCCGGCCACCCACGTGGACCCTCACGTCGAATCGTGCGACCAGGTCCGGGTCCGCCCACTGGCCGAGATAAGCGGTGAGCCACGCGGACTGTCCCCGGTCATCCAACGCATCCAGCACGCTGAGGAGGGTCAGCGGAACGTCCGCCTCCTGCAGGTCCGCGCAGACCTCCAATAGAGAGCATCGAAGGTGGTCCTGCACGCCAGGCGAGGCGACGCCGGTCATGAACACCACCCTGCGCTGACTGGCCTTCACCGGTTCGAGCGAGAGCATCGTCCCGTCCGCAGACCGCGGGTCGAGGACGTCGCCGACAGGCTCCCGGCCATCCTCGACCAGGACGTGATGGTGTGTGGCAGCCCAGTCGTGGGGGACGCAGACGACATCCCCCGGGACAATCCCGTGACCCGAGGCATCCGGATCCACGAGCGTCCACTGGCGTCCACGACGTACGAACGCGGGCGTCGCCCGCCCGCGGCGGCCCCCGGCGAGCAGCAGGCGCAGCCGGGAGAGCGTGACCGGATAGGCCTCATGCGGCTGAGGTGGGGCAGTCGCCAGCAACGCCGCGGACTCCGCCTGGTCCAACCCTGACCAGTCCTCTCCAGCGTCTTCGCCGAGACGGGGAAGCCGGCGGCCCACGACGGCGACGTCCGTTTCCGCGTCCAGTGAGTCCCTCAGCCACAGCGTCAAGTCCGGTTCGACGGCCAGTGCCTCGGACGTGCGGCTGAACAGGGCCGCGCGCGCGGCTTCGATCTCGCTGAGGACGGGCCTGGCCGGGGTGGAGGACGGGGCCGGGTTCTCCAGGAGAGCAGCGGGACTCACCCCCTTCGGATCCTCCGCGCGATCCCGGAGCCACTCGAGCGCGTCGGTGATGTCCTGCACTTCGTAAGGGGCCGCCGTCTTGGCCGTGGGATCGGCGGACGGACAGAGCACATGCATGGGGGCGGATTCCCGAGCCCCGGTGCGGTTGAGCCGCCCCGCCCGCTGCGCAAGCGCCGACCCTGACGCGATATCCGTGATGAGGAACCCGAAGTCCAGGTCGAGGCCGACTTCGATCGCCTGGGTCGCCACGTAGACATCCGGGGTCCGGGATCGTTCGAGGGCCTGCTCCCAGCGCCGGCGCGGCCCTACGACGAGCACGACATCGAGGCCGCCATTGAGACCGCGGAGGGCACGATGAACGGCCAGGGCCGACGCGACGCGGTTCATGACGACCCCCACGGGGGTGTGTCCCGCCTGCACGGCGTCCGTCACCATGCGGGCGATCTCCTGCGCTCCCTGCGTCGTTTCACGCGCTATGCCCCCAGCGAGCCAGGGGCCGTCCAGGTGCAGATGGACTGGCTTCGGACGGTCCAGACGGCGCAGGAGCGCCTCCCCCACGGCACCCGTGCGGATGTCCGAAAGCTCGACGCCGATAGAAGTCTGGGCCGGCGCGAGTCCCGCCGGAGTGGCCGTCGTCTCGACGACCTGCAGTACGGGCACGTGAGCGGCGAGAGGTGACTCACCGGCGAGCGACGCGACGCGACGAGCCGTGGTGAGCAGCTGCCGGTTGAGATGGGCCTCGTCCAGGATCAGCACGGAGTCGTATGCGATCAGCCCCGCCTCGCGGGGACGCATCCCTGCGGTGGAGCCATAGCCACGGAACAGGAGCCGGCTGCCGGCCATGTCCGGCGTCGCACAGATCACCTGGCAGGAGACCGGGTCGTCCTGCCATCCACGCTCCGGTGCGATCCCGCCGCGGAGCGTTGTCACCGAGCCCGGTTGCCCGGCCGGCGAGATGCGCCTCAGGGCAGCTGCGACTCGGCTCAAAGGCGCCTCGATCGGGACGTCCGTGATCTCGGCGAGCTGATCGAACACAGCCTCGGCCCGGGAGGCCATGTCGTCAACGAGCGCTCGGCGCCCCACCACGTGCCAGAGGCGACGAGGGGCCCGGGCCCCTTCCCACCCGGGTGCGTGGGTCATGGCCACCGCGAAGACGTGCACCTCCAAGACGCTCGATTTGCCAGCGCCCGTGGGCGCAACGACGGCGTCAGGCCAGCGTCCCGTCGTCACGACCTGCCTCAGCAGAGCACGCTGCCAGGCGTAGGGCTCACGGCCATGGTTCACGGCGGCGAAGAACTCGTCGAACTCATCGATGGCGACGGTCAAGGCCGCCTTGTCATTGACGTTCATGACCGCTCCTGGGTCGATCCGGGAATGTCCGTGGGCACCAGCAGTCCGCAGCCCAGATGACGGCTCTGACCGAGCGCGAGGATGGCCCGGTCAGGCACGGCGGTGCTGAGAGTGAGCGTGAGGCGGAACGGCTCGATGGGGCTGCGGCGGTCCGTACGGTGGACGTACGCCGTCGGCGTGAGCGTGCGGAACGCCCTGCCCCGAAGCTGCGCCCCGCTCTCCACAACCGCTGCGTGCCGAGCGACAGGGTCCTTCGTCGCGAACGCCGGTTCGACGTCACGGAGCACATTGCCCAAAGACCATGCGGCAGCCAGGTCGACGTCCCGGATCGGGGGTTTGGACTTGAGCCGTCGCTCTACGACCACGGCCGGCTGGGCGTCCCACGTCCGCACCGCACCCTCGGTCGGAGCCTTCCAGAATTCAGTCCCGTCGTACACCTCGATCTCCTCAGGTGCAACGGTCAGCTGGTGCTCTGAGGTGACGACACGGCGGACCCCGGCCAAGGCTGATGCCAGCATCCCCAGGGCGGGCCCGGGCATCCCTCGCGGCACCAGGACGAGGAATCGATCCCGTCCGTCCGAGAACGGCAGGTTCGGAAGGTCCCCCGGCGCCAGGTGGAGTGCGACACGGTTGGCCGGTGGGGCGACGGACGGCGCATAACGGCCGGTGATCTCCGGCGGGGCGTCGGGGCCCAGGCGCGACACGAGCGCGCGGTGCAGGGCGACGCAGACACTCACGTACCGCTCTTCAGGGACAGTGGAGTTGGCCCCGATGACGGGGACCGCCAGCACCTGGGTCCAGGGAACGTCAGGTTCGTGGTGCTCGACCGGCGCGAAGATCCCGCTCCGGAGGTGGTCGCGCGGCGGCAGGGTGGCATGCGGCACCGCCGACGTCGTGTGCTTGTCGCCGCTAGCCGAGGGCTTCCGCCCCAGCGTCGTTGCCGCGTGGGCACGGTCGAGCTCTGCCCTCCGTCCGGGACTCGGCATCGCCTGCCGCACCGCACCGGGGACCGCACGCAGACTTGCATTCCGGTCACGTCGATGCGTGGGCGCCGGAAGGCCCTCCCCCTCGTGCACCGTCAGACGTACGGGCGACGACGCCTCTCCGAGATGGGGCACGTCCGCGCAGAGTTGTTCCAGAGTTGAGCAGACCTGTGTGTCCGTCCCGCTGGGCCCGTCATCCCAGACCCACTGCACGGGGCCGCCGAGCGCAGTTCCGTCCGAGACAGGCCGGCCGGTCACTTTGTAGTTGGTCTTGCCGACCTCCTTGAGGAAGACCCCCTCCTTCCGGTACGCGAAGCGTCGCACGCCAGGTGCCACGGGCGTGTGACCAGGCAGGACCAACGCATCCGGCGGATGCTCCTCGAGCCAGTCCAGGGCGGCCAACGACTCTGCCGTGAACGGAGCCTCAGGATCCCCCGTCGAAAGAGTCCCCGCAGCGGCCGCCTGCACGAGGGCCGAGAAGAGCCTCGCGACATCAGGGAATCGCTCTGCGCCGCCGTCCGGCCCGTGGCCCGTGTAGACGCCCAGCGGGAAGTCCGCGCTGATGACGAGTCCGCCCATGGTCACACCTCGACGTCGTCGGTGCTGGCGGCGCCCAGGATCGCCGGGTCGCCCACCAGTTGGATGGTCTGCCCGTTCCACTCGACACCGGCGACCGACTTCGCATGCGCCAGCGCCGCTTCGAACACCTGGACGGCCACCTCGTCCGTGATGGGGGCGAGCGCCCGGGACTTGCCGTACCGGAGGTCGAGGGTCACGGTCGGCTCATCGGATTCGACCAGATGGCAGTTCGCACGCAGATGCAGCTCGCGGTCCGAGAGGGCCATGCCGAGCAGGGCGTAGGCCGCGAGCAGGGCGCGGCACGCCACGTCCTGCTCCGTCGTGCCGCCGAAGCGGAGCTGACGGAGCGCGGAAAAGGACAGGAGGCGTCGTCGCATGATGGAACGGCACGCGACACCGCCCAGTTCGCCGAGGACCGGCGGGATGTGGCCCAGGCCGAGCGTGGACATGGACGATCCGGTCTCCCCCTTCTTCTTGGCCTCGGCGAGCACCTTGTCCTGCAGTTTGGCGCTCAGTTCACCCGCCTGCGCCTTGACCAGTGCCTCGACGTCCTTGGCCGATGGCTTGACGCTCGCCGCGACGGGGTCCACACGGCCAGCTGCGCGCCGATTGGTCCGCGGCGCCCCGCCCTCCTGGTCCTGGTCGGCCAGAACGCCGATGATCTCACCCGTCATGCAGGACTGGTAGCGGCCCTGATGCGACTTCCGAGTGGAGTCCCATGCGCCGAGGACCAAGGCCGTCGGTGCGGCGTCCAGCAGAGCCCGGGCGTCGAGCTTCGTGGCGTCTCGCAGTGCACGGTAGGCCTCGGTCTGCGTCACGGGAGCACCGTCAAGGGTGGCCGCCCGGATGTGTCCGTCGAACGCACGATGAGGCAGGGAGAGATCCGACTCGACAGCCTCTCCGTAACGCACCTCGATGGTCGGCACCTTGCGCAGCGCCTCTCCCTCCGGTGTCCCCTGATCCCGCCGAGCGGAGATGATGGCGTCCTCGTCCCGGTTGGAGACCGACTGCTTGCTGTCCACGACGACGGTCCACACCGGTCGCGGCTGACCGGCCTCGTCGAGTTCCATCCGACGCTCGTAGGCGTAGGTGGGCTCACCCCGGCCCTCGATCACCTTGGCCGGCGCGATCACCGCCCCGGGGCCGCCGGCGGGCCGGAGCGGGGTCTCCGACAAGAGTGAGGTGCTCCCCCCGGGAGCACACGCGGCGAGGAGGTCCTCGAGGGACAGGGTGTCGAAGTCAGACATGACGCGGCCTTTCGTCCTGGTCTCGGGGCCGCCCCATTCGCTCGGGCGCTGCCCCCGCTTAACGTGTCCGCCTCCCGCGCGAAGATCGAGTGGTCGGAAGCCTCGGTGAGGCATGACACAGATGCTGACAGAGCGGGCGCACAGGGTCAATAATGGAACCCTCTTAGCAAGTTCTCACTCACATACTTACTATCAGCTAGTAGGGGTACATCCCCTGGCCCGCCTGCCCCGCGCGCCATGGGGGCGCCTCCCCAGCACGCGCGTCCTCACGTAGGGTCGTCTTCGTCGCGCGGAGTCACCCACCCCCTTCGTTGAGGCTAGGTCTGTGCCTGAGAACTGCGCCCAGACGCACACCACGCGGGATCTCCGCGTCTTCGCTGAGCCGGCTCCGCGCGACACCGCCGGGCTCCATCAGGTGATTCCGCACAAGGCTGTGGAGCCTGCAGCCCCACCCCACAGACAAGGTGACGGTCGTGGTCGCTTCCGGTGTCCGGAGGCGACCACGACCGTCACCTTGTCTATCGCGGGGTACACGCCCCGCCTGACAGGCCTCACCTCACGGCGTCGGCATGCCGCCGGTGACCGGGATGGTCGCGCCCACCACGTAGGAGGACTCCGGCGAGGCCAGGAACACGTACGCCGGGGCGAGCTCGGTGGGCTGCCCGGCGCGGCCCAGCGGAGTGGACTGGCCGAACTCCGGCAGGGCCTCCGGCTTCTGGCCGCCGGAGGGCTGCAGCGGGGTCCAGATCGGCCCGGGCGCCACGGCGTTCACGCGGATGCCCTTCGGGGCCAGCTGCTGGCCCAGGGCCTTCGTGAAGGTGTTGATGGCGGCCTTGGTGGCGGAGTAGTCCACCAGCTGCTCCGGGGCCATGTAGGCGACCACGGAGGTGGTGTTGATGATCGTGGAGCCCGGCTTCAGGTGCGGCAGGGCGGCCTTGACCAGGCGGAACTGGGCCAGGATGTTGATGTCGAAGGTGGCCTCGAGCTGCTCGTCGTCGATGTCCTCGATCGAGTCCTGCGCCACCTGCTTGCCGCCGTTGTTCACCAGCACGTCCAGCCCGCCGAGCTTCTCGACCGCCTGGGCCACGAGGTCGACGCAGAACGTCTTGTCGCGCAGGTCACCGGGGATCCCGACGGCGGTGCGCCCCTCCGCCTGCAGGACCTCGAGGACGTGCTGGGCGTCCTTCTCCTCCTCCGGCAGGTAGGTGATCACGACGTCGGCGCCCTCGCGAGCGAACGCGATCGCGGTGGCCGCGCCGATGCCGGAGTCGCCGCCGGTGATGAGCGCCTTGCGGCCCTCGAGACGGCCGGTGCCGCGGTAGGACTTCTCACCCAGATCGGCCTTCGGCGTCATCTCCGCGTCCAGGCCGGTGCCGGGCAGCGACTGCTCCGGCGGGCTGATCACGGGGTAGCGCTTCGTGGGGTCCTGCAGGGTGAGCTGGTCGGTGGTGGTGGTGTTCGCGTCGTCGTGCGCCACGGGGTGCTCCTCACGGTCTCGGGGCGACGCGCGGTCTGCGCGCCGTCCTCCGAGCGTAGGGAGCAGCCCCCCAGCAGAGCCACGGCTGACCGCCGGGTCACCGGACGTGCCCCACCCGCTCCCCTGGATGACGAGCCCTGCGATATGGCCCCTAAACCAGGCGGGTAAGGGCCATATCGCAGGGCTCGTCGCGAGGAGTCGGGGCCGGTGCCGGGACCGGGCGTCACAGCCCGCCGTGCACGAACTCCCCGCCCACGGCTGTGGCGACGACGTCGATCGCCGCGATCTGGTCGCTCGGCACCACGCGCGGGTCCTCGCTGAGCACCGTGAAGTCCGCGAGCTGGCCTGCGACGAGCCGCCCCTTGCGGCCGCCCCAGCCGGTCGCCTCCGCGGAGCCGACCGTGTAGGCGTGCAGGGCCTCGGCCACCGTGAGCCGCTCCGCGTCCGGGCCGTACTGCTCGCCGGTCTCGGTGCGGCGCAGCACGAAGTCCTGGATGACCTCCAGCGGGCGGCCGCCGGCCACGGGACGGTCCGAGCTGCCCGGCAGCACCAGGCCCGCGCGCAGCAGCCGCCCGGCCGGGTACGACAGCGCGGCCCGCTCCGGCCCGATCCGCTCCCGCACCGACCCGCCGAACGCGCTGATGAAGTTCGGCTGGGTGGCCATCACGACCTCCAGCTCGGCCATACGGGCCACCTGATCGTCGCGGACCACCCCGCCGTGCTCCACGCGGTGCGGCATCACGGGCCGCCCGAACCGGCCCCGCGCCTCGGCGATCACGTCGAGGGCGAAGTCGAGGGCGGCGTCGCCGATCGCGTGCAGGGCCAGCGCCCAGCCGGCGGCCGCCGCACCGAGGCACGCCCGGCGCATCTCCCCCGCGTCCTGCTGCAGGTAACCGCGGCCATGACCGTGGCCGCAGTAGTCCTCGGTCATCGCGGCGGTCTGCCCGAGCATCGACCCGTCCGTGAACACCTTCGCCGGCCCGATCTGCAGCCACTCGTCGCCCACGCCCGTGCGCACGCCGGCGTCGAGGGTGAGGTGCGTGCCGTCGTCGGGATGGCCGTCCACCGAGTGCAGCGCGTCCAGGGTGACCATCGTCTGGAAGCGGGTGCGCAGCAGCCCCGCGTCCCGGGCGCGCTGATACGCGCCGAACTCGAGCGGGCTGTGCCCGATCCACCCGCCGGCCACCCCCGCATCCGTCACCGAGGTGATGCCCTCGGCCGCGTACCCCTGCGACGCCCGCGCCAGGCACGCGCCGATGTGCTCGTGGGACTCCGACTGCAGCAGCCGGGTCACCAGGCTCATGGCGGTCTCCTCCAACAGACCGGTGGGTCGACCCTCGGCGTCCGTGAGGATCCGCCCGCCCTCGGGCTGCTGCAGCACCTGCTCCCCCACGCCGGCCAGGACCAGCACCGCCCCGGACACCGTGACGGCGTGGCCCGTGTTGTGGCGGATGAGCACGGGGCGCCCGGAGGCGGCGGCGTCGAGGCCGTCCCGGTCCGGCTGGGGGCCGGTCAGGTGGCCGGGGTCGAAGCCGGTGCACGTTACCCAGGCGCCGGGGTCGAGCTCGGCGGCGCGGGCGCGGACCCGGCGGTGGACCTCCTCCGCCGTGCGCGCACCCTCGAGGTCCACGTCCAGCCGGGACTGGCCGAACCAGACACTGTGCGCGTGGGCGTCGTTGAACCCGGCGAGGACGGTGCGCCCCCGCGCATCGAGGCGTTCGCGTGCCGCGAGGCCGTCCAGCTCCTCGTCCACCCCGACGACGACGCCCCGCCACACCCCCAGCCGCGAGGCCGACGGGCGGGCGGGGTCGCCGGTGATGAGGCGGGCGTTCTCCACGATCAGGTCGAGCTGCATGGGGCGGGTCTCCTGGGGCGGGGCGGGCGGGCGAGGCGCGGGTGGGCGGCCTCGTCCGCGAGCGTAGCCGGGACGCGGGTCAGGGTGAGGTCTCGGCGGCGCTCACTTTCAGGGCCGAATACGACTCTCCCGGGCCCCAGAGCCCCCGGGAGAGTCGTATTCGGCCCACAAAGTGCGGAGGGCGCGGGTCAGGCGGTCGGCCCGCCGCCCGCGGCGGTCATCGCGCGTTCCAGGTCGGCCAGCAGCTCGGCGGTGGGCTCCACGCCCACGGACAGACGCACGAAACCGTCCGGGACGTCGTCGCCCCAGCGGGCGCGGCGCTCGGCCGCCGTGTGCGTGCCGCCGAAGCTGGTCTGCGGCACCACGTACTGCGCCGCGGCGATGAACCGCTCGGCCGCCGCCGCGTCCGCGAACCGCAGCCCGACGAGGCCGCCCGCCGCCGTCATCTGACGCGCCACGACCTCCGCGTCCGGGTGGTCCGCCAGCCCCGGGTAGACCACGGCGCGCACCGCCGGGTGGCCCGCGGCCAGCTCCGCGACCGCCTGCGCCGAGGCGCACATCCGGGCGAAGCGGACCTCGAGGGTCTCGAGACCGCGGTGGATGAGCCAGGCCTCGTGGGTGCCCAGGATCCCGCCGGCCAGGGTCCGCCAGCCGCGCACCCGCGCCATCACCTGCGGGTCCCGGCTGGCCACGTGCCCGCCGAGGGCGTCCGTGTGCCCGTTGACGGCCTTCGTGTCCGAGGCCACGACCACGTCCGCCCCCAGCTCCAGCGGGCGCTGCCCCAGGGGGGTCAGCAGCGTGTTGTCCACCACCACGAGGGCCCCCGCGCCGTCCCGGCGGCCGTTCGCGTGGGCGCGGGCGGCGACGTCCGCCAGGTCCGCGACGCGCAGCCCCGGGTTGGAGGGGGTCTCCACGAGCACCAGGTCGTAGCCGCTCAGGTCCGCATGGGCGAGCCCCTGGGTGGCGACCAGGTCCACGTGCACGCCTCGGGGCGTGAGGTGCTCGGCGGCGAGGGCGCGGGTGGGCCCGTAGCCGTCCGCGGGCAGGAGGGCGCGGTCCCCCGGGTGCAGCAGGGGCAGCAGGACGGCGGCGATCGCGGCCATGCCGGAGGGGACCACGGCGACGTCGGCGTCCTCCAGCGCGCCCAGGGCGGCCTCGAGCGCGGACCAGGTGGGCGTGGCCCAGCGCGCGTACTGGAAAGGCACGTCCGCGCCGGGGGCGGTGGGGGCGCCGTCCGGGTCCGCGCCGGGCAGGTGGAACGCGCTCGCGTGGACCAGCGGCGGGGAGATGGACTCCCCCGGGGCCATCCCGTGGGCGCGGTGGTGCAGGACGGTGCCGAAGGCGGGCGGCGGCGGGGCGGCGGACATGGCCCCGAGCGTAGTCCCGACCCCGGACGCGGCAGCGCGCCCCCTCCCTAGACTGGCGGACATGACCTCCGGCCCTCCCTCCCCCGCCCTGCCCGCCGGGCCCGCCGCCCACCTGCGCGGCGAGCACCTGACCGTCTCGCTCGGCGGGCACCGCGTGCTCACGGACGCCACGGTGCGGATCAACGCCGGCTCGCGGCTCGGGATCGTGGGTGAGAACGGGCGCGGCAAGACCACGCTGCTCCACGTGCTCACGGGCCGGATCACGCCCGACGTCGGCCGCGTGACGCGGGCGGGCACGCTCGCGTTCGTCCCGCAGGCGCTGCGGGCGCGGGCCGACGGGCGCTCCCGCACGGTGGGCGACCTGGTCCGCGACGCCCTCACGGGCCCGCACGCCGCACTCGAGGCCCTGGACGCCGCCGCGGCCGCCCTGGCCGAGGCCCCCGACGACGCCGGCGCCGGACACCGGTACTCCACCGCGCTGGAGCGGGCCCACCTCTACGACGCCTGGGACGCCGGCCGGCGCGTGGACATGGACCTCGAGGGGCTGCACGCGTGCACGGACCGCGAGCACCCCCTCACATCGCTCTCGGTCGGCCAGCGCCACCGGGTGCGCCTGGCCGTCACCCTCGGCTCCCGGCCGGACCTGCTGCTGCTGGACGAGCCGACCAACCACCTGGACGACGTCGCCCTGGACTTCCTCACCCGCCGGCTGGTGGAGCACCCGGGCGGGGTCGCCGTCGTCAGCCACGACCGCGCCCTGCTGCGCGCCGTGTGCACCGACATCGTGGACCTGGATCCCAGCCAGGACGGGCGGCCGCGGCGGTACTCCGGCGGGTACGCCGGCTGGGCGAAGGGGCGCCGCCGCGCCCGGGCCGCCTGGGAGCAGGAGTACGCCGAGCAGAACGCCGAGCGCGAGCGGCTGGAGCTGGCCGTGGAGGACGCGCGGGAGCAGATGCAGGGCTCGTGGCGGCCCCCGAAGGGCACCGGCAAGCACCAGCGCTCGAGCCGGTCGGCGGGGATCGTGCAGATGTTCAACCGGCGCTTCGACGAGCTGGAGGCGCACCGGATCACCGTGCCCGAGCCGCCCCTGCGCCTGGACTGGCCGTTCGCGGACATGCCCGACGGCGACCCGCGGGACGGCGCGGACGCGGCGGCGGGCACGGCGGGCGGGCCGGGCACGGCGGGCGACGACGTCCTGCTCACCGCGGACGCCGTGCGCGTGGCCGGGCGGCTCGAGCAGCCGATGGGCGCGGCCCTCGTGCCGGGCGGCCGCGTGCTGGTGACGGGCCCGAACGGGGCCGGGAAGTCCACGCTGCTGCGCGTGCTCGCCGGGGACCTGGAGCCCACGAGCGGCTTGGTGACCGTGGGCGCCGACGTGCGCGTGCGCCTCGTGGCGCAGGAGACCCCCGCGTGGGACGAGGAGCGCACCGCCGCCGCCGTGTTCGAGGAGCACGTGCGCCGCGTCGGCGCGGACGAGGCCGGCGTCGACGACCTGGGCCGTCCCCTGCCGGCCCCCACGCTGCCCTCGCTCGGGCTGCTCACCGCCGAGGCCGCGGACACCCCGGTCGGACGCCTGTCCCAGGGGCAGCAGGCCCGTCTGCACCTGGCGATGGTGCTCATCGAGCGCCCCCACGTGCTGCTGCTGGACGAGCCGACGAACCACCTCTCCCCCGCGCTCGTGGACGAGATGACCGAGGCCCTGCAGGTCACGGAGCAGGCCGTCGTCGTGGTGACCCACGACCGGCAGATGCTCGCCGACCTCGCCGACTGGCCGCGCGTCGAGCTGCGGACCGACGCCGCGGCGGTGTGAGGCGGGCGGGGCCCCTGGCCACAGGCCCGGCCCGGCGGTCCGCCCTCAGAGGTGCGCCCGGCACAGCCGCCGCAGCGCCACGCGGGCCGGCAGTCGGTAGGCCAGGGCGACGACGGCGGGCCCGTGGACCGTCAGCCCCGCCCGGGTGCCGCGGGGGGTGGCGGTGAGGTCGTGCGTCATGGAGACCGCCGTCCCGGCCACCCGCACCGTCCACCGCCAGGTGCGGGCGTCGTCGTCGACCTCCTCGACCACGAACGGGACGCGCAGCCCCAGGGGCGCGTGGACCACGCCGCGAAGCCCGGCCCGCAGCCGGCGCCGTGGCGCCTCCACGGCGCGGATCTGCGGAGCCCACCGCGGCCACAGGCGCAGGTCGGCGTAGCGGGCCCAGGCCACGTCCACGGCGGCGGGCCCGGTCGTCGTCACGCGGCGGAACTGTCGGGGGCGGCGCGCGCGCCTCGCGCCGGCGGGGGTGCGGGTCCAGGGGGTCCGGATCATGGTGCCGAGCGTAGGGTCCGGACCGCCGGCCGGGACACGCCCGCCGGCCCGAGCGGCTCGGCCAGTGCACCGGGGGCGGCGTCGCGCTCCGGCAGGATGGGCGCATGACCCTCCCCACCCCCTCCGGCCGCTGGACGACGACGGCGCGGCCTGCCTTCGCCGTCGCCGCGGCCCTGTCCCTGGGCGGCAACCTGCTCTCACTGTGGATCGGCTCGTGGAAGTCCTCGGACCTGCCGGCCGACGCGGGCTACGCGGGCGTGCTCGAGGGCGGCTGGGAGCACATGCTCAACCAGCCCACGTACTTCACGTTCCTCTCGAACTTCCTGGTGGGGCTGACGTCCCTGCTGCTGGCGCTGCGCCTGCACCGGCCGGGCACGCTGTTCCGGGTGCTGCGGGTGACGGGGGTGGTGTGCATCGTGATCACGGGCGTGGTGTTCAACGTGCTGCTGCGGGACGCCGACCCGATGACCGCCGTCGAGCGGTTCAACGACACCCTGCAGCACATCGTCACGCCGATCCTCACCCCGGTGCTGTGGGCGGTCTTCGGGCCGCGGCGGCAGATCACGTGGCGGGTGGTGTGGTTGTCCACGCTCATCCCGCTCGCCTGGCTGGCGTTCACGCTGCTGCGCGGGCCGTGGCTGGACTGGTACCCGTACACGATCCTGGACGTCCCGCGGCTGGGCTACGACGGCGTCGCCGTCTACGTGGTGGCGATCCTCGTGTTCTTCGTGGCGGTCGCCGCCCTGCTGCGGGTGGCCGACGGCCTGCTGGCGCGGGCCGGCGTCGGGGTGGGGGCGGGCGCCGAGGCGGAGGCCCGGGTGGAGGCCCGTCCCTCCCCCTGACCCCGCCTCAGTCCGACGCCGCGCGGCCCACCTGCACCGCCCACGCGCGGACGAGCGCCTCGGCGACCTCCGGCTGGTCCAGGTGCACGTTGTGGCCGGCGGCGTCGAGCGCCGCGTAGGTGGCGCGCGGGTAATGCTCCAGGAGCGCGGCCTGGTCCCGGTAGCCGACGAGGTGGTCCTCCCGGCCGGTGAGGATCAGGGCGGGCCCCTCGAACGGCGGCGCGGCCTCCTCCGGCACGGCGTCCAGGACGTAGCGCGCGGACAGGCGCTTCAGCGCCTCCTCGTCCACGGCGCGGACGCCCGGCAGCGCGTGCTCGCGGAACCGCTCCCACGTGTCCCGCGTCAGCCGCGGGGACATCTCGAGGAACGGGGCGGCGTCGTCGGGGTCGAGGGTAGACATGAAGGCGTCGTCGCGCTCGCGCACCACCAGGTCGGTGCGGGTGCGCCGGTCCTCGTCCGGGTCGACGACGGGCGCGAGCAGCCCCAGCCCCAACACCTGCGCGCCGAACTCGGCCGCCACGTGCCGGGCGAGCAGGCCGCCGAGGGAGTTGCCGAGCACCGCGAACGGCCGCTCGCCGACCTCCGCGCGGATCCAGTCCACGAGCCAGGCGGCGAGCTCGGGGAGGCCGCCGTCGTCCTGGAGGGCCGAGGTCCGGCCGAAGCCCGGCAGGTCCACGTAGATCCGCTCGACCTCCCCGGCCTCGGCGAGGGCGTCGTCGAGCGGCAGCAGCAGCCGGTGGTCCACGCTGTTGCCGTGCACCGCGATCAGCGGGACGCCGGAGCCGCGGCGGACGACGTGGGGGTTCTCGGGGGTGTGCTCGGATGTGTGCTCGGTCATGGGTCCGAGCGTAGGGCTGAGCGCGCGGTGCCGCCCTCTCCCCGCCGCCCTCTCCTCGCCGCCCTCTCCCCGCTGCCCCCTCCCCACCGCTTTGCGGGCCGAATGCGACGCTCCCGTGCCCGATTCAGGGGCTCATCCGTCGGATTCGGCCCACAAAGTGCTCGGCCGGGCCGCCCGGTGCCGGCCGGTCACCAGAGCAGCTGGTCCCCGCGGATCTGCGTCTGGAGTCCGTCGATGCGCCCGAGCACGGAGACCTGCAGCAGGGCCGGCCAGGCGTGCACCACGAGCCCCAGGGCCACCGCGACCACGCCCCAGACCGGATGCCCGACGGCCGCCAGCGCCACGCCCGCCACCGCGTGCAGACCCGCGGAGGCGGCGTGGCTGACGAGGGAGCCCACGGCGGCGGTGCGGATGCGCCGCAGGTCGGCCCGGCCGGTGATGCGGCGGCTGATGGCCGCGTTCCAGCCGACGGCGCCCAGCTGCCGGGAGAGCCAGTCAGTGCGGACCCGGCGGGCGAGATCGCGCCAGCGCGTGTCCCGCCTCCACGGCCGGTCCACGAGCTGCCGCGAGGGCTCCCCGTAGAACGGGCCGAACCCGAAGGTCCCCACCGTGAGCACGCCGACGAACAGCCCCGGCGCCGTCGGCGCCATCAGCACGAAGGCGGACATCAGGGCGGCGACGGTGAGGGCCAGACCGGCGAGCGAGCGGGGAGTCATCACCGCGGACGCTAGCGCACCGGGCCCGCACCCCGGGCGATCCCCTCGAGCCGCCGCACGTGCGCGGCCCACCGCTCGGCGTCCCAGCCGGGCAGGTTGTCCCCGGGGCCGCGCAGGCCGGCCTGCCCGTCGATCCCCTCGCGCAGGATGTCGGCGTGGCCGGCATGGCGGGCCGCGTCGAGGGCCACGTGGGAGAGGATCTGCGCCAGAGTCACCTCGGCCAGGTGCGCGGGCCACCAGGGGACCCGCCCCCGCGCGTCGAGGACGAGGGCCTCGATGGTCGCGTCCGCGTGCGCGAAGCATCGCCGCGCGTAGTCGAGGACGTCCTCGAGGGTCTCGTCCTCGGCGGCGAACAGGTCCGCGCCGTCCTCCTCGCCCACCCCCGGCGCGTCCCAGGGCAGGGGGATGCCGGCGGGGCGGCCGAAGACCTCGCCGAAGTACTCGAGCTCGCACGTGGCCGCGTGCTTGAGCAGGCCCAGCAGGTTGGTGCCGGTGGGGGTGCGGGGCAGGCGGACCTCCCGCTCGGGCAGGCCGTCCAGCTTCGCGAAGAGGGCGTCGCGCTGCCGGCGCAGCCCCTGATGGAGGATCTCCTTGTGGTCCATGGGGTGAGCCTGCCGGGATTCAGGCCGCGCGGACGGCCCTGGCCCGTGGCCCGACGTCGTCGCGGACGTCCGGCGCCCCGGGCCGCCGTCGTCGGTCCTCAGCCCTCCCGGCGCGGGACCACGGTGATGGCCCGGGTGTCCGGGGCGGTGTCCGCGACGTGGTCCATGGCCTCGTCCACGTCCCCGGTGCGCTCGTAGGCGGCGTGGATCTGTTCCCACAGGTGGGCGTTGCGGACGCCGATGGCGGCCGGGTCCAGGACGGGGTCCTGGCCGGCGCGGCGCTGGCGGTCGTAGTCCTTGAGCAGGCGGATGGCCACGGGGCTCAGGAGCACGAGCGCGAGGATGTTCACCCACGTGTACAGGCCCACACCGAAGTCCGCAAGGGACCACACGAACGCGGAGGTCTGCACGGAGCCGATGACCATGGAGGCGGCCAGCAGCAGGCGGGCGGCCGCGATGCAGATGCGCTGCGCCTTCTTGTTCGGGATCAGGTACGCGAGGTTCGTCTCGGCGTAGAACGCGAAGGACAGCAGCGTGGTGAAGGCGAACAGGAACACCGCCACGGCCACGAAGGACGGACCGAAGGACGGCAGGACGACGTCGATGCCGATCTGCACCCAGGCCGGGCCCTCCTCGACGCCGGGCAGATGCTCCACGATCGGGGGGCCCTCACCCGTGCCGAGCACGTTGAAGCTGTTGGTGGACAGGATCACCAGGCCGGTCATGGTGCACACGAACAGGGTGTCCACATAGGCGGAGAACGCCTGGGCCAGGCCCTGCTTCACCGGGTGGGAGACGTGGGCGGCGGCGGAGGCCTGGGCGCCCGAGCCGGTGCCGATCTCGGTGGAGTACACGGCGCGGCGCACGCCCCACGCGATGGCGGCGCCGAGCATGCCGGCGTAGACGGAGTCGGCGGCGAAGGCGCTGGTGAAGATCAGGGAGAACATGGCCGGGACCTCCTGCCACATCACCGCGACGACGACGAGCCCCACCAGGATGTACGCGCCGGCCATGAACGGGACCACGAGGCCCACCGTGCGGCCGAGGCGGTGCATGCCGCCGAACACGATCACGCAGAACAGCACGGCCATCCCGAGACCCACCCACAGCGGGTCCCAGCCCCACGCCTCGGTCGTGGCGGCGGTGACGGCGTTGGCCTGGATCTGCGGGCCGGTGAAGACCGTGGCGAACACGGTGGCCGCGGCGTAGGCGACCGCCAGCCACCGCCAGTTCCGGCCGAGCCCCTCGAGGATGTAGTACGCGGGCCCGCCGCGGTACTCGCCGCGGACCTTGTGCTTGTAGAGCTGTGCGAGCGAGCTCTCCACGAGCGCCACGGGGGCGCCGAGGATCGCCGTCACCCACATCCAGAACAGCGCGCCCGGGCCGCCCAGGTAGATCGCGGCCGCGACGCCCGCGATGTTGCCGACGCCGATGCGCCCACCCAGGGCCATGGCGAACGCCTGGAACGAGCTGATCCCCGCCGACGACGATCCTCCCCTGACCAGCTGGCCCACCATGTCCTTGAGCAGCCGCACCTGGGGAGCCGCCATGCGGATCGTGAAGTACAGGCCCAGGGCGAGGAGCCCGACGACCATGGGCAGGCTCCACATGATCGAGTTGGCGGCGGTGACGAACTGCTCCATGGTCACTTCCCAGGTCGTGGACAGGATCCGTGCACTCCATCACATTCGGGCCACCTCGGGCACCCCTGAGCCCCCGGGGGGTCTGCGCGGGACCGGCAGGGTCGGCCGGCCAGACACGCCGTGCCGTCCCCGCGCCGGCTCACCCCTGCCCCGCTCCCGCCTCCTCCTGCACCGTCACCGCCTCCTCCCGCACCGTCACCGCCAGCTCGATGTGTCCGGCCTCCGGGTCCGCGAGGATCTGGCGGATCTCCGGCGCGGCGCCGGCGTCCTCCACGTCGAACGCGTCCATGAGCCCCAGCAGATCCGGATGGGGCAGCGCGCCGCCGGGGGCGTCGTCGAGGAGGTCGACGTCGCCCGCATCGGCCCGCACGTCCACGTACCGCTCCACCCGGCGCGGCAGCGTCCCGGTCACCACCTCGTGCCCGTCGACCCTGAGGCCCGCGGGAGCCGGACCGCTCAGCGGGACGGCCAGGACGGTCTCCACGACGTCGGCGGCGCCCGGCACGGGACGCAGCGCCGTCCACAGCGGCCCGGCGGGTGCCGACCCCGCCTCCGCGAGCGCCTGGAACAGCGTCGCGAAGGCGTTGTTCGCGCGCTCGGTGGTCGCCTCCTCACCGGCCTCGTCCAGGGCCACCCGCTGCACGACGCCGGCCCACGGCGTCGGCCCGACCGTGCGCTCCGCCACGGGGCCGGGACGGGCGGGGGCGCCGTCGTCGTCAGGATCCGGGGCCGCGTAGACACCGGCGGCCGCGAGCGCGAGCGCGCGGTCCTCGAGGTCGCGGCGGCGTCGCAGCTCGGCCGCGTGCGCCTTCGCGCTCAGTCCGGTGGCGAGGGCGAACTCGCCGACGGTCATCGGGGGGCTCATGGGGCGACCTTTCTCTCAGGTGATCCCAGCGTGGGCGTTCCCCCAAGGGGAGGGTCAAGCGTCGCCCACGGCGCCCCCGCGCGTCGTCCCCGGCACAGCCCTGCGACTGTTACCCCGCACGTCCTGCCCGGCGCGCGGGACCGGCCGCACCCTGTCTCATGGCAGGCATGATCATCACCGGACTCCTCCTCGGCCTCGTCCTGGGCTTCGTGTTCCAGCGCGGACGCTTCTGCGTCACGGGCGCTTTCCGCGACCTGTTCACTATCCGGTCCACCCGATGGCTCACCGCGTTCATGGTGATCGTGGCCGTCCAGTCGGTGGGCGTGTTCGCCCTCGACGCCCTGGGCGTGATCACCCTGGAGGCGGAGACGTTCCCGTGGCTGGGCACGATCATCGGCGGCCTGATCTTCGGCTTCTCGATCGTGCTCGCGGGCGGCTGCGCCACCGGCACGTACTACCGCGCGGGCGAGGGCCTCGTGGGCTCGTGGTTCGCACTGATCTTCTACATCGTGGGCGCCACCGCGTTCCGCAAGGGACCGCTGGCCGGCACCACCGAGGCCGTCCGCTCCGTGGAGACGCAGACGGGCTCGTTCCAGCAGCTCACGGGACTGTCCCCGTGGGTGTTCGTGGCGCTGCTCGTGGCCGGCGTCGGCCTGGCCGTGCGTCATCACCTGCGTCGCGAGGCAGCCATGACCCGCTTCCGCCTGCCCGCCGCCAAGACCGGCCTCGCGCACGTGCTCACCGAGAAGGCGTGGCACCCGTTCGTCACCGCCGCGATCATCGGCGTGCTGGCGATCCTCGCGTGGCCGCTCTCCTGGGCGACCGGCCGCGAGTCCGGCCTGGGCATCACCGGCCCGTCCGCGAACATCGGCGCGTTCCTCGGCACGGGCGAACTCGAGCTCGTGGACTGGGGCGTGCTGATGGTGACGGGCCTGCTGATCGGCTCGTTCATCGCCGCGAAGGCCTCCGGCGAGTTCCGCGTCCGCGTGCCCGACGCGCAGACCACCGTCCGCTCGATCATCGGCGGCCTCGGCATGGGCTGGGGCGCGGCGTGGGCCGGCGGCTGCACCATCGGCAACGCGATGGTGAACACCGCGACCTTCAGCTTCCAGGGCTGGACCGCGCTCGTGTTCATGGTGCTCGGCACCGGCCTGGCGGCCAAGCTCTTCATCCTCAACCACCGTGGGAAGGGCGCGACGCCGTCCCCCACCTCCGCCTCCGGCCTCACCTCGGCCGAGGGCGCGGCGGCGGACGCCGGGGCGGCCCGCCCCGTGAAGCTCACGCCGATCGGCTGAGCCGACCCGCCCACGAACGACCTCTGACCACCGACATCAAGGAGAGAACATCATGGCGAAGCACCTGCTCGAGACCGACGGCCAGGTCTGCCCCTTCCCGCTCGTGGAGGCCAACCAGGCGATGGAGCAGATCCCCACGGGGGATGAGCTCGTGATCGACTTCGACTGCACCCAGGCCACCGACTCCCTGCCCCGTTGGGCCGCGGAGAACGGCCACGAGGTCACCGACTTCGTGAAGCGCGGCGCCGCGGAGTGGACGATCACCGTGAAGAAGGGCTGAGGGGCAGAGGAACCCCGCGGCCGGCCCACCCGCCGCGGGTGTCTCAGACCTCCAGCAGCACCTTGATCTCGCGGCGCTCGTCCATGGCCCGGTCCATAGAGCCCTGCGTGCCGACGGCCTCGCACACCCCGTGCGCACCGTGGCCGCCGGTGAGCTCACGCACCTGGGCGGCACCCTCCTCGCCACGCTCGGCGATCACGACGTCGGGTGCACCGTGCGGTGGTGCAACACGAGGGCGAAGGCGGGGCGGAGCGTGCCGCCGCCGCCATCACACGGGTCCGGTTCAGAGCGAGGTCAGGACCGGTAAGTCTGGATGACCTGCGAATCGTCCTTCAGGGTCAGACCGGCCTCGGCGGCGTCCAGGTACTTCTGCTTGGCGGCCTCCAGCACGGGCACCGCGATCCCGGCCTCGGCGGCGGTGGCGCTCACCAGGGCGGAGTCCTTCACGAAGATCCCGATCGCGCTGGCGACCTGTGCGTCCAGGCCCTCGAGCATCCGGGGCCCCCGGTCGGAGAGCATGAACGACCCGGCGGCGCCGTCCGCCACGGCGTCGAGCACCTCGGCGGGGTCCAGCCCCAGACGCTCGGCCAGGGCCAGGGCCTCGGCTCCGGCGACGATGTGCACCGCGCACAGCAGTTGGTTGACCACCTTGAACGACTGGCCGCGCCCCGGCTCCGCCCCGCAGTCCACCACGGCGCCCATGGCGTCCAGGACGGCGCGTCCCGCGTCGATGGCCGCCGGGTCACCGGAGACGAACATGCGCAGCTCTCCGCGTGCCGCACGCGCGATGCCGCCGGTGACGGGGGCGTCCACCAGTCCGATGCCCCGTTCGGCGGCCGGCGCGACGAGCGAGCGCACCGCCTCCGGGCCCACGGTGCTCATCACGATCAGCGTGCTCCCGGGCCGCATGCGGGCGACGAGCCCGTCCTGGCCCAGGGCTGCGGAGGACAGCTGGTCGGGGGTTGCCACCATCACGATCACGGCGTCCGCCTCGGCCGCCGAGGCAGCGTCGGCCGCGGCCGGCAGCCCCTGCTCCAGCGCCGCCACTCGCTGGCGTTCGGAGAAGTCAACCCCCGTGACGTCGAACCCCGCCGCCGCCACCGAGAGGGCCATCGGCAAGCCGATGGCGCCGATGCCGACGAAGGTGACGTTCTGTGCCTGAGAAGTCATACGGCGGCGCCTTCCGTGGTGCGGTTCACAATCTGGCCCTTCGATGTTAGCTTATGTGAAATTCCGTCCCATGTTCACAGAGTCGAACAAATCGGGCGACCCCGCCCGATCAGAAAGGTGCACCATGCCGTTGCGAGCAGGAGTGATCGCCGACGACTTCACCGGAGCCACGGACATCGCCGGGGCCCTTGTGGACGGTGGGCTCCGCACCGTGCAGTTCTCGGGTGCCGCACACGTCCCCGATCACGTGGACGCGGACGCGGTGGTCATCAGCCTCAAGACCCGCTCGATCCCGCCCGGGGACGCCGCCGCCCAGAGCCTCGAGGCCTGCCGCGCCCTCGAACGCCTCGGTGCGGAGCGGATCGTCTTCAAGTACTGCTCCACCTTCGACTCCACCGCCGAGGGCAACATCGGCCCCGTGACGGACGCTCTGCTGGAGCACCTCGGCGAGGACTTCACCGTCGTGGCCCCGGCCCTCCCGGTCAACGGCCGCACCGTCTACCAGGGACACCTGTTCGTGCACGACCGGCTCCTCCAGGAGTCGGGCATGAAGGACCATCCCGTGACGCCCATGCGGGACTCGGACCTGGTCCGGCTCATGGAACGGCAGAGCAGCGGACGGGCCGCGTCCGTCCCCTCGACGGTGGTGGGCGGTGGGTCCGAGGTGCTGCGCGGCGAGCTAGACCGCCTCCGCTCCGAAGGGGTCCGGTATGCCGTGCTGGACACCCTGGACGACACCCACCTCGACACCATCGGCGCGGCAGTGTCCGGCCTACGCCTGACCACGGGCGGCTCCGGCCTCGGCTCCGGACTGGCCCGTTCGCTCACCGGCCGCGCGATCACCGGCGCCGCCACGACCGCGGCCGACGCCTGGCGGTTCACCCCGGGGCGCACCGTGGTGCTGTCCGGCTCGGCGTCCGAGATGACGAATCGACAGGTCGATCGCTATCGCAAGATCGCCCCGTCCCTGGCCGTCGACGTCGTCCGCACGCTGGAGGACGCCACGGCCCTCCGAGACGAGATCCTCGCCTTCGTCCTCGCC
This sequence comes from Micrococcus sp. KT16, assembly GCF_003315015.1. Classification (NCBI taxonomy): domain Bacteria; kingdom Bacillati; phylum Actinomycetota; class Actinomycetes; order Micrococcales; family Micrococcaceae; genus Micrococcus; species Micrococcus sp. KT16. The sequence goes on along the minus strand of NZ_QNRG01000012.1, from coordinate 38,466 downwards.
CAGGACGGCGGCCCCGCCCCCCTCGTGTACGCGACGGCCGGACCCGACGAGGTCCGTCGCCTGCAGGAGGTCCACGGAAGGCAGCGCGTGTCCACGGCCATCGAGCGCCTCTTCGGCACCCTGGCGGCCGCGCTGCGCGAACGCGGGGTGAGCCGGTTCGTCGTTGCCGGGGGCGAGACCTCCGGTGCGGTGACGCAGGCGCTCGGCGTCACCGGGCTGCGCGTTGGTCCCCAGATCGCCCCCGGCGTCCCGTGGACGGCGAGCCTGGACGGTGCGGTGGACCTCGCGCTGAAGTCCGGGAACTTCGGGGACGAGGACTTCTTCTCCGCCGCTCAGCGCCTCACCGACCCCCGGGCCTGACCCTCCACCGACCATCGCCCGCCCGACACCGAGGATCCACCGATGCCGCAGTTCGCCGCGAATCTCAGCATGATGTTCACCGAGCGTCCCTTCCTGGAGCGCTTCGCCGCCGCCGCGGAGGCGGGCTTCACCGGTGTCGAGTACCTCTTCCCGTACGAGTACCCCGCCGCAGAGGTCGCGGCGGCCCTGCGCTCGGCCGGGCTGACCCAGGCGCTGTTCAACGCCCCAGCCGGTGACTGGGACGCGGGGGAGCGGGGGCTCGCGTCCCTGCCCGGCCGCGACGCGGAGTTCGAACGCGGCATCGCCACCGCCCTGGAGTACGCGCGTGCCCTCGCGTGCCCGCGGGTGCACGTGATGGCCGGCATCGCGGATCCCGACGACGCCGACGCCCGACGCCGCTACGTGGAGCGGATCCGCCGCGCCTGCGACGCCGCGGCGCAGCACGGCGTGGAGGTCCTGCTGGAGCCCATCAATGCGGTGGACATGCCGGGGTACTTCCTGTCCCGCGTCCCGCAGGCCCGGGAGCTGCTGGAGGAGGTTGACCGCCCCAACGTCGGATTGCAGCTGGACCTCTATCATGCCCAGATCACCGAGGGGGACCTCACCCGACTGGTGGACGCGTCTGTGGACCTCACCCGCCACGTGCAGATCGCCGGCGTCCCGGACCGTCATGAGCCGGACACCGGAGAGGTCGCCTACGAGCACCTGTTCGCGCACCTGGACAAGGCCGGCTACACGGGCTGGGTGGGCTGCGAGTACCGCCCCGCCGGGCGCACCGAGGACGGCCTCGGCTGGTTCGCGGCACACCGCGGGTCCCAGCGCCCCGGAGAACGGGCATGATCGCGGACGAGCGGCGGCGGCGTCTGGTCAACCTCGTGGTGGAGCGCGGCTCTGCCTCCGTGACCGCGCTGGCGGATGAGCTGGGCGTGTCCTCCATGACCGTGCGCCGGGATGTGAAGCGGCTCGAGGAGGAGGGCCGCCTCGTCTCCGTGGCTGGCGGCGTCGCCAAGCCGGCGCGCCTGTCCCTGGACGCGACGCATCGGGTGAAGCTTGGGATCCGGCCCCGGGAGAAGGCGGCCATCGCCCGCCGAGCCGCAGAGCTGATCCGCCCGGGGGACCTCCTTTATCTGGACGCCGGGACCACCATGCTCGCCCTGGCCCGACTGCTTGCGGCCCGCCCCGCCGCGGAACGGGTCGACGTGGTCACCAACGACCTGGCCGTGGCGGCGGCCGTCGGCGAGCACCCGGGAGCCCAGATCCACGTGCTCGGCGGCCGCCTGGACGCCGGGAACCTGTCCACGGACGGGCCCACTGCCGCCGCGGAGCTGGCGGGTTTCAACATCGACCTGGCGTTCATCTCGGCGTCCTCGTTCGACCTCCGCGGACTCTCGGTGCCCACCGAAGGCAAGGCGATCGTGAAGCGAAGCATCGCCGAGCACGCGGACCGCTGCGTGCTCGTCGCGGACTCCTCGAAGTACGGGCGCGTGTCCACCTTCAAGGCCCTCCCCCTCCGGGCCTTCGACGCGATCGTCACCGACCCCGCGTTGCCCGACGCCGTCCGCGATCGGGCGACCGCGGTCGGTGTGGACCTCCTATTGACCCCCCTCCCGACCCTTCCCACGTAGGAGAACACCCATGAACATCGTCGTCACCGGCGGCGCCGGCTTCCTCGGCAGCCGCGTGATCCGCTCCCTCCTCCAGGCCCAGGACGCCGGCCGCCTGCCCGTGCCGGTGGACTCCGTCGTCTCGCTCGACCTGGCGCCCTGCCCTGTGGAGGACCCCCGGGTGAGCTCCCGGGTCGGCGACATGGCCGACCCCGCGGTCCTGGCCGAGGCCATCACCGCAGACACGGCAGGGATCTTCCACCTCGCCGCCGTGCTCTCCGGCGGCGCCGAGCAGGACTTCAACCTCGCGCTGCGCGTGAACGTGGACGCCACGGAGCGGCTGCTGGAGGCCGCCCGTGGCACCGGGGCCCGGCCCCGGTTCGTCTTCACCAGCTCCCTGGCCGTGTTCGGCAGCGCCGTGCCGACGGTGGTCCCCGAAGACCTGGCCACCCAGCCCGAGTCCACCTACGGGGCGACGAAGGCCATCGGCGAACTGCTGGTCAACGAGTACTCGCGCAAGGGGTACGTGGACGGCCGGGTCTGCCGGCTACCCACCATCTCGGTGCGACCCGGGAAGCCGAACTCGGCCGCGTCCTCGTTCGCCAGCGGCATCATCCGCGAGCCCCTCCAGGGTCTGCAGGCTGAGCTGCCGGTGCCGGAGGACACCCGGATGTGGCTGTCCTCCCCCGACACGGCGGTGCAGAACCTCGTGCACGCCTTCATCGTGGAGTCCGAGCGGCTAGGGGGCTGGCGGGTGCTGAACATCCCGGGCGTCTCCGTGACCGTGGCGGAGATGCTCGACGCCCTCGAGGCCGTCGGGGGGCCCGAGGCACGGGCACGGGTCGTCCCACGCCCGGATCAGCGGGTCATGGACATCGTGTGCTCGTGGCCCGGCGAGTTCGACGTCGAGCGAACCCTGTCCCTCGGCTTCCGCCCAGACAGCAGCTTCGAGGCCGCCGTCCGTCAGTTCCACCGCGAGTTCGTCGCCTGAGTCGGCCTCACCCCTCGGATCCACACCACTAGGAGAACCACCATGAACGGGCTCGAAGCCTCCGAGATCGGTGCGCTGGTCGGCCTCACGGCAGCCGTCGCCCTGCTCATCTTCTTCGTCATCCGGACCAAGATCCACGCCGTCCTGGCCTTGGTCATCGCCGCCTCCATCGCGGGTCTGGCGGCCGGGATGGCCCCGGACGCCGTTATCCAGGCCATCACCACCAGCTTCGGCTCGACCCTCGGGACCATCGGCCTCGTCATCGGCATGGGCGTGATGATGGGGCGCATCCTCGAGGTCTCGGGGGCCGCGGAAAAGCTGGCCTACTCCCTCATCCGCGTGCTAGGTAAGGGGAAGGAGGAGTGGGCGCTCGCCGGCGCGGGCTTCGTCATCTCCATCCCGATCTTCGTGGACTCCGCCTTCGTGATCCTGCAGCCGCTCGTGCGGTCGCTGGCCCGGACCTCCGGGCGGTCCATCCTCACCCTGGGCATCGCCCTCGCCGGCGGCCTGGTCGTCACCCACCACGCCGTCCCCCCGACGCCGGGCCCGCTCGGCGCCGCCGGCATCTTCGACGTGAACGTCGGCGAGATGATCCTCTGGGGCCTCATCCTCAGCTTCCCCGCCATGATCGCGGTGACCCTGTACGCGAAGGTCATGGGTCCGAAGATCGAGGCCATGATCGAACGGGACACGGGCGAACGCCTCTCCCCCGCGGAGGCCTTCGGGGAGTTCCAGGAGCGTGCCGCCGTCCGGGAACGCGAGCTGCCCGGGCTGTTCATCTCGATCCTGCCGATCCTGCTGCCGATCGTCCTGATCTTCCTGAACACCTTCTCCGCCACCATGGTGGAGAACAACGAAGGTGCCCTGCCTGCCGGGCTGGTCTCCACGCTCGCCTTCATCGGCAACCCCGTCATCGCCCTGCTGCTCGGCGTCCTCGTGGCGATTTACGGCCTCGCCCGCAACCAGTCGCGCCAGGAGACTCTGGACAACATGGAGTTCGGCGTACAGTCGGCGGGCATCATCCTGTTGGTCACCGGCGCCGGCGGAGCCCTCGGCGGCGTTCTGCGCGAGTCCGGGACGGCGGAGTCCATCGGCCAGGCAGTGGCCGGCCTCCCCCTGCCGACCATCCTGATCCCGTTCGTCATCGCGACCATCGTCCGCCTCATCCAGGGGTCCGGTACGGTGGCCATCATCACCTCCGCCTCGATCTCCGCACCCATCCTCGCGGCCATGCCGGATGTGAACATGGTGTTGGCCGCGCAGGCCGCCGCCCTCGGCTCGCTGTTCTTCGGTTACTTCAACGACAGCTTCTTCTGGGTGGTGAACCGGATGCTGGGCATCAAGAACGCCAAGCATCAGATCCTCGCGTGGTCCATCCCCACCACGATCGCCTGGGCGACCACCCTGGTCGCCCTGCTCATCGCCAACGCACTCGTCTGAGAGGAGCCCCGTGACCGACGAGTCCTTGCTGCGCCGTCAGATCGCCGAGTTCGGTGCAAGCCTGTTCTCCCGTGGATTCTCCGTGGGCAGCGCCGGCAACATCAGCGTCCGGATCGAGGGCGGGTATCTCATGACGCCCACCAACTCCTCCCTCGGCCGGCTGGACCCCGAGGCGCTCTCCGTGCTGGATGAACACTGGAGGCACCAGGCTGGTCCCCGGCCGTCCAAGGAGGTGGTGATGCATCGGGCCATGTACGAGGCCCGCCCGGAGGCACAGGCGATCGTGCACCTGCACTCGACCTACGTGACGGCGTACAGCTGCCTGGCCGAGGACGGGGGCATCCCGCCCCTCACCCCGTACTTCGTGATGCGGCTGGGCCGGGACGTGCCGACCGTCCCCTACCACCGACCCGGTTCGGCGGAGATGCTGGACGACATCCTCGGGGCCGGGCGCCGGTCCCCCGGCGTGGTGCTGGCCAACCACGGCTCGATCGTCGCCGGTGCCACGTTGGAGAGCGCGGTCAACGCCGCGGAGGAGCTGGAGGTGTCGGCGCAGCTCGCCTTCCTGCTGGAGGGGCGCCCCACCCGCCCGCTGACAGAGGCGCAGGTCCAGGAGCTCCTCGGGCCGCAGTGACCCGAGGCCGATGGCCGGCGCGCGGGGCGTGGTGCGGACGTGGCCGCCCACCTTCCTAGCAGAGGCGGGCACGCTCAGCGCGCGGGTGCCTCAGACCTCCAGCAGCACCTTGATCTCGCGGCGCTCGTCCATGGCCCGGTACGCCTCGGCGGCGTCGTCGAGCGGCATGCGCGCGGTGAACACGCGGCCGGGCTGGATCTCGCCGGACTGGATGCGCTCGATCAGCTCGGGCAGGAAGCGACGGACGGGCGCGGGCCCGCCCTCGAGGTGGATCTCACGGCCGAAGAGGTCGGAGCCGTCGAGGGTCTGGTCGTGGGAGACGCCCACGAACCCGACGTACCCGCCGGGGCGCACCGAGGCCAGGGCCTGGTCCATGGAGCCCTGCGTGCCGACGGCCTCGCACACCCCGTGCGCGCCGTAGCCGCCGGTGAGCTCGCGCACCTGGGCGGCGCCCTCCTCGCCGCGCTCGGCGATCACGACGTCCGCGCCGAACTCACGGGCGAGCGCGGCCCGATCCTCATGGCGGGAGAACACGATGACCTGCTCCGCGCCGAGGGTCTTGGCGCCCAGGACGGCGCACAGGCCGACGGCGCCGTCGCCGACCACGGCGATGGTCTTGCCGGGGCCGGCCTGCGCGGCGACGGCGGCGTACCAGCCGGTGCCGAGCACATCCGAGGCGGCGAGGTAGTCGGCCAGGCGGTCCGGGTCCGAGGGCTCACCCCCGGGCACCTTCACGAGGGAGCCGTCCGCGAGCTCGACACGCATGTACTGCGCCTGGCTGCCCGTGTACTCGCCGGCGTTGACGCAGCGGGACTGGTAGCCGGCCTGGCAGATCTCGCACGTGTTGTCCGAGAGCATGAACGAGCCGATCACGAAGTCGCCGACCTCGAGGGTGGCGACGTCCTCGCCCTTCTCCACGATCGTGCCGACGTACTCGTGGCCCATGCGCCGGTTGTCGACGTCGTTGTGGCCGCGGTAGGGCCACAGGTCCGAGCCGCACACGCACGCGGCGGCCAGCTTCAGGACCACGTCCGTGGGCTGGGCGACGCGCGGAGTGTCCACCTCCTCCACGACGACGTCGCCCGGCGCGCGCATGACGACGGCCTTCATCGTCTCGGGGATGGCAGGGGTGGCGGGGGTCTGTGCGGTCATGGTCTGTCCTCCGGTCTGGCCCGGCGGTCCGGGCGGCGGTGTGCGGGGACCAGTCTTGCGCCCCTGAGCCGTGGAGACGACACATCGACGTCGCAGGCGGGGCCGGTGGATGACCGCGCGCCAGCGACATCACCGCCGGGCAGAACCGCGGTGATGTCGCTGGCGTGAGGTCCGCCGACACACCCCGCTCGGCTCACAGCGAACGAGCACCGCCGGGCGTTACGCTGTGGTTCCCATCACATCCGACTCCCCTCGGAGGCCCGTCGTGACCCTCACCCTGCCCGCCCGCCTCGAGCGCACCGCCGCCGAGCACCCGAACTCCACCGCCCTGATCCTCGGCGAGAACCGCATGACATACGCCGAGCTGCAGGACCAGTCCCAGCGTCTGGCCGGGCTCATGCGGCAGGAGGGCATCGGCCCCGGGGACCGCGTGGCGCTCATGGTGCCGAACATCCCGGCGTTCCCGGTGGTGTTCTTCGCGGCCCTGCAGCTGGGCGCCGTCGTCGTCCCGATGAACCCGCTGTTCAAGCGCCGCGAGATCGAGTACTACCTGGAGGACTCGGGCGCGTCGATGCTGTGGTCCGTGCCGTCCGAGGAAGCCGTGGAGGGCGCCCGCGAGCGCGGTGTGCCGCTGCGCACCCTCGGCGAGGACGGCCTCGCCCCGCACCTCGCGGCGAGCCCCGGCCCGGTGACCGAGACCGTCGAGCGGGACCTCGAGGACGACGCCGTCATCCTCTACACCTCCGGCACCACCGGCCGCCCCAAGGGCGCCCAGCTGACCCACCGGAACATGGGCACCAACGCGGACACCGCGGCGGAGACGCTGATCCAGCTCCAGCACGGGGAGACCGTGCTCGGCTGCCTGCCGCTGTTCCACGTCTTCGGCCTCACGTGCGCGCTCATGGCGCCCGTGACGACGGGCGCCAGCCTGGCGTTGATCCCCCGCTTCGATCCCGCCGTGGCCGCGCAGACCGTCCGGGAGCGCGCGGTGGACGTGTTCATCGGCGTGCCCACCATGTACGGGGCCGTGCTGGCCGCGGCCAAGGACCATCCGGAGGACCTGGCCAGCCTGCGCCTGGGCGTCTCCGGCGGATCCGCCCTGCCCGTGGAGCTGCTGCGCCGCTTCGAGGCCACCTTCGACTGCGAGATCCTCGAGGGCTACGGCCTGTCCGAGACCTCCCCGGTCGCGTGCTTCAACCATCCGGGTGAGGCGCATCAGCCGGGCTCGATCGGACGCGCCGTCCGCGGGTGCGAACTGCAGCTGGTGACGCCGGACGGGGCCGTCGTGCCCGAGGGCGATGAGGAGACCCTGGGCGAGGTGTGGATCCGCGGGGAGAACGTGATGAAGGGCTACTGGGGCAAGCCGGAGGCCACCGCCCAGGCCATCACCGAGGACGGCTGGTTCCGCTCCGGCGACCTCGCCCGGCGCGATGCCGCGGGCAACTACTACATCGTGGACCGCACGAAGGACATGATCCTGCGCGGCGGGCTCAACGTGTACCCGCGCGAGATCGAGGAGGTGCTCTACGAGCACCCGGCCGTCGCGGAGGCCGCCGTGGTGGGGGTGCCCCACCCGGAGCTCGGCCAGGAGGTCGCCGCGCACGTGGTGCTCGCCCCCGGCGCGCACGCCACGGAGGAGGAGCTGATCCAGCACGTGAAGTCCCAGGTGGCGCCCTACAAGTACCCGCGCACCGTGACCGTGCGGGACGGGCTGCCCAAGACCGCCACCGGCAAGATCCTCAAGCGGGAACTGACGCCGACGGAGTGAGCCCGGGATGACCGCCCGGGCCCGCGTGTGGGCCGAGGTGCTCGCGGAGGCGGGCGCCGCGGTCGCCCCGGACCCGGTGCGTGGCATCCCGTTCGACGAGGCCGGGCGCGCAGACCTGGCGGTCCCCGTGGGCCGGGCGCTGCGGGTGGCGCCGCCGGCCGGCGTCGACGGCGCCTCCCCCTGGTGGCTGCGGGAGACGGACGTGCCCCAGGACGACGACGGCGGTGTCCTTCCGGTGCTCCGGGTGGCGGTCGGCGCCCCGGGGCAGGTGCACGCGCTGCTCCCGGACTGCGGATGCGACGCATGCGACCCCGGGTCGGACGAGCTGCTCGAGGCCGTGGACCAGGCGGTCGTGCGAGCAGACGGCACGGCCGAGGGGCAGGCCCGGGTCCCGGGGTGGTCGTTCGAGGCGCTCACGGACGCGTGCCGGGACCTGGCCGCCGGCGGCCGTCCGAGGCTGCCGCGTGGGACCGAGGCGACCGTGCGGGCGGGGTGGTTCCCGGAGGCGTGAGGGGGCGGCGGTGGCCGGGTGCTGCCGCTCAGAACAGTGCCGCCACCCCGCGAGCGGCGAGCGGGACGAGTCGCACGGCCCGCACCACGGTGAACGCGGTGACCACCGAGACGAGCACCCACTCCCGCCAGGACCCGGTCCGGCCGAGCAGGGGGAGCCGGAACCGTCCGGAGGACTGCCACCACCACAGGCGCGCGGGGGGCTCCGGGCTGAGCGGCCAGAGCAGGGCCACCCCGTTGTTGGTGAGGGCGTCGCCGAGGATGTGCACGCTCACGCCGACGGCCACGGAGGCGGGGATCCACCACAGCCCGTCGCTGAGGACGGTCGCCGACACCGCGACCAGGATGCCGAGCGCCCACGCGGCCCTCCATCCCCGGTTCGGGAGCAGTCGGAGGGCCTTGGCGGCCACGGCCGCCAGGAACGCGGCGATGACCCCCTGCCCCGGCGTGTAGACGTGCCCCGCGATCGGCACCTGGATGGAGGCGGCCGCCGTCGCGATGGCGGTGAACGCCGCGACCCCCACCAGCGAGTGTGTGCCGCGCCGATGCCCGCCGGCCACGTGGCGGATGCCGCGGCTCATCCACTCGGTCAGGGGCGGCAGGGCGTGGACGACGGTGGCGCGGGGGTGGTCCCAGTCGCTGATCATGGCCGCGCCGGCGGTGGTCACGGCGCCGAGCAGCTGGAGTTCGGCGGGCAGGTGCAGCACGGCGATCGGCGACTGCCAGTGCGTGAGCGCCAGCCAGGCCGCGGCGCCGGTGGCCGCGTGGGACGGGCCCATCATGGGTGGGGTCCTCTCGTTCACAGGACCGGGCCGCGTCACCGCGCCTGCGAGGGCCGGCGGGCGGCCCGCGGGGAAGGAAGAGGACCAGGGTGGCAGGCGGGGCGGACACGGTAAGGAGGCCGCCGCGGCCGGAGCGGGTCGAGGCGGCTGCCCGGCCGGGGGCAGCCGCCCGGCCCCTCACCCCGTCATCGCCAGCACCAGCGGGGCCAGCAGGGCGGTGAGCACGCCGGAGCAGGCCATGGCGAGGGCGGAGAACGCGCCGGTCTTCGGCCCCTCGGCGAGGGCGCGGGCGGTGCCGATGCCGTGGGAGCTCACGCCGATGGCCAGGCCACGCACGCGGGGGTCGCGCACGCGCAGCCGGTCGAGCACCCAGGGGGCGAACACGGCGCCGAGCACGCCGGTGAGCACGGGGAGCACGGCGGCGAGGGAGACGATCCCGCCGCCGGCGTCGGCCACCGCCATGGCGATCGGCGTCGTCGCGGACTTGGGGGCGAACGTGGCGGCCAGCGCGGCGTCCCCGCCCATTGCCCGCACGATCAGCACGGCGCTCACCATGGCGGTCAGCGAGCCGACGGTGACCCCGACGGCGACCGGCAGCAGCAGCTTCCGGATGTCAGGGCCGGCCCGGTACAGGGGGACGGCGAGCGCCACGGTGGCGGGGCCCAGCAGGAAGGTGAGGTAGCTGCCGCCGATCATGTAGGTCTCGTAGTCGATGCCGGTCAGGGCCAGGAACGCGGCCACCAGCACGATCGTCACGAGAACGGGCGTGAGCAGGGCGGTCTGCCGGGCGGCGAGCCACAGGCGGCGGGCGAGCACGGCAACGGCGAGGGTCAGCGCGATGCCGAACAGCGGTGTGTGCAGGAGCGCGTCCCAGGACTCGGCGAGGGAGTCGGTGAGCTCGGCGGCGTTCACTGTGCGTCCTCCTTGTCCGTGAGGCGGCGGGCGAGCGGGGCGGCGACGCCGGCGGTGACCACCAGCCCCAGCAGCCAGGGCACCACGAAGCCGACCAGCATCAGCGCCCGGTGTTCCCCGATGAGGCCCAGCACCGCGACGACGCCGACGCCCGCCGGGACGAACAGCAGCGGCAGGTGCTGGAGCAGGTGATGGCTCGCCGTCATCACCGGCGCGTCCTCGGCCGGCCGGCGCCACGCGAGCAGGCCGAGCAGCAGGAGCATGCCCAGCACGGCCCCGGGGATCGGCAGGTGCAGCGTGTCGGCCACGAGCGTGCCCGCCAGCTGGCAGAGCAGCAGGATCAGCAGGCCCTCGATCATCGGGGTTCACCTGCCTCGGACGGGCCCACGGGCGGCAGGCCGGGGACGACGCCGCTCCCCGCGGCGTCGAGGTGCGCCTGCAGGGCGCGCTGGGCGTCTGCGGCGCGCCCGGCGGCCAGCTGAGCGCAGATCTCGGCGTGCCCATCAAGGAGGCGGCGGGCGGCGTCGACGGATCCGCCGGTGGCGGCGTGGATGAGGCGGGCCAGGCGGGGGGCGAAGGTGCGCACGACCTCGTCGAAGGCGGCGTTGCCGCACGTGGCGATCACGTCCCGGTGGAACCGCACGTCCAGCGCGGAGAACGCCGCGAGGTCGCCGGCGTCCAGGGCGGCGCGCTGCTGCTCCAGGTTGGCGGTGAGCGTGGCGACGAGGGGCCCGACGGCGTCGGGCCGCGCGGCGACCGTGGCGAGGGCGGTGGACTCGAGGAGGCCGCGCAGGGCCGTGAGGTCGGCCACGCTCTGCGGCGTGAGGGCCTGCACGGCCGCGCCCTTCTTGGGGAGGAGCCGCACCAGGCCCCAGCGCTCGAGCTGGAGGAGGGCCTCCCGGGCCGGCGTCCGGGAGATGCCGGCCTCCGTGGAGAGCTGGACCTCGGTGAGCATCTCCCCCGCGGTGATCTCACCGCGGACGATGCGCCAGGCGACGTCGTGGGCCAGGCGGCCGGCAGCCGTGGCACGACTGCCCCATAAGGGGTCGGAGAGTGGAGTCATGCGGGCCAGAATAATCGGATGCATGCATGGATGTATGCATTGTGTCGGACTCCGAAGGGGTCCAGGTGGGGAGGGGCCCAAGATGCCGGCGCCCACCCTCGCCCCATGACCGTCGCCATCACCTGTCTCGACCCCGCCGGCGCGGACCGCGCGGAGCTCATTGCGCTGCTCACCGGCAGCGCGTGGCCCTTCCCTGTGCGCCCCCACATCACCCGGCCGGTGGCGAAGGAGGCCGTCGAGGACGGCGGCGGGCACCCCACGATGCTGGGTCACCAGCTCCCGATGTAGTCCTCCGGGCCGAGGAGACCCCGGGTGTCCGCCCAGGCTCCCCAGCGGTCGAGGAGGAGGGGGATGGCCTGGTCCTCCCACCAGGGCAGGTGGACGAGGCCCTGACTCATGCCTCCGCGGTTGAACCGCTCCACGTTGACCTTGTCCTCGTCGTAAGGCTCGGCCCCCTCAAGGGAGCGATTGAGCGCATCGCGCAGGAGCCGGCCGAGTTCATACTCACTGGCGGGCATGGGGGTGTCGTCGAGCCGTTCAGCGAGCTCCTCCCAGAGACCCACGCTTCCCCGCAGCCCGTACTGGCGGGGGCGGCGGCGGAACAAGTCGCCGACGGTCGCGCGCGCCGACGAATCGGCCCCCACCACGTCCACACCACGCTTCGCCTGCTCCGCCATGGCCGTGCGGGCCTTCCGGATGCGCTGGCGGAGCAGCTGTGCTTCGGGGCTGGTGCCGCCGTAGATGAGGTTCAACGGCGGGGTGTGCGTGTCGATCACAGGCTTCTCAATGTCTCCGAGCGGTGTCACTTCCGCGAACCCGGCGGGTGCCTGCCACACGCGGACGGCGAGGTGACGCAGCATCCAGGTGGTCAGCTGCTCGCCGCTCTCCGGGGTGAGGGTGAATCGACCCGCGGAGGCGACGGCGACCGGCTCCAGGTCCAGCCGATCCACCAGGAGTGCGGCCAGGGTGCGGCGCAGAGTGGAGTGCGCGGTGCCGCCGTCCGCGAAATGCTTGCGTTCCAGGCGGGCCCGCAGGCTGCCCTCGGCCTTGCCGATGTAAAGCACATCGCTTCGACTGACAGACGTGTCCAATCGCAGCTCGGCTCGCGCCGCGTCAGGATCCTGCGCGACAACCGCGTATAGCCCGGTCGAATCCGGCACGACCTCGCCGCCACGCCCACCGATGACCACACCGCCGTCCTCGACGCGTGCGAACAGCTGGGGACTGTTCTGCAGAGCATGGGAAGCGGCCACGATGAGCCCCGCCTTGGTGGTCATGCCAATGTCCTCTCTTCGTCCGGGACATCTACCCCGGCTACGCCTCGAGCCTACGGAGGGCCCTGGACACGGTAGGCGCCCTTGCGATGGATCGCTGAGCCCTCACCGCGCCAAGATCCACCGGTCCTCTGGGCCGAAATTGTGGAGGTCGTCGCAGACGAAGCCGCGTAGCCACGGGACGTGGTCCACGACGCGCCGGTACAGGCCGCGGTGCACGCCGGACTCGTCGCCGATCAGCTGCTCAGCGGACACGTTCATCTCGACGCCAACCGCGCACAGGCGGGCGGGGCTTCACGCCTCGTCGGGCGCCCGGTCCTCCGCGTCGGCGATGACATCCTCCAGCGCCTGCAGGTGGGGTTCGGCGTCGTCCCCGGCGCCCAGGTCGGCCAGCGCGAGGCGGAGGGCCTCGAGCAGCTCGCCGGCCTCCGGGTCCGCGGCGGCGGAACTCCAGCTCTCCCGCCAGGGCTCCTGGGTGGAGTCCTGCTGCTGGAGGAAGATGAGCCGCTCGACGTCGTCGGCCGGGATCTTGAGTTCCTCACCCCACGCCTGCATGGTCTCCACGTACGTGGCGTACTTGCGGGGGCAGGTCCAACCGCCGCCGATCCGGACGTCGACGTCCTTCACATGCTCGGCGAACCAGGCGCGCACCACGGAGTCGAGGACGGGGGCGATGTCGGACTCCCGGTGGGCCTTGGTGAGGAAGTAGAGGTACTTGGTGCCGAAGGCCGCGCCGAGGTGCTTGAGGCAGCCAACCCCGCTCTTGCGCTGCTGCCGGATGTGCTCGAAGGCCGCGGGCCCGCCCTGCTCGAGGGTGATGCGGGTGACGTCGGCGAGCTGCTCCTCGAACCCGGGCTGCGCCATGATGCGCTCCACCCGGGAGGGGCCGTAGCCGACCCGTCCGTACCCCCACACCATCGCGGCGATGAAGGCGTCCCGCTGCACGGCGAGGTCCTCGGCGGTCACCTTCGCGGCGTAGCCGGTGACGACGGCGCGGGTCAGCGGCTCGCACTCGAGGCAGGCGGGCAGGTCGGGCACGTGGGCCGTCCAGTGATCGAAGGACCAGCGCGTCGGCTCGTCGGCGGGCCTGCCAGCGGCAGCCCAGGCATCGAATGAGCGCTGGAGGGCAGGTGGTAGGGCGGCAGCGGGAGTACTCGTCATGGCCACACCGTAGGCCCTGGACCAGCACGGGAGGCATGTGCCTTCAGTTAAGGCCCGGCCCACCGCTCCCCTCCGCGATGGCGGTCAGACGGCCCACGTGGGCGGCCCAGCGGTCGGCGTCCCACGGGGGCAGGTTGTTCCCCGGGGAGCGCAGGCCGGCCTGCCCGTCGATCTGCTCCCGCAGGATGTCCGCGTGGCCGGCGTGCCGGGCCTCGTCCAGGGCGACGTGCGCGATGATCTGCGCGAGCGTGACCTCCGCCTTGTCGTCGGGCCACCACGCCACCCGCCCGGGGGCGTCGGCGCCGAGGGCCGTGATGGTCGCGTCCGCGTGGGCGAAGCAGCGGCGGGCGAACTCGAGGACGTCCTCGAGGGACTCACCCTCGGCGGCGAACATGTCCACGTTGTCCTCCTCCGGCTGCCCCGCCGCCGCCCAGGGCAGCTGCACCTCGGCGGGGCGGCCGAACGTCTCGCCGAAGTACTCCAGCTCGATGACGGCGGCGTGCTTGACCAGTCCCAGCAGGTTGGTGCCGGTGGGAGTGCGCGGCAGGCGGGCGTCGCGCTCGCTGAGGCCCTCGAGCTTCTGGAGGAGGGCCGCACGCTGGCGGCGCAGCCCGTCGTGGAGGATCTGCTTGTGGTCCATGAGGTGATCCTGCCCCAGAGCAATCAGGCCGCGAACCCCCGCACGAGCTCCGCCACCCGCTCCGGCGCGTCCAGGTGCACGTCGTGCCCCGCGCCGGGCACTTGCACGTGCCGCACATCCGGGCGCCGACGCCGCATCTCGTCCAGCTCTCCGGCGGGCACGTACCCGTTCTCCCCGGTGATCAGCAGGGTTGGCGCGGCGATCTGCCCCCATTCCTCCCACCGGGGCCGCTCGTGGACGGGCCGCAGGGCGGCCTCCAGCACGTCGACGTCGAAGCGTGGCACCCAGCCGGCGTCGACGTCCCGGGTGGAGCGCGGGGAGGGCGCGATTGCGGGCGGCCCCGCCCCTGACTGGCCGTTGCGCACCGCGCGCCTGACGCTGCGCCCACCCCGGGAGGACGACCTTGGCTGGCCCTGCCGGATCGGTGTCTCTGGTGGTGGGGAACGTGGGCATGCCCGTGGGGACGTGATCCTGTGGCTGACGGACCGCGAGTCATCCCGCGGGCCTCACCTCGTGTGTTCGCCTGACCATGGCCGGGGCACTACATACGGCACTGAGGCTGGTCCGCCCGGTAGACCACCCCCGTCAACCCCGCCGGCCCGCACGCGCGGCGAACTCGTCCAGACAGGCGAGCACCTCGGTGGCCAGCCACACCCGGTTCCGACGCTGAGCGGACGCGGCCTGCAGAGCGCCGGCCTCGACAAGCTGGTCCACGGCCCGCTGGGCGGCCGGGCGCGAGACACCCAGCGCCTGGGCCAGATGGTCCACGGTCACGGCGGGTTGCGCGATGATCACCGCGAGCGCCCGCCAGACCGCCGCGTCCCGCCGGGCGGTGAGCCGCTCGCGCCAGCCGGTCAGGGCCTCGTCCAGGTCCGCGACGAGCTCTCGGCCGTTGCCGACGGCGGCCAGGGCGGCCTGCGCGAAGCGGCGCACGATGGGCGCGGGGTCGCCGTCGCGGTAGGCGGTGAGGGCGTCGAAGTATCCGGCCGTGTCCGTGAGGAGTCCCGATGAGAGGGGCACCCCCATACGGGTGATCGCGCCGGCCCGGTGCAACACGGCGTGCACGAGGACGCGCCCGGTGCGGCCGTTGCCGTCCGCGAACGGGTGGATGGTCTCGAACTGGGCGTGCGCGATGGCGGCCTGCACGAGGGCGGGTACGTCCGTGCGTCGCAGATAGGCGAAGAGATCGTCCATCCCGGCACGCAGGCGCTCCGGGTGGGGCGGGACGAACTGCGCCGTGTGCGGCGTGGGCGCCCCGCCCCCGATCCACCCCTGCGCATCGCGGTAGGCGCCCGGCCGGGCATGCTCCTGACCGTCCATGAGGGCACGATGGGCGGCCAGCAGGGCAGGCTCATCCAGGTCGGCGGCCAGCCGGGAAGCAGCGCCCATGGCCCTCACGTTCGCCGCCACGAGCGCTGCGTTCGGGCGGGTGCGTTCGCCGAGAGTCGCCAGAGCCAGGGCCCGCGCGCCCGCGGTGATGTGCTCGATCTGCGAGGAGGACGCGGACTCAGTGCGCAGGAGCACCGCGTCGATCGGGGCGATCTCTCCAGTGAGCCCCGGGAGGGCGTGGCTGATCTCAGCATCGAAGCGCACGACGGCGGCCGTCGCCTCCTCGACCTCGGTCGCCAGATCAGAGGGCAGGTCGAGCCCGAGTCGGGCGATGCGGGCCGGGAGCGCGGCTCGATACGGGCCCGAGGCGCGCACGCGAGCGTGCCGGGTGAGGATGCCGGCGTCGTCGGGGTCCGCGGTCCAGGGGCGCTCCTCCGAGCCGATGGCCGTACTGGTAGTCCGATCCGTACCCATACGGGCATCCTACGCAACGATATGGATCGATCGTTGCGTAAGAGCCATCATTGTGCACGGACACTGCTGAGCCGCGCGATCGCCTCGGCGCGCAGCGCACTACGAGCCCGGGAGCACGTAGTGCGCTGCGCGCCGCTCCCCACGCAATTCGAGGAGGCCTTCTTCCGTCATGCTCTTGAGCACCGCTCTCGCTGCCGTGGGCGCGATCTGGCACAGTTCAGCGGCCTTGCTTCGGGTAATGGACCCGAACTCGCGGACGTAGTCAGCGATCAGCCGGCGCTGCTGGAACCTGTCAACAGGGCGAAGTCGCATGTAGGCGGCCCTGTCTTCAGCCAGCTCGTAGAACCTCGCCGTCAGCATGTACCGCTGCGCCCGGCCGTTCCCACGCGCTTCCAGGACGCCGGCCTCGACGAGCGCGGTAGCCGCTCCGCGCACGTCCGCCACGGGCAGTCGAAGCCACTCCGCCACATCCGCCGAGCTGGCAGGCCCTCCGTGCTTGATCCCGTGGACCATTCGCAGCTCTGTCAGTGTCAGTGCGCGCTGGCCCTCGTTCTGCCTGCGGGCAAGGAAGATCAGCAACTCCCTGTCCTCGTCACCCAAGGGGACGTCGACGATCACGGACCGCTGCGTGGAGCGGCCGTAGTCCGGTGCGCCACGGCCGGCTCGGAGCTGCGAGGCGAACATGTCCTGCACGCCCTTTCCCCTGCGCTCGACGAGCCCGGCGCGCTTGAACACATTCGCCAGGGCAGGGCTGCGGGGAGCCGAGCGGTTCAGGATGTTGGCCGGTGAGACGTCACGGGGGAACCCGCCAGGGCTTGCGACGGAGAACGTGGACCCGGTGAGGGTCACCTGAATCGGCCCCACTTCGGCGTAGTCGCGGTGTACCAGTGCATTGGCGATCGACTCGCGTCGCACACTCTCTGACAACAGGGGGACATCCACACGGACGAGACCCACCTCTACGGGTGTGACGGAGTTCCGCAGTGCCAAGCGCGCCTCGATCTCCTCGAATGCACTCAACAGGGGAAGCAGCAGGTCTTCGTTTGCCTCTAGACCATGGGGCCGGGAGTCCTGGAAGAGGACTTCTGCGGTGGGCGCCCACCGGCGCAGGGCCTCTGACATGCCGAAGACAAGAATCGCGCCGAGGCTGATGCCGCCGTCGGGGGTGAGGAGGTCCAACGCCCGCAGCAGCTCCGCATCGGCGAGCTCCGCCAGCCCTTTGTCGCCGGCGGACTGGGCGGCGAGCCGCCGGAACCGATCGAACTCGCCTGGATCGAGGTGTGCCCACTCTGCTCCGCGCGCTTCCGCCCGGGCATAGTCCAGCCCGATCCCGTCGAACCCGGCCCGCAGGACGTCCATCGGTGTCATCGGCATGCACGCGGGGCGACCGTCCGGCCCCACGAGGCGCTTGACGAACAGCCCCTTGCGCGTACCGACGAACGAGGACTTCGCCTGGGGGACGGTGATGACCGCCACGTCTTTGCCCTCCCAGGGGACCACCTCGACGTCCACGCTCAACGGTGGCTCGATGCCGTTCTGGATGCGTCCAGCCAAGAGGTCTGCGTCCACAGGGCCGCCGTGGTCCCCCGTCGCCCCGACGACGGTGCCGTCGTCATCAACACCGACGAGGATCAGGCCCCCGGTTCCGTTCGCCATGCAGACGACGGCCTGGTAGAGGTCGTCCTTCCCCAGCCGTCGCTTGAACTCGACGTCCAGGGTCTCGCCCGCGGCGAGGAGAGGTCCAAGATCCATGCCATAAGTATCCATAGTTATGAAGTGATGGACCATCGTTCGCTCATGCTTGCCATAACTTTGAGCATCTTTGGTGCGCGAAACGCCCCGTAGCTCCTCTCGCGCCCCCTTTCACCCCGCCGGGCGCAGCCGCTCCGCGGGCAGGGTCAGAGTGATGCTCGCGGCGGGGTCGATGCTCTTGGCGACCTCCCCGACGGCGCCGTCCACCGTGGGTGCGATGGTCACCTGCGTGCGCGTGACCTCCTGGATGCGCACCCGCACGGGTTCGCCGATGCCGTCGGCCGGGTCGAGCAGCCAGTCCTCAGCGAGCGCACGCAAGCCGATCGTGTCGAGGACAGCCTCAGCCTCGTGCAGTTCCATGGGCTCGCTTCGGCGTCGGTGGAGGAGGTCGTGCGGCACGAAGAGGTCACCGACCATCTCGATGTAGCCGACGTGCTCGCCGTCGTCGGAACGCAGGTGGTCGAAGATGGCGGACATGGGGCCAGAGTAGCCGCGGGGATTGAACGTCCGAGGGGAGCCGTTCGCGTCACAACGTGCGCGTCACCCGGGGTGTGCCATCCTCGTTCCACCGGAACAGGGTCAGGTGCCACAGCCCGGGGGCCGTGCGGGACGGGTCGATCAGCCCGTGCGCACCGGCCTCCTCCAGGCGGCGGCGGACCGCCCACGACGACGGCTCCTCCCCCACTTCCACGGCCGGCTTCCACGGGGCCATGGCGGCGGCGAGGTCGACGCCGAGAGCCGCGAGCGCCTCGGCGTCGCGCAGATCCACGATCCGTTCGGCGTGGACGTCGAAGGTCAGCAGCTCGCGCGGCGGGGTGGTCGCGTCCGTGTGAGCAACCATGGCCGCGTCCACTCCCTCCGGTGAGGAGCTGAGGTAGAGCGTGGGTGCGTCCGGCGGCGAGTACCGACCGGCGGAGCGGGAGCCGCGAAGGGCGCTATCGACGAACCGGGCCTCCACGGCGCGGTAGAACGTGCCAGCGACCGCGGTGAAGGGCGAGGGGGTCATGAGGTCACCCTGCCGGGGAGACGGACCGGCTGTAGGCCGGGTTCTGTGCTTCTCAATCGTCGGTCTCGTCCTTGCGACGCACAGGACGACCGGACTCCATGCGCCAAATCGCGTGGTCCAGGGCGGTGAAGCCGGTGCCCAGTCGACCCGCGACGTTCTCCACCAGCTCCGAAGCCTGTTCGGCATTGACATGGTCACCGACGACGCGCCGCACATACCGCAGAATCATGCGGTCGGCCTTGACTCCCGGTACACCGCAGAGCATGAGGAAGTAGCCCCAGGTGAGGCCAGAACTCTGTCCTGGCAGGGCTAGCCATTCAGTGCACGCGGGCGACGACAGCCGGTCCTCCCGATCCATCAACTGATCTCGCACCTGGACGACAGTCTCAAGACCATGCCGCTGGAGGATCTGGGCGGCGCCATATGCGGCAACCGCCTTAGGCGGAGCACCGTCAGCCGACGACGTCTTCCACTGATTGGTGTTGTCGACGAGTCCGTCGATACCACCCCACCGTCCGACAGCCTCGACGAGGTCCGTGGCGGTATCGGTGTCTGGGGAGCCGCCTTCTGCGGTCCGGGCCGCCCGGTACTTGTTCACCAGGTTGATGACACCGGTGTAGTGATTCCCGGTCGAATAAATGGAATCGAGCACAGCCAACGCGACACTCTCGTACCCGTCCGGCTCGTACCAGTCGGTGGCATCCTCGCCGATCTCACTGCGTACCGCTGCCTCGAGGGCATCAACCTGATGGGTGTCCATTTCGTCAGGCTAGACGTGGGATCTGAATCTGTCAGGGGTCCACTCTGTCAGCCAGTATGGGTCATGGCCAAGCCCACCATTACTTTCCGCGCCGCCTTCAGCAGCGGCCGCGGGCCGGCGTGGGTCAGGTTCAGCGGCGGGTTCAGCTCCGCGATCACCTCTCGTTCTACGACGGCCAGCACCACGTTCGACGGCGGCCTCCAGACGCGCAGTGCCAGGTGCTCGGTCATCCACGTGGTCAGCCGCAGGTCCGACTCCCCCGTCAATGCGAACGTGGCCGGCGCCGTCGAGGTCGCCGATGCCGTCGCCCGTGGGACGGGCACCAGTCCCAACTCGTCCCGCAGCAGCGCGGCGAACGATCTCCGCACCGTGGACCACCCGGTCTTCCCGGTCCCGAAGTGCTGCCGCACGTCCCGCTGGGCCAGGCTCTTCTCCGCCTTGCCGACGTAGAGCAGGCCGCCGGGGCCGACCGGCGCGTCCAGCGTCCCGGCCTCCACACACGACGGTGTCACCTCGGAGATCGCGTACAGACCGCGCCCCTTCGGAAACTCCACACCGTCCGCTGTGACGGCCTTGACGCCACCAGGCGCGGTCTCAGCCCGCTCCACTCGGAACACCGGCCCGTTCAGCAGCGCCTCCCGCGCCTCGGCCACCAGCACCTCGGGCGCCGTCACCCCTCGTCCTCCAGCACCCACACCTGCTGCAGCGGGATCCGCGCCCGCGTGGAGGCCGGCAGCCGGTCGTAGGTGAGGAAGAGCTGATCGAGCAGCGCGTCGGCGTCCCAGATGCGCATAGTCGTACGGTCGCGTTTGAACTCCAGCTCTGCGGGTCGAGTCACCCCACCCCAGGCCACGAGGAGCGCCTGATCCGCCCGGTGCTGTGTCATCGCAGAGTGCAGCCCCCGCAGCACCCGGGAACCGATCGGGGTCGGCTCGGACTTCACCTCCACGATCAGCGTCGGCGCGTCCAGCCCCAAGGGTCCGGTGCCCGCGATGATGTCCACGCCGCCGTCGGGCCCGGGTGGCGAGACTTCACACCTAAAGCCGAGCACCGTGAGGATCTCCGCGACCAGGTGGGTCAGCTCGTGCTCGCGGAACTCCCCGGCCACATGGGCGCGGATACGGTCTCGGATGGCGACGACGGTCGGTGCCGTCTCGGGGTCCGTCACCTCGGTGGTGGTGTGGTCGGCGGGGGTCGCCACCGGACGGGGCAGCCCCTCTGTGAACCCGGGGTCGGGCTTTCCTCGAGCGATGGCCTCGAGTCGGCGTTCGGCGTCGTTCCGGCTCGGCTGGAACACGGTGAGGCTGCCATTGAGGGTGTGGACGAGGTCCTGGCCCACCACGGTCTTGGAGACCGGCTCCCCCAGCCAGTCCACCGGCAGGGAGTGGCTGCGGTGCAAGCCAGCCTCGGCCGCGTCGTGGGCGTATGCGCCGGTGACGCGTCCGAACTGCACGTAGCCGGGCTTGGTCTTCAGCGGCAGGATGACGAGGTCACCCGGGCGGATGGAGTCCCGGAACGCCCAGAGCTGGCCGGTGTAGTTGGCCCAGCGGGCGGCGCCGTCGCCGGGGTAGGCCTCCTCCACGCGACGGCGGACGTCCTCCCGGGATGTGGCGGGTGAGAGGTCACCGATCTCGGGCCAGCCCACGCTCATGCGCCCGTGCTCGATGTTCCAGTGCTCGTTCTCCCCCCGCTGTCCCGCGCGGACCACCCATGCGCTCATCGCCACTCCTTCCTCGCTCTCACCTTGCATACTCAGCGCGTCGATCTTCGCAGACCGCTGCTGCCGCACCAGTGAGAGCAGGCCGCGCCTCACAGCGACTCCGCCGAGGCCGAGACCCGTCCGTGTCGGGCGCGGCCGCGACGACGTGGCCCGGCTCCTGCGGGCAGCGGCCTCCGGCGTGAGGTTGAACGGTCGCCACGGGCTGCGACATCGGGCTGGCAGATGCAGTGGTACGCCCCCCCGGTCAGGTCAACGGGACCAGACTGCACGCGGGCTGCATGCGCGAGGAACTCGCTAGACGTCGGCGCCCTGCCCCGCGGCACGGAGGTGAGCGCCCGGGGCCGAGGGCACAACGACCTCCTCACCCAGGACCGAGGCAGCGACCGGAGGAGCAGTTGGCCGGCCGCGGTCTGGTCAGAGGGGGCGGCTCGTTCGACGGAACCGGTCCGCCCCGACGGTGAACGTGCGACCCTCGACGGGTTCCGGCAGCTCCTTGCCCTCGACGGCCTGGGGCGTGACGCGAGCGAGCACATGGCGGTTCTTCTCCTCCACCAGGTAGTAGGCGTCCCGGTTGCTGAGGCTGTCGCTGAGACCGAAGAGTCCGTAGGGGGTGTCGAAGGCGAGCATCAGCCCCCACTCGAGGAACTCCTGCACCCGGTTATTGGACCGCATCCGCGCGAGGGGGTAGATGGCCGCGTCAGGGAAGGCCTCGCGCACGGCCCGGTGACTCTTCGCGCCCAGGGGTCGACCGGCCGGCTTGTACGGCTCAAGGGAGGCGACGTCCACGGGATGCCGAAGCACGGCGGGCGCCGCGCCGTCCCCGGTGCCGTCCAGCAGATGGTCCACGCTGACGCCGAACAGGGCTGCCATCGCCCGCAGGTTGTCCACGTCGGGGATGCCGCGTCCCGCCTCCCACTTCGTCACTGCCTGCCGGGAGACGTGCAGCCGGTCCGCAAGCGCGGCCTGGGAGAGCCCGTTGCGGGTGCGGAGCTCCTTGATGCGCTGGGTGAGTGCCATGGCCCTGTCCTTTCCTGGAGGAGACGGTCACAGTCTGCATCGGGTTGTCCACCCAGGGGTATGCGGCGGGACGGAAGGGGGCGCTACCTGCCGGCGCACACCGGCTACGCTGCGTTGCCCCCGCTCTGACATGGGCGTTTATGGGGTGGGGCGGGTAAGGCAGCTCAGACTCGCGCGAGGAACTCGGAGGCGAGCATCGCGTAGGTGACGCCGTCGACCCAGCCGCGCGTGAGGTGCAGCGACTCCTCCCGGAAGGTGCCCTCGTGTCGCAGGCCGACCTTCTCCATGACGCGCAGGCTGGGCGCATTGTCCGCGAAGGCCTCCGCCTCCACGCGGTGCACGCCCAGGCCTGTGAAGGCCAGCTTCAGCAGGGCGCCGGCGAGCTCGGTGGCGTAGCCCTGGCCGGCATGGGCCGGGTGGATGGTCCAGCCGATCTCCGCCTGTGCGTCGCGGGCCTCCTCGCGAGGGCCGCCCTGGCTCCACGCGTCCTGCACGGCCAGCTTCCCCACGCCCATGATCGCCTCGCCCGCGCGGACCGTCAGTCGGCCGCCGGCGGCGAGGTAGCTCTCCCGAAGCTCGGCGGCGGACCCAGCCCGCCCCGACGTCCACGTCCAGACCTCCTGGAGGCAGCAGAAGTCGAAGACGGCAGGGGCGTCGTCGGCGGCGAACGGGGTGAGCGTCAGGCGCTCGGTGCGCAGCGGGAAGATGACGCCGCGGCGCGCCGCGAGGTCGAGGAGGGGCGTGGCCATGGGGTCACGGCAGCGGGCGGCGGTGACGTCCCCTCCCCTACTCTCGGCCCCATGGACGTCACCTTCACTCCGCTCGACCCGGCAAGCGCCGACCGGGACGCGCTCGTCGCCCTGCTCACCGAGAACCCGTGGCCGTTCCACACGCGCCCGCGCGTCACCCGGCCGGAGGCGGAGAAGGCCGTCGATGGCGGCGCCTGGGAGGATGAGGACCACCGCACCTTCTGGATCGACCACGCCGAGCACGGCCGCGTCGGCGTGGTGCGCCTGGAGGACCTCACGGACCCCACCCCCTTGTTCGACCTGCGCGTGGCGGAGCGGTTCCGCGGGCGCGGGCTCGGCGCGCAGATCCTCACCGCGATCACCCGGCACGTCTTCGAGACGATGCCTGCGGTGGACCGCTTCGAGGGCCAGACCCGCGAGGACAACGTCCCCATGCTGCGCGCCTTCCGCCGGGCCGGCTGGGTCAAGGAGGCGCACTACCGGCGCGGCTGGCCCGTGGACGGCGGCGAGCCGCTCGCGTCCGTGGCCTACGCAATGTTGCGCCAGGACTGGGCGTCCGGCACGACGACGCCGGTCCCCGCCGACGTCGACGCCCCGCCTCCGGCGGGGCGCAAGGAGGGCGCGGCTGCGGGCGGCCGCGCCCCTGACTGGCCGTTGCCCACCGCGCGGCTGACGCTGCGGCCGCACCGGGAGGACGACCTCGGCTGGTTGCAGGAGATGTACATGCAGCCCGAGGTGGTGCGCCACCTGCTGGACGAGCCCTGGGACGAGGCGACCGCGCGAGCGAAGCTGGCCAAGCGGATCACGTGGGACGACCTCGGCGGCCCATCCGGGGCGGTGTCCCTGGTGGTGGAGCACGCGGGCGTCCCCGTGGGTGACGTGATCCTGTGGCTGACGGACCGCGAGCGCGGTGTCGCGGAGATCGGCTGGGCACTGGATCCGCGGCATGCCGGTCAAGGCTTCGCCCGGGAGGCCGCGGCTGCGCTGCTGGACCTGGGGTTCGAGACGTCTGGCCTGCACCGGGTGGTGGCACAGATGGATGCCCGCAACACGGCGTCCGCCCGACTGGCCGAGACGCTCGGGATGCGTCGAGAGGCACACCACCGGCAGGACCTGTGGAGCAAGGGCGAGTGGACGGACACCCTCGTCTACGCGATGCTCGCGAGCGACCGGGGAGGTGGGGGGCCATCTATGACGGCGAAGACAACGTCAGCTCCGGAAGAACCGCCTAGGTGTTGTGGGTCATGAGGTTCTTGCCACGGGGTACGGGCTGAGATGAGACGAGCGGGCCTCTCCCGCAGGATGGAAGTTCCTACACCACCGACCTGCCCGAAAAGACCCGCTCATGACTCACGCTAACGCACCCCTGACCCCCACCGGCCGACTCAGGATGGTCCACCGCCACCTGCACGACGGGATCCCGCAGGCACACGTGGCCGCCGAGTTCCGGGTGAGCCGGCCCACGGTGGCCACCTGGGTCGCCCGCTACCGCGCCCAGGGAGAAGCCGGCCTTCAGGACCTGCCCAGCCGGCCGCACCGTTCACCTGCCCAGCTCGATCCGGTCCTGGTCGCCCAGATCCACGCCCTGCGGCGGGAGCGCAAGTGGTCCGCACGGCGCATCCATCACCACCTCGCCTCCGAAGGCCACCAGCTGTGCCTGCGCACCGTGGGCAGGTGGATGCACCGGCTGGGCATCTCCCGGTTGCCAGACCTCGCGCCCACGGGTGAGGACCTGCGCCAACGACCACAGAAGATCACCGCCCGCGGCCCGGGGCACATGGTGCACCTGGACGTGAAGAAAATCGGGCGCATCCCCGAGGGGGGCGGCTGGCGTGCTCACGGCCGGGACTCCGAGAACGCGCGAGCGGCCAAACGCGGGCCTGGCCGACGGGTCGGCTACACCTACCTGCACTCGGCGATCGACGGGTTCACCCGCCTGGCGTACACGGAGGCGTTGGAGGATGAGCGGGCGGTGACCACGATCGGGTTCTTCTGCCGGGCGAGGGCGTTCTTCGCCGCTCACGGCATCACCGTGGACCGGGTGGTCACGGACAACGGCAACAACTACCGGGCCGTGGACTTCACCCGGAAGGTGGTCTCGCTCGGGGGCCGGCATCACCGGATCCGCCCCTACACCCCGCGTCACAACGGGAAGGTCGAACGCTACAACCGGCTGATGGTGGACGAGGTCCTCTACGCCCGCCCGTACTCCTCAGAGCAAGCTCGGCGTGAGGCCCTGGCGGTGTGGGTGAACCACTACAACTATCATCGGCCTCATACCTCCTGCGGAGACGCTCCTCCGGCCTCACTGGCACCGACCCGAGTCAACAACGTCATGCCCTCCTACACCTAGGACCCCGTGGCGAAAGAGAAATCCCCCACGTGCGCATCGTGGAGAGGCGTGGGGGATGCGGTGATGTGACCGTTCGCATCCATGCGCACCGAGGTCGGCGTGTCGGGGGCAATCCGTGCCGCCGAACGGACTTCTACGCTCACCCCATGCAGCTCGAGACCGTGAGGGGATGGACTCGTG
The DNA here is from genome assembly GCF_003315015.1 of Micrococcus sp. KT16. Lineage (NCBI taxonomy): Bacteria > Bacillati > Actinomycetota > Actinomycetes > Micrococcales > Micrococcaceae > Micrococcus > Micrococcus sp. KT16. The sequence goes on along the minus strand of NZ_QNRG01000012.1, from coordinate 12,835 downwards.
AGGCTCACCAGGTGCGCGGACCGAGATCCTCGAGGATCTCCAGGTCGAGAAGCCACTCGTCAGGGCGGGGAGTCTCGGGGAGCACCGGCTCGTAGGCGCCGACGTAGACGACCTCCCCCAAGCCGAGGCCGGTGGCCTCCTCCGGCTCCAGGATCGTCAGGTCAGCGTGGCCGGGGACGCGGTCGATCTCGGCGAGCCGCCCCGAGGGCCACACCTCGTGTACCGCCCTCACCACGGCCCGCACACGACGCAACGGGATCGACCCGGCGGGGCTGCCGTCGTCGTGATGGGTGACGACCCAGCCTGCAGAGGCCAGGGGCCCAGCCTGACTCACTCCCCGGGAGGGCAGCAGGATCAGCTCGTGGACTTCCCCCACGGCGATCGAGTCACCGCAGCATTCCTGCTCCCAGTCCGAGAGCGAGGCGCGGCCGACGGCGCCGACGGTGATGTCCATGGTCGGAGTGTAGGGGCGGGGCCTCACCCGTGGGCACGCGTCACCCGGGGCGCTCCGCCCTCGTTCCAGCGGAACAGGGTGAGGTGCCACAGCCCGGGGACCGTGCGAGACGGGCCACCTCCACGCGCACCGACGTGGCCCTGTACGAGCCGCTCGGGTTCCGCGAGACCGTACCCGACGCGTGCATACCCGCGGCCCGGGAGTGACATCATGGACCTCGGCTCGTGCTGATACCGGATCTCGTGACGTGACACCGGGTATCGTGAGCCACGCCACTACACTGTGTCTCCACTGATAAAGGAGCAACCCCCCATGCCGACCCTGCGAACCGTCTCCCTCTCCGCCGCCACGCGGGAGGATCACCTCGCCCGCCTCCGGGCCACCAGCCCGGAGGCCCCCCTCGACATCCTGATCGTGGGCGGCGGCTCCACCGGCGTGGGCGCCGCGTTCGACGCGGCCACCCGCGGCCTCGACGTGGGCATCGTCGAGGCCCGCGACTGGGCCTCCGGGACGTCGTCCCGCTCCTCCCGCCTCATGCACGGTGGCCTGCGCTACCTCGAGATGCTGGACGTCAAGCTGGTGTATGAGGCGCTGCGGGAGCGCGACCTGCTGCTCACCCAGACCGCGCCCCACCTGGTGCGCCCCCTGCGCTTCGTCTTCCCGTTCTTCCACAAGGTGATCGACCGCGGCTTCATCGGCGCCGGCGTCACCATGTACGACGCCATGCAGTCGCTCGGCCGCCGCCGCGCGATGGGCGCGCACCGCCATCTCAGCCGCCGCTCCATGGCCGCGACCTTCCCCTCCCTCGACGACGAGAAGATCGTCGGCGCGGTGGAGTACGCCGACGCCCAGTTCGACGACGCCCGCCTGGCCATGATGCTCGTGCGATCCGCCGTGGACCACGGCGCCGTGGCCGCCAACTACACCGCCGTCACCGGCTACCTGCGCGGCGACGACGGCCGTGTGCAGGGCGTGCGTGTCCGCGAGGAGACCTCCGGCGAGGAGTTCGACGTGCACGCGCGCGCCGTCATCCTGGCCGGGGGCGTGTGGACCCAGGAGCAGCAGGAGCTGGCCGGGGCCGACGGCGGCCTCGAGGTGCTCGCCTCCAAGGGCGCCCACATCACCGTCCCGCGCGACCGCATCCGCGCCGACGCCGCCACCGGCGTGATCACCAAGACGGAGAAGTCCGTGCTGTTCCTCATCCCGTGGGACGAGTACTGGGTGATCGGCACCACGGACACCCCGTGGGCGGAGGACGTGGCCCATCCGGCCACCACCGCGGACGACATCGACTACATCCTCGAGCACGCCAACGCGGTGCTGAAGGAGGACCTCACGCGAGACGACGTGATCGCCACGTACGCCGGCCTGCGCCCGCTCCTGCAGCCGGTCACCGGATCCGACGGCGGCTCCACCAAGATCTCCCGTGAGCACACCGTCACCGAGGTGGCCCCCGGCCTCACCGCCGTGGCCGGCGGCAAGTGGACCACGTACCGGGCCATGGCCGAGGACGTCGTGGACTTCGTGGTGCGCGAGACCCACCCGACCCGTCCCAGCCTCACCGAGCACATCCCCGTGCTCGGCGGCCTCGGCTACTCGGAGATCGAGGCGGAGGCGGACCGCATCGCCGCCGACTACGGCCTGGACGAGGCCCGCGTGGACCGGCTCCTGTTCCGCTACGGCACCGTGCTGCGCCACGTGCTCGACCTGATCGACGCCGACCCGTCCCTGAGCGTCCCTCTCGCCGAGGCGCCGCGCTACCTGCGCGCCGAGATCGTCCACGCCGCCCGGGCCGAGGGCGTCGTCCACCTGGACGACGTCATCGAGCGCCGCACGCGCCTGTCCACCGAGGTCCGTGACCGCGGCGTCGCGGCGGCCGCGGAGATCGCGTCCCTCGTGGCCCCCGAGCTGGGCTGGGATGAAGAGCGCATCGCCGGTGAGATCCGGGCGTACAAGGACCTCGTCGCCGCCCGCCTCCGCGGCGAGACCGCCCACGACGACGTCACCGCCGCCGCCGCGCTCGCAGCTGCCGACGCCGCCCCCGTCCACGGAAAGGAGCCCGTCCATGGGCACGATCTTCCTGCATGAGATCGCCGGCACGGCCATCCTCCTCCTGCTCGGCGTCGGCGTCGTCGCCAACGTCGTCCTGACGAAGACCAAGGGCAACGGCGGAGGCTGGCTGCTCATCAGCTTCGGCTGGGGGCTGGGCGTCTTCGCGGGCGTCTACGTCGCTGCCGCGACCGGTGCGCACCTGAACCCCGCCGTGACCGTCGGCCTGCTCGTCAGCGGCGCCGAGGAGTACGCCCCCGGCATCGCCGTGACCCTCGGCACCACGCTCGCGTACTTCGCGGCGCAGCTGATCGGCGCCTTCCTCGGCGCGGCCCTGGCCTGGCTGGCCTACCGCGACCACTACCAGGCGGAGACGGACCAGGGCGCGATCCTGGGCACGTTCGCCACAGGTCCCGAGATCCGCAACCCGCTGTGGAACATGGTCACCGAGGTGATCGCCACGTTCGTCCTGGTGTTCGTGATCCTGCTCTTCGGCTCCACCCCCTCCGGGCTCGGCCCGCTCGCGGTGGCCCTGCTCGTCGTCGCGATCGGCGCGAGCCTGGGCGGCCCCACGGGGTACGCCATCAACCCGGCGCGCGACCTGGGCCCCCGCCTGTTCCACGCTGTCGCGCCGATCCGGCACAAGGGCGGCTCGGACTGGGGTTACGCCTGGGTGCCGATCGTCGGCCCGCTCGTCGGCGCCGTCCTGGCCGGCCTCGCCGCGCCTCTGTTCGTCTGAGCGGTCTGCCCGTCCAACCCCGGCGGGCACGTTCCCCGTCGGGAACGTGCCCGCCACCCCCACACCCCCGTGACCACCTCCGAAGGAGTAGGACATGACCACCCCCCGCTACGTGATGGCCATCGACCAGGGCACCACGTCCACGCGCGCGATCCTCTTCGACCACAGTGGGGCCATCGTGTCCACTGGTCAGCGCGAACACGAGCAGATCTTCCCGCGCGCCGGCTGGGTGGAGCACGACCCGGTGGAGATCTGGACGAACACCCGCGAGGTCATCGGCGAGGCCCTGGCCCGCGCCGAGGTGACCCGACACGACGTCGCCGCCGTGGGCATCACGAACCAGCGTGAGACCACCGTGGTGTGGGACCGCAACACCGGCAAGCCGGTGTACAACGCCATCGTGTGGCAGGACACCCGCACCGACCACCTCTGCGAGCGCCTGGCCGGCGACGTCGGCGCGGACCGCTACAAGGAGCGCGTCGGGCTGCCCCTGGCCACGTACTTCTCCGGCCCCAAGGTGGCCTGGATTCTGGAGAACGTGGACGGTGCCCGGGAGGCCGCCGAGAACGGCGACCTCATCTTCGGCACCACGGACTCGTGGCTCGTGTGGAATCTCACCGGCGGCGGCGAGGGCGGCCGGCACGTCACCGACGTCACCAACGCCTCCCGCACCATGCTGATGAACCTGGACACCCTCGACTGGAACGAGGAGATCTGCGCGGACATGGGCATCCCGATGTCCATGCTTCCGGAGATCGTCAGCTCCTCCGCCGAGGTGGGCACCGTATCCGGCCAGCAGCTGCTGCGCGAGACGCCGATCACCGGCATCCTGGGCGACCAGCACGCGGCGACCTTCGGCCAGGCGTGCTTCGAGGTCGGCCAGGCCAAGAACACGTACGGCACCGGCAACTTCATGCTGATCAACACCGGCGAGGAGCCGGTGCACTCGGACAACGGCCTGCTCACCACGGTGGCGTACCGCATTGGCGACCAGAAGCCGGTGTACGCGCTGGAGGGCTCGATCGCCGTCACCGGCTCGCTGATCCAGTGGCTGCGGGACAACCTCGGGATGATCGGCAGCGCCCCGGAGGTCGAGACCCTGGCCGCCGGCGTGGAGGACAACGGCGGCGTGTACTTCGTCCCCGCGTTCTCCGGCCTCTTCGCCCCGCACTGGGACGCCGCGGCCCGCGGCGTCATGGTGGGCATGACCCGTTACGTCAACAAGGGGCACATCGCCCGCGCGGCGCTCGAGGCCACCGCCTTCCAGAGCCGCGAGGTCCTGGACGCCATGAACGCGGACTCCGGCGTGGACCTGACCGAACTGAAGGTCGACGGTGGCATGGTCGCCAACGAGCTGCTCATGCAGTTCCAGGCGGACCTGCTGCGCGTGCCCGTCGTGCGCCCCAAGGTCATCGAGACCACCGCTCTCGGCGCCGCCTACGCCGCAGGCCTGGCGGTGGGGTTCTGGGCGTCCCAGGACGAGCTCGTGGCCAACTGGGAAGAGGACAAGCGCTGGGAGCCCACCACGGACGAGGAGGAGGTTGAGCGCGCCCTGCGGCTGTGGAAGAAGGCCGTGGAACGCTCCCGCGACTGGGTCGACGAGGACGTCGAGTCGGCCCAGGGCTGACCGTCCGGTCCGTAGGCCGGTCCGGCCGGCTCCGTGCGCCCCGGGCCGGTCCGGGCCGGTCCGGCCCCTCCGGAAGGACCCCGTGCAGCACTACCCCCTCGTCGGCCGCCTGCGCGCGGAGCGGGGCGGAGTCGGTGCCGCTGCCATCGGCGCAGTGGCCAGGCCCGAGGCGCCCGGCTGCTCCGACGTCAAGCTGTCCTCACCCAGGGCGTCCTCTTCCCCCGCCGCTTCCGCCCAAGGCGGCGGTGGACAGGCAGGCGAAGTAGTCCGCATCCACGTTCCGGCTGTCCTTGATGGCGCTCCGATGTGGAATCTCCTCGGAGAGGTTCTCCTCGTCCGCGTTGTTTGCCGAAGCCACCACCTTTTCGAGGCCGGCCACCTCGGGCCGGAGTTCGCGCGCCCGTCGTCGCATCCTGCCCTGGCCGGTCCACTCATGGGTGCGTTCGGTGAGGGCGTCGAATGGGTTCTCACACGCCGACAATCGGCGTGCTCGTTCGACGACGTTGGACGCCAGGATGTCCCTGAGCATCGTCGTCTTGCCGGTCCCGGGTGGGCCGTTCACACCCATCAGACCTGGCCCGCCCGCCTCGACGACCTCGGCCCGCGCGATGACATCAATGCGGGCGGCTTGCAGATGCCCCGTGTGCTCGCGGGCAGTCATATTCGAGGAATTCAGCGGTGACTGCTGTGCCTGGATGGCGCACTTGCCCTCCTCCCCGAGGCTCGGCGGGGGCAATCCATCCCCCCTCCCGTCTGCCCTTCGCTCTCTCCCCCCGGACAACGACGTCCGTTCAGTTCCGGTTCAGCCCGAACCGGCGCGTCATCAGAGCGTCCTTGTAGTGCTTCTCCGCGGCGTCGATCTGGGCCTGCGGGGTATTGGAGCCGAACACGCGCAACAGGCTGAACGTGTACGGCTCCGGCTGGTCGGGGTCGAGCTCCAGGGCATCCCGGAGGGCGACGTTCCCACCATGCCCGTCACGGGCGTAGGCCTCCCACCGTCCGAGCACACCACGCTCACCGTCGGCCTTGCCGACGTGGCACCGGCCCGCGGTCTCGTCGGCGATCAGGTAGATCCCGCGTACGGCCTCCAGGGCGGTGCGCCAGCCTGCGTAGCGAGTCTCGGTCACCATTGACTGCAGGTCCCCGTAGCTGAGCAGCACATGGTCGAAGCCGGGGAACGCCTCGGTGGTGGGGTCGGCGATCTCGAGGACGGGGAAGCGCGCCGCCAGGGGGCCGCGCTTGGCCCAGTTCACGGGGTCTGCGGACCACTCCACCACCAGGCGCTCCTCGAGGGAGGCCAGCAGCGGCACCGGCGCAACGTCGTAGTACCGGTACCGCTCCGTGCGCTCAGCCACGACCTCCCCGCGGTTCTCGTACACGGCGGTGAGGCGAGAACGACGTCCTCCCTCCCCCATGAAGATCAGCCAGTGGCGGGCGGGCTCCTTCGGGAACTTCCCCACGTGGTGCTGCTCCCGTGTGTAGGCGAGCACCCGCTCCGGCGTGGCCGCCGCCCGCGATGGCAGCCCCGACTCCTTGTAGGTGTGGCGGATGGCCAGGATGGTGGATGAACTCATTGACCGGGCCAACGAAAAAAAGACCTCGAGAACCAACGTTTCCTCGCCGGTCTGGCCCACGAGCAAATGCGTGCGGTCCTGAGCACCACGGGCCTAGCCCATTGGCACAGCAGGCATCATCGCAGTCGCCGCCATCACTGGTCCGGATGGGCTCAGACAGATTGGTCAGATGTTGCCCCAGGTCGCTCAGCGCGCCGTCCGCAAGTAGTCCGTCCTCAGGCCACCTTCCCCGCTTCCACCTCGGCCCGCGCCCGCACCTCGGCCAGTACGGCCACCACGGCGTCCGCAGCATCCTGCGGATACACGGCATCGACGCCACCCAGTGCGAGATACGGGTCCTCGTAGAGCCGACCCGGGTCCACCACGCCGTTGCGCACCAGGTCGTCCACGAGCATGCGGGTGAAGCGGATCTGGCGCGTGGTCCACCTGCCCTCGTCCAGGAACGCGGCCAGCGCCTCTTCCGCGGCCCGCCGCTCCAACCCCACAAGACTGCGCACGAAGACGCCCAGCTCGGCGCCGGCGTGCTCACGCACCCAATCCAGCTCCGGCCGGTCAGATCCGCCCGCCGCCACCAGCATGCGACCGAGCTCCTCGAGATCCGTGGCCGTCAGCGGCTGGTTGCCGCGGAGCTTCCGCAACGCCAGGGTGTCCTCCTCGGCGCGCAGGAAGGCCATGGCCTTCTCGCGGTAGCGCTCCCAATTCATGCCCGGCCGTGCCGGCACCACGACCACCTCGTCGATCTCCCCCAGGGTGTCCACGAAGTCCGTGTACACCGGTGAGGAGCTCAGCCTCGGCAGGAACACCACCAGTCCGCGCAGGCTCTCCCGCAGCGCCTCCACGTCAACGACGCCAGCGCCTTCCCACCACAGGTCTTCCGCAACGGAGCGCAGCAGGGACTCTTCCACCTTGACGGCTGGGATAGCCAGCTGACTCAGCAACGCACCCGCGACCTCCTGGACGGATCTGCGGCAACGCTCCGCCAGGGCGGCATCACCGTCCAGGGTGGCCAACTGCCAGCGCAGGGTCACGAGGTCGAAGCGCTTCGCTGCTTCGTCCGGGTCACGCAGCGTGGAGGGCAGTCCGGCCACATGGTCGGCGAGTTCGTCGACATCCTCGGCGGTCACCGCGGCCCACGCATCGGGCTCGGACCAGCGCTCCACGTGGCGCCGGTGCTTGCGCACCAGCAGGTTCTGCATCGGCATGCCCTCCACGTAGGAGTGCAGCCAGGTGGCGTGGGCCTGGCGTACGACGCTGGCCGAGCCCGCCTCCCCATCGCCCTCGCGCGCATCCAGGGCCGCCACAATCCCGGCCCGTGCCTCGAACAACCGCTGGGTAAGGGACTTCTGCACGGAGGACCCCGGCTCGGGGAGATCCTGGTTGAAGTAAGGCAGGTTCTCTCCGAAGTCGAAGACGGTGAAGTTCTTCTTGTCCTGCCCGGGCCCGAACAGATCGGGACACAGGCGGGTGCCGCGGCCGATCATCTGCCAGAACTTGGTCTTGGAGTGGACCACCTTGAACAGCACCAGGTTCACCACCTCAGGGATGTCCACCCCGGTGTCCAGCATATCCACGCTGATGGCGATATGTGGGGCCTTGTCCGAGTCGGAGAAGTCATCCAGCAGTGCGTCGTTGAACGCGGTCTTGCTGGTGATCACCCGTGCGAACGTCCCGCCCAGCTCGGGGAACCGCGCGTTGAATCGACGCTCGATGAAGTCGGCATGATTCTGGTTCTTCGCGAACACGATGGTCTTGCCGAGCCGGTCACCGCCGGCCACCTTCTGACCGCGCTCCATGAGCAGCTCCAGGACCTTGTCCACGGTGTCTTCGTTGAAGAGGAACCTGTTGACCTGCTCGGAGTCCACGCTGTCCGGGGGGCCGTCCTCGCCCCAATCCAGCGCGTCCCACTCGGCCTTCTCCTCGTCGGAGAGGTCGGCGTAACGGATCCCCTGGCGCAGGAACTCCGTCCCCGCGGACACCCCCAGCGGCGGCACCAGGTACCCCTGCTCCACGGCCTCCTCAAGGTCGAAGGCGAAGGTGGGCACCCCGTCCTCGAGGTGGAACAGCCGGTAGGTGTTGTGGTCCACCTCGTCCTTGGGTGTAGCGGTGAGGCCCACCAGCAGGGAGTCGAACCAGTCGAAGATCGCGCCGTACTTCTGATAGACGGAGCGGTGGGCCTCGTCGATGATCACGAGGTCGAAGTACCCGGCGCCGAACCTCCGCGTCCCACCGTCCTGCCCGTCGTGCTCCAGCAGATTGAGCATGGTCGGGTAGGTCGCGGTGTAGACCCGCCCCTCCCCGCGCTTCTCGTCCTGCAGGTTCACGACGGCGGTGTCCGGCAGGTTCGCGGCAAACGCCCGTTTGGCCTGCCGTACCAGGGCCGTCCGGTCCGCGAGGAACAGGACCCGCTTGACCCAGTTCCCCCGAATCAGCTGGTCCACGAGGGCGATGGCGGTCCGGGTCTTGCCGGTGCCGGTGGCCATGACCAGCAGGGCATCGCGCTGGCGGGCGGCGAGGGCCTGCCCGACGGCGGAGATCGCCTCCAGCTGGTATGGCCGTCCCGCGATGTCCACGTTGACCGGCACGTCCGTAAGGTCCTGGCGGACGGTACGCCGCTGGATGAGGCGCTCGAGCTCGTCGGCGGTGAAGAACCCTTCAATCTCACGGGGCGGGTAGCCGCCGGCCTCGCCGAAGGCCGCATCGTCCCAGAACCAGTGGTCATAGCCGTTGGTGTAGAAGATCAGCGGGCGGCGAGCGAACTGCGCTTCAAGGGCGTCAGCGTATCGGCGGGCCTGTTCCTGGCCTTCGAGCGCGCTCTTGGTGGTGCGCTTGGCCTCCACCACGGCCAGGGGCAGACCATCGGCTCCCCAGAGAACGTAGTCCACACGCCCGGTGCCGCCGGGGGTGGGCAACCCGGTGACGGGGTACTCGCGGTCGCGAGCCTGGTCGAGGGGCCACCCGGACTCGGCGAGGAGGAGGTCGATGAAGAGAGAGCGGGTCTCCGCCTCTGCGTAGTCGTAGTCGTGAAGGTCGGGGAGTTCGCTGGTGGTGGCGGCGGCCTGGGCGGCGGCGATCTGCTCCCGCAGGGCCTGGATCTCGGCCTCGTACGCGGCGGCCTGCTGCTCGTTCTGCTCGCGGAGACGGGCGTTGTCCTCGTCCTGCTTCTTGAGCCGGGCAATCACGGCGTCGAGCTGCTCCACGCTCATGGCGGCCTTCTGCGGGGCAAGTGCGTGGTCGAACTGCGCACCGGTGGGCACGGCCTCCGGGTGCGGGCCGTGGTGGAACGCGGCCCAGACGAGCACGTGGAACAGCTCGCGCAGGATGGTGAGGGCGGCGCGGGCATCCAGCACGGAATCCTTGTGAACGGCGTTGTTGCCGGCCTTACGGAGGAAGTTGAGCTTGTCCACCACCGGGCGTCCGGCCAGGCCGGTGAAGGCTACCCCGTTGATGAGGCCGGAGAGGTCGGTCTTGTACGGGTCCTCGAGGCGATGGGTGGCGTAGACGAACTCGACGACCCGTTCGACGCAGCGCCGGGCATAGAACGCGGCCGCGCGCGGGTCGGTGCTCATGTAGCCCTCGGCCTGCGCAGCGTCCTCGTGAGCAACGGGGAGCGCCCGCTCCACCCAGTCCATGTTGCCTGCCATCAACACCCTCTCCGGCAGCTCACCACCGAGCCGCCCACTGTCATCCTGCCGGATTCACAGCTCCCCGCGGAATGCCCTGTGTTGGAGCGACGCGAACAGCTCGTCCTCCAACGCCAGTGCCCGCTCGACACGCGCTCGCTGCACGTCGATCTTCTCGACGACGGCGGCGAATTCTCTCTGCATATCGAGAGACACGTCCGGGATACGCAACTGCAACGTCCGTTTGATGTTGAGGTTGCTGATATTCGTCGTCTTATTGCCAAAGCTTCGCACGGTCGCTTGGACTCTGTCACTGTTGAACCAGGCGTAGAGGAAAGTCGGGTCGACGTCGGGGCCGGGACGAAGCGCTGAAACGAATCCGCCGATAGCCGACGGCTCCGGCAGGGAGTCAACGAAACAGCATTTTCCTACGAGGTTGTAGCTGTTCGCACTGGACACTAAGGTGTCCCCCTCTTGCAGATACTTTGCCTCGTTCTTGATGAGCTCTGCCGGGATGCGAATAAGATCCGAACTGTCCAGGCGCTTCTGCACATTCTTCGTACGCATCACGGGGACACCTGACTCAGCCACATCTTCGGGCTTGAAGGTGACGCCTCGTACGAAAGACGCAAGCTCCGATAGGGGCTGCCCGGGACCGGCCTCCCGGACGCGATCAGCGAACGCCACCTGGACAAGAGCAGCCAGTCGCTCGAGTTGCGCCCGCCGGCGCGACCGCTGCTCGTCAGCCTGGTCCAGAATCGCCGAAATGCGCCTTTGCTCCTTGAGATCAGGAAGCCTAATCGAGAGACGATACACATCATCCCGATTCAATCCTGGCACTGCCGCTGATTTATTCATTCCCTTGAGACCGAGAGCGCTAAGGATCCAATACAGCCACCGAAGATCGACGCCCTCCCCGAGAGGCACCGCCTCGTAGGCAGTATCTATAGGCCAAACATCACCGGGCACCCAGGTGACCGACCCGATTGACCCCTTCCTTCCTACGACAATCGCGGGGCCCGAACTGAGGGCTTGATCATGGAACCCCACGACGCCACTGGAGCCCACGACGGCAACAGGCCCCCCTCGGCGATCACCCTGTTTCAGCGCTTTCCCGTACTTAAGGGAAACAATGTCACCCAGCTTCACCGTCTTCACCGCAGCATCCCCTTGAGCTCCGCAGTCCCAGCGGCAATCTCGGCGTCGAGCTGTTCGAGGTCGACGAGGATCTCCAGCGGGTCCCGGTGCTCGACCTCCTCGATCTCCAACTCCTTGTACCGGTTCAGGGAGAGGTCGTACCCCTGCTCCACGATGTCCGCCTTGGGCACCAGGAAGGACTGCGCGGTCCGCGGCCGGTCCTTCTCTCCTGCCGGGTTCTGCCACCGCTGAACGAGGTCCGGCAGGTCGTTGGCCTCCACCGGCGTGCGCTTGTCGTCCAGCGAGAACCCATCGGCGCGGACGTCGTAGAACCAGACGTCGTCCGTGCTGCCGGGACCGTCGTTGCGGAAGAAGAGGATCGCCGTCGAGACCCCTGCGTAGGGCTTGAACACACCCGCAGGCAACTTCACCACCGCCTGCAGGTGATGGTCCTCCACCAGCATCCGGCGCAAGTCCTTGTGGGCCTTAGACGAGCCGAACAGCACCCCCTCCGGGACGATCACCGCCGCACGACCGCCCGGCTGCAACAGCCGCAGGAACAGGGCCAGGAAGAGCAACTCCGTCTTCTTCGTCTTCACCACGCGCTGCAGGTCAGAGCTGACGCCCTCGGCGTCGAGGGACCCGGCGAACGGCGGATTGGCGAGGATCAAGCTGTATTTGCCAGCGTCGCCGTCGCTAGCACCCTGGGCCAGGGAGTCCCGGTACGCGATGTCCGGGGACTCCACCCCGTGCATGAGCATGTTCATGCTGGCGATGCGCAGCATGGTGCTGTCGAAGTCATATCCGTGGAACATGCGCCGGTTGAAGTGCAGCCGCTGGTTCATGTCAAAGAAAAGTTCCGGGTGTTCCTCCCGCAGATACTCCGACGCGCCGACGAGGAACCCTGCCGTGCCACATGCCGGGTCCACGATCACGTCCTCCGGGGTGGGCGCCGTCATCCGCACCATGAGGTCGATGATGTGCCGCGGCGTGCGGAACTGGCCGTTCCGTCCCGCGGTGGAGAGCTTGGAGAGGAGGTATTCGTACAGGTCACCGGTGGTGTCCCGGTTTGTGAGGGGAAGCTTGTCGATCAGATCCACGGCGGTGGCGAGCATGCGCGCGTTGGGGATGGTGAAGCGGGCGTCTCGCATGTGGTGCGCGTAAGTGGAGTCCTCCCCTCCAATCTGCTGGCCGAGACGGCGCAGGAACGGGAAGACCTCGCGGTCCATGCGGGCGAAGAGTTCGTCCGAGGCGACGTTCTTCAGCTGGTGCCAGCGGAGGTGCTGGTGGTCGGCGTCGAAGATCGTCGTCTCCACCGGTTGGTTCGTGCGGCGCGCCTTGGCCTCGGCTTGCGTCTGTGCCTCATCCAGGCGACGCAGGAACAGCAGGTAGGTGATCTGCTCGATCACCTCAAGAGGGTTGCTGATGCCACCCGTGGCGAAGGCGTCCCAGACGCGGTCAACCTGGTTTTTGAGAGTTCCGGTGATCACGACGCGAGTGTACGGGGTGGGGCTTACAGCGTCCGAGGCGATGACTAGGCGGGCGTGTCAGATGGTCTGTGTAAGCCGTACCGAGAGGAACGGTAAGAATCATGACCATGATCGACGAGAAGAACCCAGGCGAGCCCTCGGGCCA
>NZ_QNRG01000011.1:0-66820 GCF_003315015.1 Micrococcus sp. KT16 | reverse complement strand
GCTGTTCGTCATGATCTGACCAGTCTCCCTGCCCGCGACCGCGGGCAACAGGACGACTCTCATAACGACTGGACCTACGAAACGGGGTCAGCCCATGACTTGCATTCAGCCGGTTCGGAGCTTAGTAGTACTCTCGGACGTAGCCGAGGGCCTTTTCGAAGACGTCGTTGTCGCGAATCTTGAATTGGACGTAGAGGGTCTTCCGAAGCGCTTGGCGCACCTCCTGGTCGCCGCGGATCGTGGACTGCCACCCCTCGAAGCGGACCCCACGGACGACCTCGTCGATCCGGTTGACGACGTTCTCGACGATGATCGGGGTCTGATCGCCCTTGAGAGCGTCAAATAACTCAGTCAAGGCCGCCCGGCCCTTCTCTTCCCGGGGCATCTCGTCGGCTGCTTTCTCGGCAGCAACAGTGTCGCGGGCGAGTTCGAGAAGCTCTCGGAGGAAGTCGAGGCTGGACTGTTGGATGTCGGCGTAGCGCTCGCGCAGGTCGTTGAGGCGCTGGCCGAGTTCGACGAAGACCGGGTTGTGCAGGTGCCGGGCGATGCGTGCGGTGATCTGACGCTCGATCTCTTCGGTGGGGATGTCGGTGCGCCGACCGGTCATGAGGTCTTCGATCGTCTGAGCGTCGAGCACGATCGTCTCGGTGTTCTGCGGGATCTCGACGGCGACGTGCTCGTTGATCAGGTCGATTGTCTTGGCTCCGAGCGCGTGCCACACGAGTCGCCCCGTGATGTCTGAGGGGCGGACCGACTCGTAGACGTCCGTGAGCCAGCGGTAGTCGTCGCGATGCTTGCCCAGTATGGGGTCCGGACTGAGTGCCTCCCACAGTTGCGACACCACGCTGTAGGCGGCTCCGAAGGCGTCCTTCGTGACATCGTCGGCGATCGCGGATTGCGCCTGGACGAGGCCTTCGTACCCGCCGACCGTGCGGTCGACCCCGGGGAAGAACGCGAGCGCGGCAGCCATGGCCGGCGCGAGCTGAGCCTTCAGTTCCTCGATGTTGGAGACGACCTCCCGGACAGCCCGCTCATCGAAGGAGAGGGATCGGGCGACGTCGTCGAAGATGCCGAGGTAGTCGACGATCAGGCCGTGGGTCTTGTCCGGCGGGTACACGCGGTTGGTGCGAGTGATCGCCTGGAGCAGCGTGTGCTCCTTCAGCGGCTTGTCGAGGTACTGGCAGTAGAGGATCGGAGCGTCGAACCCGGTCAGCAGCTTCGCCGTCACGATGATGATCTTGAGCGGGTCGGTCGGGTCATTGAACCGCGCGACAACCTGCTCCAGCTCCTCGGCACCTGGGGTCCACTTGGCCCAGTCGGGCGAGTCACCTCGGGTTTTCGACATGACTATGGTCGATGCCTCCGGCCCGAGGTGCTTGTCGAGCTCGTTCTTGTAGGCGACGCAGGAGGACTTGTCGTACGCGACGACCTGTGCCTTGAACCCCTGTGGCTCGACTTTCTCCCTGAAGTGGCTGGCGATGTCAGCGGCGATCTTCGCGATGCGCGAGGGCGTCTTGATCAGCACTTCGATCGAGGCCGCCTTCTTCGAAAGCGTGATCTTGTCGCTCTCGGAGAGGTCGCGGTCGGCAGCCAGCTCCTCGAACGCCGTGTCGATGGCCTCCTGGTCGATGTGGATCTCCGAGAGGCGTGGCTCAAAGTGCAGCGGAAGAGTCGCACCGTCGCGGATGGAATCCTGGAAGGAGTATCGCGAGAGGTAGCCGCCCTCGTCGTCGGGTGCACCGAACCACTTGAACGTGTTGCGGTCGCGCCGGTTGATCGGGGTGCCGGTCAGACCGAAGAGGTACGCGTTGGGCAGCGCCCCACGCATCTTCTGCCCGTAGTCACCCTCCTGCGAGCGGTGAGCCTCGTCGACCATCGCAATGATGTTCTGCCGAGCGTCGAGGACGCCGGGTGCCTCGCCGAACTTATGGATCGTGGTGATGATGATCTTCCGCGCGCCCTGGCTGAGCAGTGTCTGGAGCTGCGCGCGCGAGTCCGTCGACACCAAGCCCGGGACGTCCGAGGCGTTGAAGGTGCCCGTGATCTGGGTGTCCAGGTCGATGCGGTCGACCACGATCAGGATAGTTGGGTTCGTGAGTTCGGCCATCGCGCGCAGTTTGAGCGCAGTGAAGACCATGAGCAGTGACTTGCCCGAGCCCTGAAAGTGCCAGATCAGGCCCTGCTTGACCTTGCCGAGCAGGACCCGGTCAACGATCAGATTGGTCGCCTGGAACTGCTGGAACCGCGCGATGATCTTGATCTTGCGATGCTTCTTGTCAGTCGCGTAGAGCGTGAAGAATCGCAGGAAGTCCAGCACCGCGCGTGGCGTCAGGACACCTTCGACGGCTTCCTGGACCGCGACGAGACCGATCTTCGCCGGCGCGTCCTCGTCGGTGGGGTCCTCGCGCCAGGGGCCCCAGAGCTCGATGGGCATGCCGATGGTGCCGTATCGGAAGTCCTTTCCCTCGGTTGCGAAGGAGAACACGTTGGGCACGAAGAACTGCGGGACGCTCTGCTCGTAGTCATCGTGGATCTGCGCGGCCCCGTCGATCCAGGTGTACGCCGGCCGGATCGGCGTCTTCGCCTCACCGACCACCAGGGGCAGACCGTTGCACCACAGCACGAGATCGAACCGCTTCTCCAGCCGGCCCTGCGTGAAGGTCACCTCGGTGGAGACGATCCACTGGTTCGAGGAGTCATCGTCGAGATGTTCGAAGTCGATCAGACGGACTGTGGTGTGCTCGCCGTTCGGCCCGAACGGCATCGATTTCTGCCCGGTCAGCCACGCCATGAACTCCTCGTTAGCGACCACCGGGTGCGGGCTGTTGCGCGCCGCGATCAGGATCGCGCGGAGGTTGTAGATGACCTCGTCGGCCTTCGCCGGATCAGCCTCGATCTCAGGGTTGAGGTTGATCAGCGCACCCTTGAGTACGCCTTCCAGCAGCACCTCGTCGACGCGACGCGGCAACTCGCTACCCGGCACGAACTGGACATCGATGGACTTGACGAGGTCCCGGATGAAGTCACGTACCGAGTTTGCCTCGTTGAACTGCGCCATCAGTCGCCCCCGAAAACTGTCTCAGACAGAGCTGACTTGATCGCTTTCACCGCATCCGACTCTTTTGCCACGGAGGCAACTGCGGATGACGCTGAGGCCATCTGCTCGAGCAAAGAATCCTGGTCCTCAAGGGACGGATGCACAACAGAAACGCGGCTCACAATGTCGGTGTTGAGGTTCTTTACCGTCGAGCCGCCGGCACCCTGCCGGAACTGTGACTGCACCCCGTAGCTCCGCAGAAGGTAGTACAGGTAGTCAGTTCGCCAGCGGCCACCGACATCCGAAAGTGAAAGCCAACCATCATGGATGCATCCGTCGATCCGAACGATGTACGGGCGGCCAAAGCTCATCGAGTTCGACAGGATGAAGTCGCCCGGCTTCACCGTGCGAGTCTTGGGAAGACCACTCGGCTTAATTCGTTGCGCCGTCCTGTCGATGAACTTGCCGTCCGGCGGTACGTCACCGATCTTGATCCAGTGCAGTCCGTCGGGACTGTCGGTCAGGTACTCATTGATTGGTCGCGGCGAGCCGCCGCGCACAATCTTAAGAACGTCACCAAGGTTTACCTCGCGACCGGGCGCGGCCCGCACGAACTGCTCAACAAGTTCTGACTGGCTGCGGACTACCTCCGCGTGCACTTTGGTCAGCGCTCGTCTGTGCCGCTCGACGGTCCAGAGGAGGTCGGCGATGCGCTTCTGCTCGTCGAGGGGTGGGAGATCGAACTCGAAATCCTTCAGGTCACGCCAGTTCGTGCGCGGCGACAGCGACCCTGCCGACGTACCGAGAGCATGCTCGAAGAAGCCGTTCGACTGCACGAGGAACGGGAGCAACTCACCAAGGAGCTGCGTCCCATCGGTCTCGAACGTGTAGATGTCGCCGGAGCAGATGGCGTCGAACTCGGCGTAGGCAACCTTGCGCTGGTACGCGCGCCGTTTGCCGAAGAGCGTCTGTCCAGGCTTCACGCGTCGCGTGAAGGTGGTGCCGTCCTCTGTTGAACCCCACCGGCTAACCTTCAGCTCGCCGGGGTCCATGTGCTCCATCGCGATGACGCGGTTGATGCCGGCCGCTTCGAGATCACGGATGGTCTCATTGACGTTACGAACAACGTCGCCGAAGGCAACCCGCTTCCAGCGCGACTTGTCGAGGTTGAGGCTCACGCGGGCACCTCCGCTCTCAGCAGCGCGAGAACGTCAGTAATCGCCTGGTCCGAAACCTGCGCGGCAGTTCGCCACTGCGCCACTGCATCGCTGACATCGATGTGCTCGCCGCCTTCATTCGCCGAGTCGCCCGCGACGTACAACGGAATCGCGAGGCTGTGGCCCTTCTCCGCGATCTGGTCGAGGGTGCCAACTGCAGCGAACCCGTCCTGTGGCTCGAAGGCGCGATAGGCGGCCAGGATCTTCTGTTGGTGCGCCTCGCGGAGGAAGGACTGTGCCTGTTCGCGGGCGACTTCGTTCACGGCATTGATGAACAGCACCTCGCCCTGGTGCTCGGTGGGCTTGTTGGCGCGGAGCGTGACGACCACGGCCTCCATCGGGCTGTTGTAGAAGAGCCCTGCGCCGAGCCCCAGGACGCACTCGATGAGGTCTGACTGCACCAGTGCTTTGCGGAGGGACGCCTCTTCACGCCGGAAGAGCACCCCGTGGGGGAAGAGGATCGCAGCGCGGCCCGTATCGGGGTCGAGGCTCTTGGCGATGTGCTGGAAGAACGCGTAGTCGGCACGTCCCTGTGGCGGGACACCCCAGACGTTCCGGCCGTAGGGGTCCTTGGCGAATGCGGCACGGTTCCAGGCCTTGATGGAGTAGGGCGGGTTTGCCAGCACGACGTCGAACGTCTGCAGATGGCCCTTGCCGTCGAGGAATGCCGGTCGGCTGAGGGTGTCGCCGTGAGCGATGTGACCGTCTGTGATCCCGTGCAGGAACAGATTCATCCGCGCGATGGCAGAGGTCCCGTAGTTGAGCTCCTGGCCGTAGAGGCGCAGATTCCGCCACTCCTTGCCCTGCCTCTTGAGCTCGGCGGCGGTGGAGATGAGCATGCCGCCCGTGCCGCAGGTGGGGTCGTACACCGACTCACCCGGCTGGGGCTCCAGCATCATCGTCATCAGGTGCACCAGCGTGCGATTGGTGTAGAACTCCTGCGCGGTGTGACCGGAGTCGTCCGCGAATTTCTTGATCAGGTACTCGTAGCCGTTGCCGAGCTCGTCCTCGGGCAGGTTGGCGATCGAGAGCGTCTTGGTGGAGAAGTGCTCGATGAGGTCGGCCAGAGTCGAGTCCGGGAGCAGGTCCTTGTTGCCCCAGTCGCCGTCGCCGAAGACGCCGGGGAGTGTGTCGGGGTTGGCCTTCTCGATGGAGCGCATGGCGTGCAGGAGTGCCGCGCCGATGTTCTGCGTGACGCCGTGGATGTCGTCCCAGTGGCAGCCGTGGGGGATGGCGAAGCGGTGGTTCTCTGGGAGGTCGGCGAGCTCCTCGTCTTCGTACACCTCCATCGCGGCGGCGTGCTCCTCGTCGTAGACGTCGGAGATCCGCTTCAAGAAGACCAGCGGGAAGATGTACTGCTTGTAGTCGCCGGCGTCAATCAGGCCACGGAGAACGATTGCCGCGCCCCAGAGGTAGTTCTCCAGCTCACGCTGGGTGATTCGGGTGCTCATACGGACAGCCCCCACTTCGCCAGCTCGGCCTCCAGCGCAGCACGCGTCGTGGTCGCCTCGGCGTGCGCCGTTTCGAGATTCGCGAGCGCGTCCTCGAGCGTGAGCTTCTCACCGCTGTCAGGAGGCGCGACGTACAGCGGGACGTTGAGGTTGTAGTCGTTGCTCTCGATCTCGGCCAGGTCGACGACACGGGAGCGGCCCTCGATGTCAGCGTAGAGCTCATAGGCGTCGAGGATCTGCTGGGCATGCTCGGGTTCGAGGGTGTTCTGGTTGCGTCCGCGCTTGAACAGGTCTTCACCGTTGATGAAGAGCACCTTGCCGTACTCGTCTGGTTGCTTCTCCGTTCGAAGGATCAGCACGCAGGCGGCGAGGCCAGTGCCGTAGAACAGGTTGGGGGCCAACCCGATGACCGCGTCGACGAGGTCTGACTTGAGCACGTGGGTGCGGATCCGCGCCTCAGCTCCCTGCCGGAAGAGTGCCCCTTGGGGCAGGACGACGGCGACCCGGCCGGTCTTCGGCTTCGCGGAGGTGATCATGTGCTGGACCCACGCCCAGTCGGCGTATCCCTTCGGCGGAACACCACCGAGCGCATTCCGGCCCCACTTGTCGGACGCCCACTCGGGCTCGCCCCAATTCTTGAGCGAGAACGGCGGGTTGGCCACGACGCAGTCAAACTGCGCGAGGTTGTTGCCCGTGTAGAAGGCGGGGCTGCGCAACGTGTCCTCGCGGACGATCTTGAAGTCCTCGACGCCGTGTAGCAGCAGGTTCATCCGTGCGATCGCGGAGGTGGCGAGCACCTTCTCCTGGCCGTAGAGCTTGCCCCACAGGGTCTTGGGGCTGCCGCCGGCATCTTTCACGTGCTCGATGACCTCGATCAGCATCCCGCCGGTGCCGCAAGCCGGGTCGTAGACCGTCTCACCCTCGGTGGGATCGAGGATGTTGACGAGCAGGCCGACCACCGAGCGCGGCGTGTAGTACTCACCGGCCTTCTTGTTCGACTGGTCGGCGAACCTCTTGATGAGGTACTCGTACGCGTTGCCGAACACGTCGGGCGGCACAGCGGCGTTGGTCAGAGCCTTACTCGAGAAGTGCTCGATGAGATCGGCGAGCTTGCGGTCGGGCAGCTTGTCCTTGTTGGTCCAGCTGGCGCTGCCGAAGATGCCGTAGAGGGTCTCTGGGTTGGCCTTTTCGATCTCGCGGAACGCGGTCTGCAGCGCAGTGCCGATGTTCTCGGTGTGGCTGCGCACGTCACCCCACAGGCTGCCCTCGGGGATCACGAAGCGGTGGTTCTCCGCAAACAGGGCGAACTCGTGGTCGCCTCCGGACTCGTCCAGCGCTTGGGCGTACTCCTCGAGGTAGACGTCGCTGATCCGCTTGAAGAACATCAGCGGGAAGATGTATGCCTTGAAGTCGGCCTGGTCGATGCTGCCGCGCAGCAGGTCAGCCGCGGCGGCAAGGTACTGCTCAAGCTCCGCCAGCGTCAGCCGATCGCTCCCGCCGTGGGGCCGCAATGCACGCGCTGCCGCGCGTGCCTCATCCTCGGTCATCCGTCTCCTAGCTATTGCTCCGCCACGCGACAAGGCGCTGCCGACTCAGCTTTCCGCCGAGGGGACAACGTGCCCTGACGGGGCGCGTGTCGCGCCAGCACGCGGTGGGCGGTTCCGATCGACACGCCAGCACCTCCGGCGATGCTGCGCAACGTCTCGCCTTGATCTCTCCGCATCCTAATCTCGCGCTGCGTCTCGTCACTAATGGTGCGTGGTCGACCGTGGCTGACTCCGTGTTCCCGCGCTGCTTGGATGCCGGCCCGGACGCGGGAGCTTTGGAGCTCTCGGCGGCGCCGGGTGAGCTCGCGGACGTCATCGAGGAACTCCGAGTCTCCGGTGTGCTCTCCCGCGGCGAGGCCCTTGAGGACTTTCACGGCAACTCCTCGGTCAACGAGGTCCAGCAGTGTCTCGAGCCCGTCGACCATGCTCGTGCTCAGGCTTCGTGCGTGGGTCACGGTGAGCGCATCGCCGTCGCCCACCTCCGCCACAGCAGCGAGGAGCCCGGGGCGGTTCTTGATCAGGCGTCGACGCGATGCTGTCTCCTCGACGAGACGTGAGCAGATCGGCTTGAGTGCTTGCCGTTGCAACCTCGCGTCCTGAGGGTCTGTCCCGACCCGAATGAGTCCGATGAGCGCCATCAGCCCAGGCTCAGGTCGCCGCTGCGCAGTCCCAGCATGGCAGTGTGTGGGGGCATAGGGTTTATTGAACACTCCTAGCCGGCCCACGATGACGACCGAGCGGCCGTATTTGCCTTCTGACCTGCGGAAACGCAATGCTCAGTTCATCGGTGTGTCGACCGGAAGGAACCGAGTTCACGGGTCCGAGATGCTTCAGAACGCGTCGTGACCGCTTTCAACCTGGGCGCCGTGGTGCGCTCCGCCGTCGCCCTCGGCTGGGACGCGCTGCTGCTCACCCCGCAGGCCGCCGACCCGCTGTACCGGCGCGCCATCCGCGTCTCGATGGGCACGGTGTTCCGCCTGCCGTGGGCGCGCCTGCCCGGCCCGGTCGCCGCGTCGCTGCCCGCGCTGCGGGCGGCCGGGTTCGCGGTGGCCGCCCTCGAGGTGACGGACCGCGCCGTGGGCCTGGACTCGCCGGAGATCGAGCCGCTGCGGACCGCCGAGCGCCTGGCCCTCGTCCTCGGCCAGGAGGGGCCGGGGGTCCGGCCCGAGACCCTCGCCCAGACCGACGCCGACGTCGTCATCCCCATGCCCGACGGCGTCGACTCACTGAACGTGGCCGCGGCCGCGGCGGTCGCGCTGTGGGAGCTGCGCGCACGCTGACCGGCCCGGGTGCGGTAGAGTGGGCGGCTGGCCCGCCGTCCGGCGGACCCCCTGACCACACCTCTCGCGCCCCTGGTCCCAATCAGGCGGCTGAAACGAAGGATGCACCATGAAGTCTGAGATCCACCCGGATTACCGCTACGTCATCTTCAACGACCTCGCCTCCGGTGAGAAGATCCTCACCCGCAGCACCGCGAACTCCGAGAAGACCGCGGAGTGGACCGATGGCAACACCTACCCGGTGATCGACGTCGAGATCTCGGCCGCCTCGCACCCGTTCTACACGGGCAAGCAGCGCATCATGGACACCGCCGGCCGCGTCGAGCGCTTCAACGCCCGCTTCAAGGGCTTCGGCGGCAAGAAGTGACCGCGGCGGCCTGAGCCGCGCGCCCACCACGACGACGGGCCCCGCGCCCCCGGAGCGATCCGGGCGGTGCGGGGCCCGTCGCGTCGCCCGTAGGCTGGCGGGCATGACGACTCTCCACGGTGAATACAAGGTGATCGGCGGCAAGCTGGTCGCGGCGGACCTGGGCCTCGCGGACGGCCGGATCGCGACCGCCAGCATCAACGGTGACTTCTTCCTCGAGCCGGACGAGGCGCTCGAGGACCTCAACGCGGCGGTGACCGGGCTGTCCGCGGACGCCGAGCATCGCGTCATCCGGGAGGCCGTCGAGCGGGGTCTGCGACCCGAGGCCGAGCTGTTCGGCGTGGACGCCTTCGCGGTCGCCTCGGCCGTGCGTCGCGCCCTCGGCAAGGCGACCACGTGGGAGGACCACGAGTGGGAGGTCATCGCGCCGGAGCCGATGCCGATCGCGCTCACCGTGGCCCTGGACGAGGTGCTCACCCGGCAGGTGGCCGAGGGACGTCGCAAGCCGACCATGCGCCTGTGGCAGTGGAACGAGCCGGCCGTGGTGATCGGCGCCTTCCAGTCGCTCGCCAACGAGGTGGACCCCGAGGGGGCGCGGCGGCACGGCATCAACGTGGTGCGGCGGATCTCCGGCGGCGGCGCGATGTTCATGGAGGCGGACAACTGCGTCACGTACTCGATGCACGTGCCGTCGTCGCTGGTCGACGGGCTGGAGACGGCGGAGACCTACCCGTTCCTGGACGAGTGGACCATGGACGCGCTCGCCCGACTCGGCGTGCAGGCGTTCTACCAGCCGCTCAACGACATCGCCACGGACCAGGGGAAGATCGGCGGCGCCGCGCAGAAGCGGGTGGGCACGGCCGGACTGCTGCACCACGTGACGATGAGCTACGACATCGACGCGGACAAGATGCTCGAGGTGCTGCGCATCGGCCGGGAGAAGCTGCGCGGCAAGGGCGTGGCCTCGGCGAAGAAGCGGGTGGATCCGCTCCGCCGCCAGACCGGCGTCTCGCGCGCCGAGATCTGGGAGACCATGATGACCACCTTCCAGGAGCGCTACGGCGCACGCCGCGTCGAGCTGGACGAGGCCACCCGCGAGGAGGCCGAGCAGCTGGCCCGCACCAAGTTCACGACCCCGGAGTGGACGGCGCGGGTGCCCTGAGCCACCTGACGGCGTCCCGGCACCGTCCGGCACGCTTCCGTCCGGGGGCGGTTTGCGGTGGTATTCGACGTGAATACCGCCCGA
The DNA here is from genome assembly GCF_003315015.1 of Micrococcus sp. KT16. Taxonomy (NCBI): domain Bacteria; kingdom Bacillati; phylum Actinomycetota; class Actinomycetes; order Micrococcales; family Micrococcaceae; genus Micrococcus; species Micrococcus sp. KT16. The sequence goes on along the minus strand of NZ_QNRG01000011.1, from coordinate 56,675 downwards.
AACCGCCCCCGACGCGTCGAGGTGTGGCGGGGCGGCTCTGTCAGGATCGGACCATGACCCCCGACGACGCCCCCGTCCGCCTGATCGCCCGCTCCGACGCCCCGCGGCGCCCACGGTCGACCGTGGACGTCCACTGCGCCCTCGAGCTGGAGCTCGCCTCCGGCCGCCGCGTGCCTCTGCTCACGGACCGCGGCTGGAGCGCGGACGGCACGTGGGACCTCGTCACGGTCCGCGACCTCGACGAGGCCGCCGCCACGGTGACCGGGCCGGACGAGCCGGGCGGCGGCCGCACGCCTGCCCAGGAGGAGACGCGACACTGGGACGCGCTGGCAGCGGTCGCGGCCGAGGCCGGGGTGCCGGTGGGGGCCGCAACGTTGCGCGAGCTGCCGCTGGTGGGGGAGACCTCGCCCGAGCTGGCCGCCCTCGTGGACCGGGCGCACCGCGAGGCCCGCGCCCTGAACCGGCTGCTCGGCGTCCACCCGCTGGCCCTCGGCACGCTCGCGCCGGCCGACGTGCTGGGCGCCGACGCGACCGCCGCGCTGCGGACCGGACTGGCCGCGGGACTCGGCGTCGCGCCGACGGCGTGGGAGGACCCGGGCGTCGTGCTCGCGCCCGCCGCGGACGCCGACCCGGAGCTGCTGCACGTGGTCCTGCTCCACACGACCGCGGTGGTCGCCGGGCCACCCGCACTCGTGGCCCGCCTCGCGGACGCCGACGTCTCCGACCTGCTCGACGACGCCTCCCTCGGCGCGCACCTGCGCGGCCCGGTGGAGGACGTGTCGGCGGCCTGGCTCCACGCGGCCGACCGGCAGGCGCTGTCTCTCGACCCGGACGGCGGGGCCGCGCACGTGGCGCGCCACGCCGAACTGACGGCCGTGCTGGAGACGCGGCCCGTCGTCGTCGAGCGGGTGGGGATGCGCGACCGGGACGCCCAGCGCGCCGCCGACGCCGTGGGCCTGCGCCGGGTGGGCCGGGAACGCGTGCTCCGCGTCGCCGCGCCCTGAGCTGGAATGGTCACGACACGCCGTCTGTCCCGCAGGGACGCGGCGTGTCGTGACCACTCTGCGCGGGAGGACTTACCGCTCAGCCCGCCGGCTGCACCGCCTGCACGCGCAGGGACCGCCGCAGGGCGTCCGTGTGCTCCACGACCAGGCGCCGCAGGGCCCCCGGGGCGTCGGGGTGCTCGTCCAGCCAGCGCTGGGCCGCGGCCAGCGTCGGGTGCGACTCCTGCGCGTCCGCGTCGCCGGCCACCGCGTCCCGGCGGCCCGGGAACAGCCCGCCGATCGCGCGCGAGGCCAGCCCGTTGGATCGTGAGGCCCACACCGAGGTCAGGCGCGGCCAGAAGCCGGACTCGTAGGGGGCGAGGAGCTCGACCTCGCCCGCGGCGAAGCCGGCCGCCGTGGCCGAGAGCAGGTCGTTGGACAGCTCCGTGCCAGTGGCCGTGCGACCGGACATGACCGCCTCCCACGCCGCGGCCTTGACCTCGGCATCGGGGCGGGCGGCCGTGGCGAGGCGATGCCACGTGACCGTCTGGGCGGTGCGGCCGGCCTCGAGCTCCGCGTCCAGGCGGTCCTGGTCGGCCCGGCCGGTCGCGGCGAGGGCCTGGAGCACGAGCCAGCGCAGCTCCGCGTCGATCGCCAGGCCCGGCGCCGACGTCGCCGCGTCCTCGCCGAGCAGGGCGGCCTCGAGGGCCGCGGCCATCCCGACGTCGGCCCGCGCCAGCGTCACCCACGTGCGGGCCGCGGTGCGCTGGCGGTCGGAGCCGGCCTCGAGCGTCCGGGTCTGTTCGGCCAGCACCTCGCCCACCAGGGCGCGCAGCGCGTCCCGGTCCTCGGCGCGGGCGTACTGGCCCACGGCCGCGGCGGCCTGCGCCAGCACCTGCGCGTGCACGCCCACGGTCGCGATCCGCGCGGACAGCGTCGCCACCGCGTCGAGGAACCGGGCGACCGGCAGCTCGCCGTCGCGGGTCATCGACCACAGGGCGGCCCACACGGTGGCCTCCGCGAGCGGGTCCGCGATGGGGTGGGTCAGGGCCGCGCGCAGCGACCCCGCATCGAGCGCGACGGCGGCGTAGGTGAGGTCCTCGTCGTTGGGCAGCACGAGGCGGACGCCCCCGGGGACCTCGAGGTCCGGCAGGGGCACGGCCGCGCCCTCCGCCCCGCCCGGCACGTCGGCGGTGACCTGGGCGGTGCGGCGCAGGACGCCGTCCTGCCCGGGCGTGAAGACGCCGACCTTCAGCACGTGTGGGCGGAGGATCGACTCGCCCGTGACCGGGTCCGTGCCCTCCTGGCGCAGCGCCGGGGCGTCGCCGTCGACGTCGACCCGTAGCCGGGGCACGCCGGAGGTGTGCAGCCACGCGTCCGCCCACGCGCGCATGTCCCGCCCCGAGGCGGCCTCGAGCGCGGCCATGAAGTCGGCGAGGGAGGCGTTGCCCCACGCATGGGCGGCGAAGTAGCGGTGCGCGGCGTCGAAGAACGCGTCCCGGCCCACGTAGGCGGCCAGCTGCTTGAGCACGGAGGCGCCCTTGGCATAGGTGATGCCGTCGAAGTTCTGACGGGCGGCCTCGAGGTCGACGATGTCCGCGACGATGGGGTGCGTCGTCGGCATCTGGTCCTGCACATACGCCCAGGCCTTGCGGCGGGACGCGAAGGTCACCCACGCGGTCCGGAAGTCGGTGGCCTCGTCCACGCCGAGGGCGCCCATGTAGTCCGCGAACGACTCCTTGAGCCACAGGTCGTCCCACCAGTGCATCGTCACGAGGTCGCCGAACCACATGTGCGCCATCTCGTGCAGGATCACGTTGGCCCGGCCCTCGTACTGGACCGCGGTGGCCCGCGAGGTGAACACGAAGTCCTCGGTGAAGGTCACGAGGCCCGGGTTCTCCATGGCGCCGAGGTTGTACTCGGGCACGAACGCCTGGTCGTACTTGCCCCACGGGTACGTGACGCCGAAGAGGTCGTGGAAGAACGTCAGCCCCCGCTTCGTCACGTCGAACACGGCCTCGGGGTCGAACGCGTCGGCCATCGTGCGCCGGGTGAACAGCCGCAGCGGCACGGCCTGCGCACCGCTGGCCGGGTGACCGTCCCAGGCGTCCTCCCACTGCGCATAGGGGCCGGCGAGCAGCGTCGTGATGTAGGTGGACTGGGGGAGCGTCGGGGCGAACTCCGCCCGGACGACGCCGTCCCCGGCCGGCGTCCGGGACACCTCCGGCCGGTTCGAGGCCAGCACCCACTCCTCGGGTCCGGTGAGGGAGAAGGTGAAGGCGGCCTTGAGGTCCGGCTGCTCGAAGTCCGGGAACACGCGGCGCGCGTCGGCGGGCTCGTACTGGGTGTAGAGGTAGACCTCGCCGTCGGCGGGGTCCGTGAAGCGGTGCAGGCCCTCGCCCGACCGGGAGTACACGGACCGGCCGACCAGCTCGACCACGTTCTGCGCCGCCAGGTCGGGCAGCAGCACCCGGGCCTCGCCCACGACCTCGGCCACGTCCAGTGCCGTGCCGTTGAGGGTCACCGACTCCACACCGCCGTGGATCCAGTCCAGGTGGGTGTCCGCGCCCGGCTCGGCGCACGAGAAGCGGATCACGGTGCGGACCGGATAGGTGTCGGTCGCGGCGTCCCGGGCGTCGGAGAGGTCCACGTCCACGACGTAGTCCTGCACCGTGAGCAGGCGGGAGCGGTCCGCGGCCTCAGCGCGGGTGACGTTGGTGGCGTCGAGGTCGGGGGTGGTGTCGGTCAAGGCGAGCCTCCGGTCGGGGATCCAGCGGGGACGGCGACGCGCGGACACACCGGGGCGTGCCCGCGCGTCGGCGGTGGTCCGGGACCGGCGGCCCGGGGCCGCGTCAGTGCGGCGTCGGGACGGGCTGGCCCTTGGAGAGCACCGTCAGGCCGGATTCTGTCACGGTGTAGCCGTTCGCCTCGTCCTCCGCCCGGTCGAAGCCGATGCGCGCGCCCGGGGGCACGACCACGTTCTTGTCCAGGATCGCGTTGCGCACGTGGGCCCCCTCGCCGATCACCACGGAGTCCAGCAGCACCGACTGCTCCACCCACGCCTCGTTCTGCACGCGCACGTCCGTGGAGAGCACGGACTGGGCCACGGTGCCGCCGGAGATGACCACGCCCTGGGAGAGGATCGAGTCGTTCGCCGAGCCGGGGCGGCGGGTGGACGAGCGCACGAGCTTGGCGGGCGGGGAGACGGACTGGCGGGTGTAGAGCGGCCACTCGCGGTTGTAGAGGTTGAACTCCGGCCACGGCTGCACCAGGTCCATGTGCGCGTCGTAGTAGGAGTCCAGGGTGCCGACGTCCCGCCAGTAGTGCTTGCCGGCCGTGCCGCCGGGCACCTCGTTGGAGGTGAAGTCGTACACCCCGGCCTCGCCGCGCTCCACGAACAGCGGGATGATGTCCCCGCCCATGTCGTTGTTCGACTCGGGGTTCTCCTCGTCCTGGTTCAGCGCCGCCACGAGGGCGTCCGTGTCGAACACGTAGTTGCCCATCGAGGCCAGGAACTGCGTGGGGTCGTCCGGCAGGCCGGGGGTCGTCTCCGGCTTCTCCACGAACGCCGAGATCCGCGTCCTGTCCTGCGGGTCCGTCTCGATCACCCCGAACGAGGAGGCCAGCTCGAGCGGCTGGCGCACCGCGGCCACGGTCGCCTTGGCCCCCGAGGCGATGTGCTGGTCCACCATCTGCTGGAAGTCCATGTGGTAGACGTGGTCCGCGCCGATGACGACGACGATGTCCGGCCGTGCGTCGTGGATCAGGTTCATGGACTGGTAGATGGCGTTCGCGCTGCCCGTGAACCAGTCCTTGCCCCGGCGCTGCTGTGCCGGCACGGAGGCCACGTAGTTGTTCAGCAGCGTGGACATCCGCCACGTCTCGGAGATGTGGCGGTCCAGCGAGTGCGACTTGTACTGCGTCAGCACGACGATCTCGCGGTACCGGCTGTTGACCAGGTTGGACAGCGCGAAGTCGATGAGGCGGTACGTGCCGCCGAACGGGACGGCCGGCTTGGCACGGTCGGCCGTCAGCGGCATCAGGCGCTTGCCCTCACCGCCCGCCAGCACGACCGAGAGGACCTTCTTCTGCACCATCTGCGTCACTCCTCGTGAGCCGGGTCGTCGCGACCCGCACGCGTGCTCGGGGCGTGCGGGGCATCCGTGCCGCCAGACTATCGACCCCCGCCGGGCTGAACTAGGTTGGGGGCGTGCGCATCGACATCGTGAGCAAAGAGTTCCCCCCGTCCATCTACGGCGGTGCCGGCGTCCACGTCGCCGAGCTGACCCGTGTCCTGGCCTCCCGCGCCGACGTCCGCGTGCACGCCTTCGGCGCGCCGCGCGACCCGGACTACCACGGGGCCCGCGTCCTGACGTACCCGAACCCGCCCGGGTTCGACGCCGCCAACGGGGCCGTGCAGACCCTGGCCACCGACCTCACGATCCTCGGCGACCTCGAGGGCGCCGACGTCATCCACTCCCACACCTGGTACGCCAACCTGGCCGGCCACCTCGGCAAGCTCCTGCACCAGACCCCCCACGTCCTCTCCGCGCACTCCCTCGAGCCGCTGCGCCCCTGGAAGGCGGAGCAGCTCGGCGGCGGCTACGCCCTGTCCAGCTGGGCCGAGCGCACGGCGTACCTCGGGGCGGACGCGGTCATCGCGGTCTCGGACGGCATGCGCCGGGACATCCTGGCCTGCTACCCGGACGTGGACCCGGCGAAGGTGCACACGGTCCACAACGGCATCGACACGCAGGTCTGGACCCCGCAGACCGGCACCGCCGCACTGGAGAAGTACGGAATCGACCCGGACAAGCCCTCCGTCGCGTTCGTCGGCCGCATCACGCGCCAGAAGGGCGTGCCCCACCTGCTCCGTGCGGCCCTGCGGCTGCCGGAGGACGTCCAGCTCGTGCTGTGCGTGGGCGCCCCGGACACCGCGGAGCTGGCGCACGAGGTGAACGAGTTGATCTCCGAGCTGCGGCGCACCCGCCAGGGCGTCGTCGTGATCGAGGGGATGATCCCGCGCCACGAGGTGATGGAGATCCTCACGGCCGCCACCGTGTTCGCCTGCCCCTCGGTCTACGAGCCGCTGGGCATCGTCAACCTCGAGGCGATGGCGTGCGGCACCGCCGTCGTCGCCTCCGCCGTGGGCGGCATCCCGGAGGTCGTGCAGGACGGCGAGACCGGCCTGCTCGTCCCCTTCGAGCAGGTCGACGACGGCACGGGGGCGCCCGTGGACGAGGAGAGGTTCGCCGCCGACTTCGCGGCCGCGCTCACCCGCGTCGTGGAGGACCCGGAGCGCGCCCGCGCGATGGGTGAGGCCGGCCGGGCCCGCGCGATCGAGCACTTCTCGTGGGAGACCATCGCGGAGCGCACGATCGAGGTCTACGAGGCCGTGCTGCGCTGAGCCCGCCCGACCACGCACACGGGCCCCCGCCACCGCGAGGTGACGGGGGCCCGTGTGCGTCCGGGGACGGCCACGGTCAGCCGCGGCGACCCCGCGCCGCCTTCTCGCGGGCGCGCACGGCCTTCTCATCCTCCGGCTCCTCGCCGGCGGCCCGGCGGGCCGTGAACCAGGCGTGGGCCTCCTCCTGGCGCTGGGTCTCGGCGTCCGTGGCCACCGCCATGCGCAGGTGCTCGGGCTCGAGGCCGAACGACTCGACGAGCTCGAGGGCGAAGGGGCGCAGCCGCTCGGCCAGCCGGTTGACGTAGCCGCGCAGGGCCCGGGCGCGCTGGCTCGAGACGCGGCCGTGGGCCACGAACCAGCCGAGGTCGTCCTCGATGAGGCGCAGCGCGAACAGGTCGCGCAGCCACGTCAGGACGGTCTTCGTGGTCTCATCCGTGATGCCCTCCAGGGCGCGGGTGAAGGCCTCCCACTGCAGCAGCTCGCCGTGGTTGCGGGCGGCCTCGATGAGCTCGTGCTGGCGCGTGTTGAACGCCTCCGCCTGCGCCGCCTGGCCCTTGCCCCGGGCCCCCGAGAGGGTGCCGGCGATGTCGGCGGTCTTGGCACGGACGCGCTCGGTGAGCAGCTCATGCTGGACGGCGGGGTCCTTGAACCAGTTCGCCGAGCGGCGCTCGGACCCGCCGTCGGCCACGGACTGGACGGCCTTGTGCAGGCCCGCACGGTGGAGGGCGTCCGAGGCCTGATGGACCACGTAGCGGGAGACGGCGCCCACATTGAGACGTCCGAACTCCTTCGAGTAGTCGGTCAGCAGACGCTTGCCCACGAGCTGCAGGAGCACCGTGTTGTCGCCCTCGAACGTGACGTACACGTCCAGGTCGGCGCGCATCTGGGCCACCCGGTTCTCGGCGAGGAACCCGGCGCCGCCGCACGCCTCGCGGGCCTCCTGCAGGGTGTCCAGGGCGTGCCACGTGGTCAGCGGCTTCACGGCCGCGGCGAGCGTCTCGAGCTCCTGCCGGTCCACGTCCGTGTCGGAGCGGCCCGAGAAGACGTCGTCGAACTTCTCGACGAGCTCGTTGGAGGCGAAGGCGTCCGCGTAGGCGCGGGCCAGGCGGTCGATGAGGCGGCGCTGGTGGTTCTGGTAGTCCAGCAGCACCTCCTCCCGCTGCGGGTCGGAGGCCTTGAACTGGCGGCGCTGCTCCGCGTAGGCCAGCGCACCGTGCAGGCCGAGGAAGGAGGCCGTGGTGGCGGCGAGGGACAGGGAGACGCGGCCCTGGACGAGCGTGCCGAGCATCGTGAAGAAGCGACGCCCGGGGGAGGCGATGGGCGAGGAGTAGGTGCCGTCCTCGGCCACGTCGCCGTAGCGGTTGAGGAGGTTGGTGCGCGGGATGCGGACCTGAGTGAAGTGCAGACGGCCGTTGTCGATGCCGTTCAGTCCGCCCTTGAGGCCGTCGTCCTCGCCGCCCACGCCGGGCAGGAAGGCGCCCTCCTCGTCCCGGATGGGGACGTAGAAGCAGTGCACGCCGTGGTTGACGCCCCGGGTGATCAGCTGCGCGAAGACCGTGGCCGCCCTGCCGTGCAGCGCGGCGTTGCCGAGGTAGTCCTTCCAGGCGCCCTTGAACGGGGTGTGGATGACGAACTCCTGGGTCGCCTCGTCGTACGTGGCGGTCGTCGCGATCGAGGCGACGTCCGAGCCGTGCCCGATCTCGGTCATGGCGAAGGCGCCCGGGACGCTCAGGTCCATCGCGCCCGGCAGCCACCGGCGGTGGTGCTCCGCGGTGCCCAGGTGCAGGATCGCCGAGCTGAACAGGCCCCACTGCACACCGGCCTTGATCTGCAGGGAGGGGTCGGCGAGCACGAGGTCACCGAAGGCGGCGAGGTTGCCGCCGTGGTTGTCCTCGCCGCCGAACTCGCGCGGGAAGGCGCGGTGGACCGCGTTGCGCTCCACGAGGACGCCCAGCTGCCGCAGGACGCGGGCGCGGTGCTCGTCCATGCCGAGCAGCGGGTCGCGCCACAGGGCGGGATCCTTGACCAGTTCGCGGGATTCGCGGCGCTCCGCGGCCCAGCGGCCGAGGAGGGCCTCCTCGAGGGCCGCGGCGTCGAGGGAGCCGGGCGTCGGCCGCTCGGGCGCGATCTCGGCGACGTCGGAGGGAACCTCGGTGCTGGGCGTCGAGGACTGGGGGGCGAGCTTCTCGTGGACGGTCATGACGATGCTCCTGTTCGTGAGTGGGGGCGGGCGCGGACGGCGTCCGCCGCCGCGGGTTCGAGGGCGGCGCCGGGCGCGGCGCCGATGAGGCCGGTGAGCAGCCAGTCGGCGATGGCGCGGGCCATCGCCTCGACCGGGATGCGACCGGCGGCCGGGGTCCGCAGCCAGGTCTCGGCGGCGGCCCGGACGAGGCCGACGGCGGCGCGCGGCCACAGGGCGAGCGGGTCCGCCGGCGCCGGGGCGTGGCCCCGCGCGGCCATCCCGCGCGCCAGGCCCGACTCGAGCATGGCGTAGACGCGCTCGAGGAACGGGCCCAGCACAGGGGCCTCGGCCGCGGCGGGGGACGGGGCGACGGCGAACGCGTACACCTCGGGCGACGTCGCCGCGACCGTGAGGTACACCTCGACCATGCGACGCAGCGCCTCGGGTTCGGAGACCGGTTCGTCCGCGACCTCGAGCAGGCGGCGCTCCATGTGGGCGGTGACCCGCTCGGACACCGCCAGGCGCAGGCCCTCGCGGTCGCCGAAATAGCGGTAGTAGACGGTCTTGGAGGTGCCCGCGTGGGACGCGATCTCCTCCATCGAGGCGTGTGCGCCCAGGGCGTGCACGGCCGACCGGGCGGCCCGGACCAGTTCCAGACGGCGCTCGGCGCGGTGCCGGTCCCAGCGGACGCTGCGACCGTCCCGGGCGGTGGACGTGACGGGATTCACGAAACCGAGCGTATCAGGTACTGTGGATCACAGTCACCCACCCCGCCGACGTCCGTATCGTCCGTATCGTCCGGGGTGACAACGCCCCCGCCGCGTCGGCGGTGGGCCCGCCGTCGAGAGGACCGTCATGACCCACCACGAGACCCCCGCGTCCGAGACCGCCTCCCGCCCCGCCGTCGCCGGTGGAGCGCTGCGCCCCGCCGTCATCCTGGGCGGCAACCGCATCCCCTTCGCCCGTGCCAACACCGCCTATGCCGAGGTCGGGAACCAGGAGATGCTCACGGCCACGCTCGACGGCCTCGTCGCGCGGTTCGGGCTCCAGGGCGAGCGCCTCGGTCAGGTCACCGCCGGCGCCGTCCTCAAGCACCCGCGCAACTTCAACCTCACCCGCGAGGCCGTCCTGGGCTCCGCGCTCTCCGCCGCGACCCCGGCCGCCGACGTCCAGGTGGCCTGCGCCACCGGCATGGAGGCCCTGGGCACCCTGGCCAACAAGATCCGGCTCGGTCAGCTCGACTCCGCCATCGGCGGCGGCGTGGACTCGATCTCGGACGCACCCGTCTCGCTCTCCGACGGTGCGCGCCGCGTGCTGCTGCAGCTGAACACCGCCAAGACCATGAAGGACCGCCTGCGCGCCCTCGCCCAGCTGCGCCCCGGGCAGCTCGTGCCCGAGCCGGCCGGTGCGGGCGAGCCGCGCACCGGCATGTCCATGGGCGAGCACCAGGCCCTGACCACCCACAAGTGGGGCATCACCCGTCAGGCCCAGGACGAGCTCGCCGCGGCCTCCCACCGGAACCTCGGCGCCGCGTACGCCGCCGGGTACATGGACGATCTGGTGACCCCGTTCCACGGCCTGGCCCGCGACAACAACCTCCGCCCCGACTCCACGCCGGAGAAGCTGGCCGGCCTGAAGCCCGCGTTCGGTCGCCAGCTGGGGGACGAGGCGACCATGACGGCCGCCAACTCCACCCCGCTCACCGACGGCGCCTCCGCGGTGCTGCTCTCCTCCGAGGAGTGGGCCGCCGAGCGCGGGCTTCCCGTGCTCGCCGAGTTCGTGGACATGGAGAACGCCGCCGTGGACTTCGTCGACGGGCACGAGGGCCTGCTCATGGCCCCGGCCTACGCCGTCCCGCGCCTGCTGGCCCGGCACGGGCTCACCCTCGACGACCTCGACTTCGTGGAGATCCACGAGGCGTTCGCCGGCACCGTCCTGTCCACCCTCGCCGCCTGGGAGGACGAGGAGTACTGCCGCGAGCGCCTCGGGCTGCCGGGTGCGCTGGGCTCGGTGGACCGCGCCCGGCTCAACGTGCACGGCTCCTCGTTGGCGGCGGGTCACCCCTTCGCCGCGACCGGCGGCCGCATCGTCGCCCTGCTGGCCAAGATGCTGCACGAGAAGGGGGAGGGCTCCCTCGGCCTCATCTCCGTCTGTGCCGCCGGCGGCCAGGGCATCGTCGCCCTGCTCCGCGGCCGCTGAGCCCCGACCGACCCGACCCGAGAGGACCGACCATGACCGACCGTTACGGCACCTTCGTCGCCTCGCCCCTGGGCCGCCGCCTCACCGGCGCCCTGGGCCTGCCTCAGCCCGTCGAGCTGCGCCGGCACACCCCCGGCGACCCCGTGCTGCCCGGCTCCGTTCTCGTCCTGGGCGCGACCCCCGCAGCCGCGGACGCCCGCACCCTCTTGGCCTCGTGGGGCCTCGAGGTCGCCGACGCCCCCCGGGAGGGCGCCCGCCACGCGGCGATCGTCGCGTGCTTCGACGGGGTCGCCACGCCCGCGGACCTCGGCGCGGTGGCGCTGGAGATCGGCGGCGCGCTGCGCTCGCTGGGCTCCTCCTCGCGCGTGGTGACCGTGTTCGAGGACCCCGAGGCCGCCACGGACCCGACCCTGCGCGCCGCCCGCCAGGGCGTGACGGGCCTGACCCGCTCCATCGCGCACGAGATGCGTCGCGGCGGCACGGCCAACGGCCTGGTCCTGGGCGAGGGTGTGCCGCTCACCGCCCCCGGTGCGGCCGGCGCGCTGGCGTTCCTGCTCTCCGGCCGTGCGGCGTACGTCTCCGGCCAGTTCGTGCCCGTCGCCACCGCCGACGGCGCGGTCCCCGCCGACGCGGCGCGCCCGCTGGCCGGCAAGGTGGCCGTGGTCACGGGTGCCGCCCGCGGCATCGGCGCCGCTATCGTTCGGACGCTCGCCCGCGACGGGGCCGTCGTCGTCGGTGTGGACGTCCCGGCGGCGGGCGAGGCGCTGGCCGAGGTTGTGAACGAGGTGGGCGGCACCGCGCTGGCCCTGGACATCACGGCGCCGGACGCCGGCGCGCGCATCCTCGAGCACTGCCGCACCCGGCACGGCCGGATGGACGCGGTGGTGCACAACGCCGGGATCACCCGGGACCGGATGCTGGCCAACATGGACGCCGCACGCTGGGACTCCGTCCTCGCCGTGAACACCACGGCCCAGCTGGCCATGAACGAGGCGTTCCTCGCCGAGGACGCCCGGGACGTGGCGGGTCAGGGGCTGCGCATCGTGGGCCTGGCCTCCATCTCCGGCATCGCGGGCAACCGCGGCCAGACGAACTACGCGGCCTCGAAGGCCGGGGTCATCGGCCTGACCGCGGCGTCCGCCCCGGTCCTCGCGGCCCGCGGGGGCACGATCAACGCGGTGGCCCCGGGCTTCATCGAGACCGAGATGACCGCGAAGATCCCGCTCGCCACGCGCGAGGTGGGCCGGCGGCTCAACGCGCTGCAGCAGGGCGGCCTGCCGCAGGACGTGGCCGAGACGGTGGCCTGGCTCGCCTCGGACGCCGCCGGCGGCACCAACGGGGCCACGCTGCGGGTCTGCGGCCAGTCGAAGCTGGGGGCGTGAGGATGCAGACCACGCAGCTGTCCGCCCCGCCCTCCCTCGGCCGGCTCTACGTCCGGGCCGCCGGGCGGGCCGCCACGGACGCCGTCGTCCGTCGGCGCCGTCCCCGCGAGCTCCCGGACCGTCAGGTGGTCGTGACCGGCCACCGCATCCCGGCCGAGGCCGTGACCGCGTGGCGCGGGGCCGTCGGGTCCGCCAATCCGGCGGACCTGCCCTCGGTCCTGGTGCACACCCAGGTGTTCGGCGCGGCCATGGAGCTGATGGCCGACCCCGAGTTCCCGCTGCCCCTGCCCGGGCTGGTGCACCTGAGCAACACCGTCCTGCACCACCGGCCCGTCGCGGCGGAGACCGCCCTGCGCGTCACCGCACGTGCGGTGGGTCTCGTCCCGCACCACGCGGGCACCGCCGTGGACGTCGTCGTGACCGTCGAGGGGCCCGGCGACGACGGCGAGGAGGCACTGCTGTGGGAGGGCGTCTCCCGGTACCTCGCCAAGGGCGTCCACCTCTCCGGCCTGCGTCCCGAGCGGCCCGCCCGCCCGGACTTCGTGCCCCCGACGCCGACCGCCCAGTGGCGCTTCGGGACGGGGGCCGGACGCCGGTACGCGGGCGTCTCCGGGGACTGGAACCCGATCCACCTGACGGGCGTCTCGGCTCGACTGTTCGGCATGAAGGGCGCGATCGCCCACGGGATGTTCCTGGCCGCCCGGATGCTCGAGGGCCGTGAGCCGGCCGGCGCCGGGTTCCGCTGGCACATCGACTTCGAGGCGCCCGTCGTGCTGCCGACCACCGTGGCCGTCCGCTACGAGCCCGGGCCCGACGGCGGCACGCGCGTGTGGGGCTGGGATGCGCGGCGCCGGCGCCCGCACTTCTCCGGGGAGATCACTCCGCTCGAGCCCTGACGGCCGGGCCGACGCGTCGGCCCGCCGGGACCACCCGTCCCGGCGGGCCGGTGAGCGCGGCGGCTCAGGCGTCCGGCCCGGGCGACCGCCGCGGCACGGCGGCGACGGCCTCGAGCAGCCCGTCCGCGTAGGCCTCCCACGAGTGACCGGCGGCGTGACGCACGGCGCCGGGCCCCAACGCGGCCCAGGCGTCACGATCCGCCAGGATCTCGGCCAGGGCATCGGCCCACGCCTCAGGGGTGCCCGCCGTCACGTGGCGGCCGGACACGCCGTCGAGGACCGCGTAGACCAGTCCGCCGACCCGGTGCGCCAGCACGGGCGTGCCGCAGGCCTGTGCCTCGAGGGCGACCAGGCCGTAGGTCTCCGACGCGCTCGGCATCGCCACCACGTCCGCCGCCCGGAACTGGGCGGCCAGGGCGGGCGCGGGCACCGGCCCGGAGAACGTCACCAGGTCGGCGACCCCCTCCTCCGCGGCCAGGCTCGCCAGGTCCAGCTCGTCGCCCCCCGAGGCGGCCCCGTTCACGTGCAGGCGCACACCCGGGTCGGCGCCCGTGCCACCGGCCCGCTCGCGCAGCACACCGAGGGCGGCCACGAGCAGGTGCGGGCCCTTGTGCCGCTGCACGCGGCCGGCGAACAGAACCCGCAGGGCTCCGTTGTCGTCCGGGGCGCCCGGCCACTGCGCGGCGCCCTCCGGCGTGAACGTCTCGAGGTCGGCCCCGGGGGGCAGCACCCGGGTGCGGGCGCGGGGCACGTCCAGCAGCTCGCGCAGGTCGGCGACCTCGGCGGCGGAGTTGACCACGAGCAGGTCGGCCCGCTCGGCGACCTCGCGCTCGGCCTCGATCCGCGCGGCCGGCTCGCGCAGCTCGGGGTCCTCGAGCATCTTCGCCGCCGCCGTGGTGTGCATGGTCTGCAGGTACGGGGCGTGCGCCGCCCGCGCCAGCGCCGCGGCGGTGGACCCGGAGAGCCAGTAGTGGCCGTGCACGAACGCGACGGGCGGGGCGTCCGCGCCACCGAGGACGGGACCGCCCGGCACGGCGTCCGAGGCGAGCCAGTCCAGGGCCGCGCGGGTGAACTCGGCGCCCAGTCCCGCCAGCTCCTCCTTGGGCACGGGAGCGGACGGCCCGGCGGCGAGGTCCACGACCGTGACCGGCGGGGCCTGCCCGCCGGCGTCCAGCATCCGGACCCGTGCGCCATCCGCTCCCACCGGCTCCTCCGCCCGGGTCAGCAGGATCATCCGCACGCCCCGGCGGGCCAGGGCCACGGCGGCCTGCCGCACGTAGACGTTCATGCCGCCGGCGTCGCCGCGGCCGGGCTGGGCCAGGGGGGAGGTGTGCAGGCTGACCCCGATCCCCACCGGCACGGACGCCCGCAGTTCGGCGTCCACGGCGTCGAACAGCCGGGCCGCCGACGCCGAGTCCGCCAGGTCCTCGACGGAGACCATCCGTCCGGCGCCGTCGCCGAGCGGCACAGTCCAGTTCGGGTACTGGTCCTGGAGGGTGCCGGGCTGGTTCTGGATGCGCCGCTCGCCCACGGCGTCCACGAGCGCCACGCTGTGCAGGGCCGAGGGCGCCTGCGCGAGCAGGCGGTGCAGGGCCACGATCTGGCGTTCGCGCACCTCGGGGCCGGCGTCGGGGACGTCCACGTCCGCCTCGGCGAGCAGCCCGCGCCGGGCCGCGGCGGCGAGGAACGCGCGCACCTCCTCCGCCGACCGGCGGCGTTCCTGGGCGACGTCCACGGTGTAGAGGCCCAGCCGTTCGCGCAGGTCCACCTGGACGCCCTCGAGGTAACCGGCCGTGGGCGGCAGGTCGTGCGTGTTCACCGCCGCCATGGCCAGCCGCCGGTAGCGCTCCGGCGGGGTGGGCTCGCCGTCCTCCTGTTCGAACCACAGGATCGACGTGCCGAGCACGCCGGCCTCGGCCAGGCGGCGCTGCACCCACGGCTCGAACGTGCCGAGGTCCTCGCCCACCACGACGACGCCGGCCCGCTCGGCCTCGAGCGTGAGCACGGCGAGCATCGCCTCGTGGTCGTATTCGACGTACGCGCCCTGGGTGGCACCGGCGCCCTCCGGGATCCACCACAGGCGGAACAGCCCCAGGACGTGGTCCATCCGGATGCCGCCCGCGCCGCGCAGCACGGTGCGCAGCATGTCCCGGAACGCGGCGTAGCCGGTCTCGGCCAGGCGGCGCGGATGCCAGGGGTGCTGCGACCAGTCCTGGCCCAGCTGGTTGAACAGCTCGGGCGGCGCGCCGACGGACATGGTCGGCACCAGCACGTCCCCGAGCATCCACGCGTCCGCGGTCTCGCGGGTCGCCCCGACTGCCAGGTCCACCATGACGCCCATGCGCATGCCGGCCGCCCGGGCCCGCTCCTGCACGCCGGCGAGCTGCTCGGCGGCGATCCACTGCACCCAGCGGTGCAGGTCGACGTCGGTCGCGCGTTCGACGCGGACCCGCTCCGCCTCGACCCCGCCCGGCGCCCAGGCCGGGTCGGCGAGATCGGGTCCGGTGCCGTCGCCGTCCAGCCGCAGGACGGACCAGAGGGCGAAGTCGTCCAGGCCCGGGCCGGCCTCGGCGCGGAACCGTGCGTAGGCGGCCTCGCGCTCGGGGGAGCGGGGCACCTCGTGCACGCGGCGCAGCGCGGGCCACAGGACGGCGGCGACGGCGGCCCGATCGATCCGGCCGGTGCGCTCCAGCTCCGCCTGGACGCGGGCGCCGGCCGACCGCAGCTCCGCCTGCTCCGCGGCGGGCAGGTCGGCGAACTCGGGGATCGAGGGCACGTGCACGACCAGCGCCGAGAGGAACCGACGGGAGACGGGGGAGTAGGGGGAGTCCGCCGGATGGGGGCCGGGCTCGATCGCGTGCAGGGGGTGCAGCAGCAGGAAGTCGGCACCGTGCCGGGCGACGATCTCGGCCAGGGACGCCATGTCCGCCGCGTCGCCGATGCCCCACGAGTCCGCCGAGGTCACCGAGTAGCCCTGCGCGGCCGCGCCCCAGCCGCGGCGCTCGAGGAAGGGACGCGCCGTGCTCAGCCGGGTCGGGGCGCAGACCAGGACCGCGGAGGCGGTGGAGCCGGAGCCGCTGGTCACCTCCAGCCGGTGCCAGCCCGGGGCGAGGTCGGCGGGGATCTGAACGTGGACGCGCTCGCGTTCGACGCCGTCCACGAGGCGGACCTCGGACACCGGCTCGCTCACGCTCACCTCGAGGGTCCGCCCGTCCTCCGTGCGCACGCGGGCCACGACCGGCTCGCCCGCGGCCACGTGGCACGGCACGGACAGGCGGTGGCCGGACCGGGCGGCCACGGTGGGCGGGAGCACGTCCCGCCAGGGGGCCGTCTCCGCCTCCTCCAGCGCCTCGGCCAGAGCGGCGACCCCGTCCGGACGGACCGACACCCCGAGGGCGGCGAGCACCTTCACGAGGGCCTCGTCCGGCACGGTCTGGGCCGAGCCGTCCTGCCCGACGTACTCGGGCTGCACCCCGTGGGCTCGCGCGAGCCGGTGCAGCAGTGCGGGGGCTTCCAGGGCCATCAGGTCCTCCATGCCGTCGTGCGGTTCCACCGACGGCGCCTGCCGTCGCACAGACACCACTCTAGAGGGGACGCCGGTCCGGGGAACACGCAGGGCCCCGGTCGTGACGACCGGGGCCCTGCTGCTCGACGAGCGGTGCGCGAGGGGGGACTTGAACCCCCACGTCCTTGCGGACACAGCGACCTCAACGCTGCGCGTCTACCAATTCCGCCACTCGCGCTCATCGGTGGAGCCCTGGGAGAGGCTCCGTCGCCCACCGCGTTCCGGTCCTGTCCGGTCCGTCCCGCTCCGGGCAACTCGAGAAAGATAGCACGGGTTCGGGCTAGGCTCAAAACCATGGTCGAGAACATCGAGAACCCCGCCCGCTCGCGCCCCGAGGACCGCGTCGTGGAGATCTGCCGCGACCTCATCCGGATCGACACCACCAACCGCGGGGGCAACGTCTCCGTCGGTGAGCCTGAGGCCGCGGAGTACTGCGCCCGGCTCATGACCGAGGCGGGGATGACCCCCCGCTTCTTCGAGTCGGCGCCGGGCCGGGTCTCCGTCGTCGGGCACCTGCCGGGCTGGGATCCGGAGGCGCCGGGGCTCGTCATCCACGGGCACACGGACGTGGTCCCCGCCGAGGCGGACGAGTGGAGCGTGGACCCGTTCGGCGCCGAGCTCAAGGACGGCATGATCTGGGGGCGCGGCGCCGTGGACATGAAGGGCATGGACGCCATGGTGCTCGCGGTGCTGCTGCACCTGGCCCGCACGGGCCGCCGGCCGCGGCGACCCCTGACGGTTGCGTTCTTCGCCGACGAGGAGGCCGGCGGCGTCTACGGCGCACGCTGGGTCGTGGACCATCACCCCGAGGTGTTCGACGGGTGCACCGAGGCGATCTCCGAGGTGGGGGGCTTCTCCACCGAGGTGCACGGCTCGCGCGCCTACCTCGTGCAGACCGCGGAGAAGGGGCTCGCCTGGCTCAACCTCACCGCGGAGGGCGCCCCCGGGCACGGCTCGGCCCCGCACCCGGACAACGCGGTCACCCGGCTGGCCGGCGCCATGACCCGCATCGGCGGGCACGAGTGGCCGCTCGTGTACACCAAGACCACGCGCGCGCTGCTCGAACAGGTGGCCGAGATCATGGGCGTGGACTTCGACGAGACGGACCCGACGCCGCAGCTCGACGCGCTCGGGCAGGCCCGTTCCTGGGTGGCCGGCACCCTGCGCACCTCGTCCAACCCGACGGGGCTGACCGCCGGCTACAAGCACAACGTCATCCCGTCCTCGGCCACCGGCACCGTGGACGTGCGCCTGATCCCCGGGGAGGAGGAGTCCGCCCTCGCCACGATCGCCGAGCTCGCCGGTCCCGACGTGACCATCGCACCCGAGCACCGGGACGTCACCCTGGAGACCCCCTTCTCCGGGGACCTGGTGGAGCTGATGATCGCCTCGCTGCAGGCGGAGGACCCCGAGGCCCAGGTGCTGCCGTTCATGCTCGGCGGGGGCACGGACAACAAGTCCCTCTCCCGGCTGGGCATCACCGGCTACGGCTTCGCGCCCATGCGCCTGCCCGCCGACCTGGCCTTCACGTCCCTGTTCCACGGCATCGACGAGCGGGTGCCCGTGGACGCGCTCGAGTTCGGCTGCCGGGTGCTCGAGCGGATGCTGGAGCCGCGCTGATCCGGGCCGCGGGCGGCGACGACGGCCGGGGCGGCGTCGTCGCGCCCGCGCCTCAGAGGGTCTGCAGGGTCGAGGCCACGCGCATCACGCGGCGGCGCATCCAGTAGCGGCGCGCCCCGTCACGGTAGTGCACGGAGCGCTGCAGCTCCCATTGGCCGTACTCCGCGTGCTCCACGAGGCGCCGCCGGGCGTCGGCGAGGGACTCGTGGGCGGCGACCGTCATCACCAGGTACTCCCACTTCTGTCCGCGGGAGATCGCGTCGAGGGTCGAGGACATCAGCTGTTCACGCACCCGCCCATCCTGGCAGACGGCGTCGGGTCCGGCGGCCGGTCCCGCACGGCCCACCCCTGGCCGCGTCACCGGCCACCGGGTTACCGTTCACCCATGAGCTCTGACGCCCGCATGGCCCTCGAGGCCCTCACCACCGCCCTGAACGAACACCTCGTGGCCGCGCAGAACAAGCGGGGCGAGGACGACCCCGCCGTCGAAGCCGCCTTCTTCGCCGTGGCCGACGCCTTCGAGGCCTACGAGGACGCCCTGTACGCGGACACCGAGGAGGTCACCCCGCTCGACCTCTTCGACGACGAGGACGACGACGACTGACCGTCCTGCTCGTGACGGATCGCACGGCCCCGGGTTCCCACCCGGGGCCGTGGCGTACAGTGACCCTCCGTGACGTGGATCGAAGCCATCATCCTGGGCCTGGTGCAGGGCCTCACGGAGTTCCTGCCCATTTCCTCCTCCGCCCACATCCGCATCGTGGGCGAGTTCCTGCCCTCCGCGACCGACCCGGGGGCGGCCTTCACGGCCATCACGCAGCTCGGCACGGAGCTGGCGGTCCTCATCTACTTCTGGCGCGACATCACCCGCATCATCGGCCGGTGGTGCGCCGCGGTCACGGGGCGGATCCCGCACTCGGACCCCGATGCGCGCATGGGCTGGCTGATCATCGTGGGCTCGATCCCGATCGCGGTCCTGGGCCTGCTGCTGGAGGACTGGATCGACACGGAGTTCCGGTCGCTGTGGATCACGGCGACCATGCTCATCGTGTTCGGCGTCCTGCTCGCCCTGGCGGACCGGCTCGGCCGTCAGACCAAGCCGCTCGAGAAGCTCACCGTGCGGGACGGCGTCCTCTACGGCCTGGCCCAGGCCCTCGCGCTGATCCCGGGCGTCTCGCGCTCCGGCGGCACCATCGCGGCCGGCCTGGCCATGGGCTACACCCGGCCCGCCGCCACCCGCTACGCGTTCCTGCTGGCGGTGCCCGCCGTGTTCGCCTCCGGCCTGTACAAGCTGTACACCTCGCTCACCGATCCCGGCACGCAGGGCCCGTACGGCATGGGGGAGACGCTGGTCGCGACCGCGATCGCCTTCGTGGTGGCCTACGCGGTCATCGCCTGGCTCATGCGCTTCATCAGCACCAACTCGTACCTGCCGTTCGTCTGGTACCGCATCCTCCTGGGCGGCGTCCTGTTCGCCCTGCTGGGCGCGGGCGTCATCAGCGCCTGAGCCCGCTCCCGCCGCCGGGCATGGCGGCCCGGCACCGCCGAACCACCCCGATCTGAGGAGTCCCGTGAAGTCCTGGAGCACCCCCGCCCCGCCCGCCGTGCCGAGCCGCCCCGACCGGCTGCGGCTGCACGACACCGCCACGGGACGGACTCGGCATCCGGGCAACGACGCGCAGCGCGCCTCGCTGTACGTCTGCGGGATCACCCCGTACGACGCGACGCATCTCGGCCACGCGAGCACCTATGTGGCCTTCGACCTGCTGCACCGCTACTGGCGCGCGGCCGGTCTCGAGGTCGCCTACGTCCAGAACGTGACCGACGTGGACGACCCCCTGCTCGAGCGGGCCGAGGCGACCGGCGTCGACTGGCGCGCGCTCGCCGAGGAGCAGACCGACCTGTTCCGTGCGGACATGGCCGCCCTCGAGGTGCTCGCCCCGGACCACTACGTCGGCGCGACCGAGGCGGTGGGCCTGGTGGTGGACGCCGTCGAGACGATGCTGGCGGCGGGCCGGGCCTACCGCGTGCCGGGCGGCGACGGCGAGCCCGACGGGGACGTCTACTTCGACGTCCGCGCGGCCCAGTCCGCGACCGACTGGCGCCTCGGACAGGTCTCCGCGATGGGCCTGGACGAGATGGCCGCGGTGTTCCCGGAGCGGGGAGGCGATCCCGACCGCCCCGGCAAGCGCGACCCGCTGGACCCGCTGCTGTGGCGCGTGCACCGCGAGGGCGAGCCTGCCTGGGACGGGCGGTCGCTCGGCTCCGGCCGGCCCGGCTGGCACATCGAGTGCTCCGTGATCTCCCGGGCCCACCTGCCGGCGCCGTTCACGGTGCAAGGCGGCGGCTCCGACCTGCGGTTCCCGCACCACGAGTTCTCCGCCGCGCACGCCACCGCCGTCGACGGCCTGCCGCTCGCGCACACCTACGCGCACACCGGCATGGTGGCCCTGGACGGCGAGAAGATGTCCAAGTCCCTCGGCAACCTCGAACTCGTCTCCCGCCTGCGGGCGCGGGGCGTCGAGCCGGTGGCCGTCCGCGCGGCGATCCTCGCGCACCACTACCGGTCGGACTGGGAGTGGTCCGAGCAGGTGCTGGCCGACGCCCAGGCGCGGGTGGCCCGTTGGCGCGCCGCCCTGGACGGACCGCATGCCGCCGCCGGCGTCGCCGTGCTGGACGCGGTGCACGCGGCGCTCTCGGACGACCTCGACGCCCCCCGCGCGCTGGAGGCCCTCGACGCATGGGCGGCCGGCACCCTGCCGGGCCTGGCCGAGGCCGCCGCCGACCCGCTGCCGGTGGTCGACGTCGTGGCGGCGCTGCTGGGTCTGCGCCTGCGCTGACCCCGCCGGGCGCGGCCGGGCGTCAGCGTCCGCCGCGCCCGCGCAGATAGCGCTCGAACTCCCGCGCGATCGACTCGCCCGAGGCCTCCGGCAGCTGCTGGGTGTCCTGGGCCTCCTCGAGCTGCCGGACGTAGGCGGCGACGTCGGGGTCCTCGGCGGCCAGCTCGTCCACGCCGCGCTGCCAGGCCCTCGCGTCGTCCTCGAGCCCGCGCGTGGACACGCTCACGTGCAGCAGGTCCTCGACCGCCTCGACCAGCCCGAGCAGCGTCTTGGGGGAGGGCGCCTGGGCCACGTAGTGGGGCACCGTCCCCCACAGCGAGAGGCTCGGCAGGCCGCGGCGCGCGGCCTCGTCCGCGATGACGCCGATGATCCCGGTGGGCCCCTCGTAGACCGGACGGTCCGCGCCGACGGCCACCCGCACGTCCACGAGCGGCGAGGTCGGGCGGGCGCGCAGGGGCCGGGTGTGGGGCACGTCCGCCAGCAGCGCGCCCAGCGTCACGACGGCGTCCACGTCACGCGCGTCGGCCGCCGTGAACAGCTCCTCGAGGAACGCGCGCCACCGCACGTTCGGCTCCACGCCGACGGCGAGGAGCACACGCACCCCGTCCGGCGGGGCAGCCTCGCCCGCGACGGGCCGACCCTCACGGTCCAGGAGCGCCTCGTGCAGGGTGACCGCCGGCCAGTCCAGCGTCCCCAGCCCGTCGGCGTCGCGCCGGACCAGGGGTCGAGTGACCTGGTAGTCGTAGAACTCGCCGTCGCACACCCGTCCCGCGTCCGCCGCGTCCCACTGCTCCCGCAGCGCGCCCAGGGCCCCGGTCGCGGCCTCCCCGGCGTCGTTCCACCCCTCGAAGGCCAGCAACAGGACCGTGGGGGCCCGCCGCCCGGCCTCGAGCTCGTCCACGGTCGCCGTCAGGTGGGTCCGCAGCGGGCCCAGGACGTCGTCCGGCTGGTCCTCGGAGGTAGCGTCGGTCATGGCGGCCAGCCTAGACACGGCCCGACGACGGGGCCACGGCCCGCGACCCGCCCCGCACACCCCGGCGGCGGCGCTCGATAGGATGCACTCCATGCCCCGCCACCCCGCGCCCGCCCCGGACGACCGTGCCCGCCGCCTGCCACGCGCCGTCCTGTGGGACATGGACGGCACCCTCGTGGACACGGAGCCCCTGTGGAACGCCGTCCAGCGCCGCCTGGTGGTCGAGCACGGCGGCACCTGGTCGGATGACCTGGCCGCCTCCCTCGTGGGACGCCCCCTCGACGAGGGAGCGCGCCGCCTGCAGGAGGCCGGGCTGGACCTGCCCGTGCAGCGGATCATCGACCTGACGATGGACGAGGTCGTCCAGGGGGTCGTCCGTGGGGTGCCATGGCGGCCGGGTGCCCGGGAGCTGCTCGTCGCGCTCGCCGAGGCCGGCGTGCCGGGCGCCCTCGTGACGATGTCCCATGCCCCACTGGCCCGCGCACTGGCCGAGCGGGCGCCGGCGGGCACGCTGGACGTCGTCGTCTCGGGGGACATGGTCTCCCGGGGCAAGCCCGACCCGGAGGCGTACCAGCTGGGCCTGCAGCTGCTGGCCGAGCGGACACCGGGGCTGACGGCCGCCGACTGTGTGGCGGTCGAGGACTCCCCGGTGGGCGTCGGCGCGGCCGTGGCCGCGGGCCTGCCGACGGTCGGCGTGCCCAGCGTGCTGCCGCTGCCGGCGGGGCTCGCGACCGTCGAGTGGACGACGCTCGCCGGCCGCACGCCGGCCGACCTCGCCGCGGTCCGCCGGATCGCCGCCGCGCGCGGGCCCGGGGCGGACGGGGCCGGATGAGCGGGCCCGCCTCCGTCCGGCTGGGCACGATCGCCGGCGCGCCGGTGCGCCTGTCCTGGTCCTGGCTCCTGATCGCCGCGGTCATCACCCTCGCGTTCGGCCCGCAGATCCAGCGCGCGCTGCCCGCGATCGGCGGCGGCGCCTACGCGGTCGCCCTGGGGTACGCCGTGCTCCTGGCCCTCTCCGTCCTGGTCCACGAGGCCGCCCACGCCCTCACCGGCCGCGCCTTCGGCCAGCGCACCGAGGAGATCGCGCTCACCCTGTGGGGCGGGCACACCCAGTTCCGCAGCCCGTCCGCTCGACCGCTGGACACGGTCCTCACCGCGATGGCCGGCCCCGCCGCGAACCTCGTGCTCGCGGGCCTCGCCCATCTGGCGGCCCGCGCCGTGCCCGGCCCGTCCGTTCCCGCCCTGCTGCTCGAGGTCACGGTGTGGGCCAACCTCCTCCTGGCCGCGTTCAACGCGCTGCCGGGCACCCCGCTCGACGGCGGCCGCATGGTCGAGTCCGCCGTCTGGGCCGCCACCGGCTCCCGGGCCCGTGGCGTCGAGGCGGCCGGCTGGGCCGGGCGCGTCGTCGCGGTGGGCGTCCTCGCGGCGGTGCTCGGCCCCCCGACCCTCGCAGGCCGCGCGCCGGACCTGTTCGTCGTCGTCCTGGCGGCCTGGGTCGCCCTCACGCTGTGGCGGGGCGCGGACGACGCCGTGCGCCACGGGCGCTGGAGCCGCCGGCTGGAGACCCTGCGGCTCGAGCAGGTCGAGGCGCCCGCCATCGCCCTGCCCGAGCACCTCAGCGTCGCCGAGGCCCTGGCCCAGGCGGACGGCGGCCGCCGCGCCGTCGTGGCCGTGGACGGGGCCGGTCGGCCCCGCGGCGTGCTGGACCTCACGGCCGCGGCGGGCCTGACCCCGGCGCGCCGCACGACCACCGCCCTGGCCGCGGTCGCCGTCGCCCTGGCTCCGGAGGCCGTCCTCGTCCGCGACGACGTCCCCGCCGCCGGTCCCGACCTGGCCGCCCGCCTGGCCGACCCCCAGACCCCCGTGTGGGTGCTGACCGACGCGCACGGCCTCGTGCGCTCCGTGGTGCCCCGCGAGACGATCCTCGCCGCCGTCGACGCGACGCGGCGTCCCTGAACCGAAGGAGCCCCCCATGACCGAACCCACCGGCGTGAGCGCGCGCCGCGGCCCCCTGCGGGCCGGCCAGCGCGTGCAGATCAAGGACGCGAAGGGCCGCCTCAACACGATCACCCTGCTGCCCGGCGGGGAGTTCCACAGCTACCAGGGCGTGCTGCGGCACGACGACCTGATCGGCGGCTTCGAGGGCGTCGTGGTCGAGAACTCGGCCGGCCAGCCGTACCAGGTGCTGCGCCCCCTGCTGAACGACTTCGTCCTGTCCATGCCCCGCGGCGCCACGGTGGTCTACCCGAAGGACGCGGCGCAGATCGTGCAGCAGGCGGACATCTTCCCGGGCGCCGTCGTGGTCGAGGCCGGCGTGGGCTCCGGCGCCCTGTCCATGTCCCTGCTGCGCGCCGTGGGCGACCACGGGCGCCTGCACTCCTACGAGCGCCGCCCGGAGTTCGCGGACGTCGCCCGGGCCAATGTGGAGGCCTTCTTCGGCGCCGAGCACCCCGCCTGGTCGGTGCACCTCGGCGACGCGCAGGAGGAGATGCCCAAGGTCCACGAGCCGGGCTCCGTGGACCGGGTGGTCCTGGACATGCTGGCCCCCTGGGAATGCCTCGACGCCGTCGCCGAGGTCCTGGCCCCCGGCGGTGTGTGGCTGAACTACGTGGCCACCGCCACCCAGCTCTCCCGCGTGGCCGAGGCCATCCGGGACTCGGGCCGCTTCACGCAGGTCGAGGCCAACGAGACCCTCGTGCGCGGCTGGCACCTGGACGGGCTCGCCGTGCGCCCCGACCACCGCATGGTCGCGCACACCGGCTTCCTCCTCACGGCCCGCCGCCTGGCCTCGGGCGAGGAGGCGCTGCGCCTGAAGAAGCGCTCCAAGGTCTCCGAGTTCAGAGCCGAGGACGTCGAGGCCTGGCAGCCGGCCGACGAGGCCCGGTGGACGCCCGAGGCCCTCGGCGAACGGCCGATCACAGACAAGAAGGCGCGCAAGGCGGCGAAGGAGGCCCGCCTCATGGCCGCGCGGTCACGCGCCGCCGAGCAGGGCGTGGACGCGTACGGTGGGAGGACCCCGACCGGGGTGCAGGACTGAGTGGACGGAGCACCGGTGGACCACCACGCGCAATCAGGCACGGAGCACGCCGAGCAGCGCCTCGCCGAGGCGCGGGAGCTGCTGCGGCAGTCCCAGGCCGAGGCCGAACGGCTGCGGCACCAGCTGCAGTCCGCCCAGCGGCACGCCGCCGGCCTGAGCGAACGCCGTCGGGCCGCCGAGGCCCAGACGCAGACGGCCGCCCGCAACAACCGGCGCATGGTCGAGCTGCTCGAGGCCACGCGCGCCGAGATCGCCACGCTCAAGGAGAACCTGGACGCCGTCACGCATCCGCCGTTCACCTTCGCCACCCTCGAGGCCGTCCACGCCCCGCGCGAGCCCGAGGAGGGCGTGGAGACCGGCGCCGTGGTGCGCGGGGGAGCGGACGTCGTGCAGAACGGCCGGCGGCTGCGCGTGACGGTCTCCCCGCTGCTCGACGCCGCCCGCCTCACCCCCGGCGCCCAGGTGCTGCTGGACGAGTCCAGCTCGATCGTCGGCGTCGCCCCGGGCACGGGGTCGGGTCAGCTGCTGCGCGTCAAGGAGGCGCTGCCCGACGGCGGCCTCGTCCTGGCCGGCACGGCGGACGAGGAGCGCGTGGTGCGGCGCGCGCCCGCGCTGGAGGGCGTCGACCTGCGCCACGGGGACGCCGTCACCGTGGACGCCCGCGTCGAATGGGCGCTGCGGCGGGTCGAGCTGTCCGAGGTGGACGAGGTGCTGCTGGAAGAGGTCCCGGACGTCACATTCGAGGACATCGGCGGCCTCGGCCCGCAGATCGACCGGATCCGCGAGGCCGTCGAGATCCCGTTCCTGCACCCCGAGGTCTACCGCGAGCACGGCCTGCGCGCCCCCAAGGGGATCATGCTGTACGGCCCGCCCGGCACCGGCAAGACCATGCTCGCCAAGGCCGTGGCCAACGCCCTCTCGGCCCGCAGCGCGGACGGCGAGCGCTCGTTCTTCCTCAACGTCAAGGGACCCGAGCTGCTGAACAAGTACGTGGGCGAGACCGAGCGGCAGATCCGCGTCATCTTCGACCGGGCCCGCGAGAAGGCCGACGCCGGCTTCCCCGTGGTCATCTTCTTCGACGAGATGGAGTCGCTGTTCCGCACGCGCGGCTCCGGCGTCTCCTCGGACGTGGAGACCACGATCGTCCCGCAGCTGCTCACCGAGATCGACGGCGTCGAGGCCCTCGAGAACGTGATCGTCATCGGCGCCTCCAACCGCGAGGACATGATCGACCCGGCCGTGCTCCGCCCCGGCCGACTGGACGTGAAGATCCGCGTGGACCGTCCCGACGCCGACGGCGCCGCGGAGATCATGGCCAAGCACCTCACCGTAGACGTGCCCCTGCACGCCGACGACGTCGTCGCGGCCGGCTCCGCGGACGCGGCCCGCGCGACGCTCATCGCCCGGACGGTCGCCGCCCTCTACGACCGCGGCGCGGACACCGCGCTGGCGGAGCTGACGGACGTGTCCGGCACGACCCACGCCCTGCACCTGGCCGACCTCGTCTCGGGCGCCGTGGTGGCCGACGTCGTGGACCGCGCCAAGCGGCACGCGGTGCGCGACTACCTGGCCGCCGGCCAGGCCCCGGCCGCGCTCGGCGTCCGCGAGGGCCACCTGCGCGAGGCCGTGGCCGCGGTGCTGGAGGACCAGACGGACCTCCTGGCCACGGTCGCGCCCGCCGAGTGGGCGCGCACCTCCGGCTGGCGCGGTCCTCGGCTGCGCTCGCTGCGCATGGTCCGGGGGGTCGAGGCATGAGCGCGTTCGGCCGCGGGGCCGCGGACGGCTTCGCCCGGGCCGCCGCCGTCGACGTCGGCCCGACCCCCGCCTTCGAGGGCCAGCGCCGGCTGTTCCACGGCGCGGCGGTGCCCCCGAACGGGAGGGACGCCGCCGGCTGGGGCGTGCACCGGGTGATGGGCACGGAGACCGAGTTCGGCATCCACGCGCCGGCCAACCCGGGGGCGCACCACAGCGTGCTCTCGGTCGAGCTCGTGAACGCGTACGCGGACCTGGTCACCCGGTCCGGCTCGGCGGTGGCCGGCACGGAGTGGGACTACACGGGGGAGTCGCCGCTCGTGGACGCCCGCGGCTGGCGGCTGCCGCGTTCGGCGGCGCACCCCTCGCAGCTGACCGACGAGGCGCTCGTGGGCCCGGACGGGGAGCCCGTGCACCTGCTCCTGTCCACCGTGCTGGCCAACGGTGCGCGCTGGTACGTGGACCACGCCCACCCGGAGTACTCGTCGCCGGAGACGACCACCCCGCGGGACGCCATGGTGTGGGACGCCGCCGGTGACCTGGTCGCGCAGGCGGCGGCCGAGCACATCGGCCAGGCCGAGGGCGCCCCGGAGGTGCTGGTCTACAAGAACAACGTGGACGGCAAGGGCCAGTCCTACGGCGCGCACGAGAACTACCTCGTGGCCCGGTCCCTCGACTTCGAGGAGCTCACCGCCGTCCTGCTGCCGTTCTTCGCGGCGCGGCAGGTGCTCGTGGGCGCGGGCCGCGTGGGGCTCGGCCCGGCGGGGGAGCGGCCGGGCTTCCAGCTGTCGCAGCGGGCCGACTACTTCGAGGAGCCCGTGGGGCTGGAGACCACGATCCACCGGCCGATCGTCAACACGCGGGACGAGCCGCACGCCCGTCCCGAGGCCTACCGCCGGCTCCACGTGATCATCGGCGACGCGACGCTGAGCCAGCACGCCACGTGGCTGCGGATGGGCATGACCGCGCTCGTCCTCGCGATGGCCGAGGCCGGGACGGCGCCCCGGCTCACCCTGGACGACCCGGTGGCCGCGTTGCAGACGATCAGCCACGACCCGGGTCTGCGGGCCACGGTGCCGCTGCTCGAACGCACCGCGGACGGCCCCGTGCGCCGGCACTGGACCGGGCTGCAGATCCTGCGGTCCTACCTGGACGCGGCCCGCGCCCACTGCGCCGCCTTCGGGGTGACGGATCCGCAGACGCGCGAGGTGCTGGAGGCCTGGGCCATCGACCTCGACGACGCCACCGCGGATCCGCTGTCCCTGAGCGACCGCGCCGACTGGGCGGCCAAGCTGCGCGTCCTCGAGGGCCTGCGGGCCCGCACGGGCGCGGACTGGACCGACCCCCGCCTCGCGATGGTGGACCTGCAGTACGCCGACCTGCGCCCGGCCCGCTCCCTGCACCGCCGCCTCGTGGCCGCCGGCGCCCTCCGGACGCTCGCCGATGAGGCGGAGATCCGTGCCGCCGTCGCCACGCCGCCGCGGGCCACCCGCGCGTGGACCCGCGGCAACCTCGTGGGCCGCCACGGTGACCGCGTGGCCGGCGCCGCGTGGGAGACGCTGCTGCTGCGCGGGGCGGGGGAGCGGGTGCACCGGCTGCACCTGGCCGAGCCGCTGGTCGGCGCCGCCGTGGACCTGCCCGGCTGGTGGGAGGACGCCGCCGCGCCCCGGCCCGACGACGAGGCGCTCGTGGCCACGCTGGCGCCGCTGTTCGGCGCACGGGCCTGAGGCGGGGGCGGGCGCTCAGCCCGTGACGGCCGCGCGCACGCGGCCCAGCAGGGCGTCCGCCCGCGCGACGAGACGGTCCGCCCGGTCGACGTCGGTGCGCACGATGCCCTCCAGGCCCTCGTCGCGGAGGGGGCCCAGGTTGGTCTCGAGGGTCACCGCGGCGGCGGTGAGGCCGCCCCGGACGCAGCCGAGCGCCGCACCGACGTCGGAGAGCACGTTCGGGTTCGCCGCGTCCAGCACACGCTCGGCCAGGTCCAGTGCACGCGCGGCGGCATCGACGATCCCGCGGGGTGGCCGGACGGCCTCGGCCAGGGCGGCCTGGATCGCGGCCGAGCGCCGGGCCCGGTCCTCCGGGGTGTCGCGGGGCAGCCCGAACGCCTCGGCCACGGCGCCGAAGCCCCGCTCGTCGCCGTCGGCGAGGCCGAGGCACGCCGCGATCAGGCCCTCCGATGCCCGGGCGTCCTCCTCGGCTGCGCTGAACCGGGCCGCCATGGCCAGCAGTCCGGCGCCCTCGGCGACCGCCAGCGCGCCCGTCGCGCCGCCACCGGGGGTGGGCTCGCCGGAGGCGAGGCGGCCCAGATAGCTCTCGATGCTCTCGTCGCGGATCATGCCCCCACGGTGCCAGACCGGGCCCGACGGCGGCCCGCCCTCAGGCGCGCTCCCAGGACGCGACCGGCCCCGGGACGATCGTGAACAGCGGGTGCACGTCGGGGACGGGCGTGTCCGACCACTGTTCGAGCCAGGCGGGGCTGCGCGCGGCCAGCTTGGCGCACAGGTGACGCCACTCCAGGTCGCGCTGGCCCGTGGTGGCCGGGATCGGTGCGAGACCGGCGGGCGGGATGCGCACGGCGCCGTCGGGGGCGGGGCACGGCCGGTCGATCCGGGAGTGATCGAAGCGATAGCCGCGCGCCGTGGCCTCGGCCTCGAGGCCGGAGAGGAACGCACCGACGGCGCCGGACGGGTCCGGGTGCTCCCGGAACCTCAGCAGCTGCGGGTGGTCCCGATATCCGCGCGTGCGGCCGGCCAGGACGGCCTGCGCGAGCAGGGCCTCGCGCCAGGCGCCCGTCAGGCCCTGGCGGTCGAGGTGGCGGGGATGAAGGGTCCACAGGCGCATGCCCCCATCCTGCCAGCGTGGGGCAACCCGGGGACGTGGGGCTGAAACGTGGCCCGCGCGTGGGGCAGGATGGGTGGACGCGGACGGAGCACACCGACCCGCGTCGACGCACGAGGAGGCCACCATGTCCCAGGAGCAGATCCGCCCACGCCCGTCCGGCGGCGACGACGAGACCGGCGCCGCGGCGGGCCAGGCGCACGTGAAGCCCGCGGCCCAGGACCAGGGCCTGGACAGCCTGCTGGACGAGATCGACTCGGTGCTGGAGTCCAACGCCGAGGAGTTCGTCAAGGGCTTCGTCCAGAAGGGCGGCCAGTGACCGACGCGGACCGCGCCCGCCGGATCTTCGGGCTGGAGACGGAGTACGGCGTCCAGCACTGGAACCCGCAGGGGCGCCCGCTGAGCCCCGAAGAGGTCGTCCGCTATCTCTTCCGGCCCGTCGTCGAGTGGGGGAGGTCCTCGAACGTGTTCGTGGCCAACGGCTCCCGGCTCTATCTCGACGTCGGGTCCCACCCCGAGTACGCGACCGCCGAGTGCTCGACGCTCGACGAGCTCATCGCCTCGGACGGGGCGGGGGACCTGCTGCTGCACGACCTCGTGGTCCAGGCCGAGGAGCGCATGGCCGCGGACGGGGTCGGCGGCCGGATCCACCTCTACCGCAACAACGCCGACTCCTCGGGCAGTTCCTACGGCTCCCACGAGAACTACCTGCTGCGCCGGCGCACCGAGTACCGGCGGCTCACCGAGGCGCTCGTCCCGTTCCTCGTCTCCCGGCAGATCCTCGTGGGCGCGGGCCGCGTCGTGCCCGCCGGCACGTGGCCCGAGGGCGAGGGCCCGGCCCACTTCGCGTTCTCCCAGCGCGCCGACTTCGTGCAGGACGGCGTGTCCTCCTCCACCACGCGGTCCCGGCCGATCATCAACACGCGGGACGAGCCGCACGCGGACGCCTCCGAGTACCGACGCCTCCACGTGATCGTGGGGGACACGAACCTCTCCGAGCACACCCACCTGCTGCGCTTCGGCGCCACCGACCTGCTGCTGCGGATGATCGAGGCGGGCTTCCCGCTCGGGGACCGCGTCGTCGCCCACCCCACCCGCGCGGTGCGGCAGATCTCCCACGACCTCACCGGCACGGCCCGCATCGCGCTCCGCGAGGGGGAGGCCTCCGCGCTCGAGCTGCAGGAGCACTACCTCGAGCGGGCCCGCGCCTTCGTCGCCGCGGAGGGTGCCCACCACGACCGGGTGGGGGAGATCCTCACCCTGTGGGGCGAGGTGCTCGACGCCGTCCGCACCGGTGACCGGTCCCGCATCGAGGACCGCATCGACTGGGCGATCAAGCTGCGCCTGCTGGAGGACTACCGGGCCCGCCACGACCTGGACTGGGGCTCACCCCGTCTCGCCCAGCTGGACCTGGCCTTCCACGACATCGACCCCGACCGGGGGCTGTTCCGCCTGCTGCTGCGGCGCGGCGCCGTCGCGCGCCTGCTGCCCGAGGACGCCGCCCGGTCCGCCGTGGAGACCGCCCCGCCCACCACCCGGGCCCGTGTGCGCGCGGACTTCGTGGCCCGTGCCCGGGAGCACGGCCTGGACTACGCCGTCGACTGGACGACCCTGAAGCTCACCGACCATCCGCTGCACGCGATCGTGACGAAGGACCCGTTCGACACGTCGTCGGCCGCCGTCGACCGGCTGTTCGAGCGGATCGCCTGACAGCGCGCGTCCAGGACGCGCCGTTAGGGTGACCCGCATGAGTTCGTTCCAGACCCCCCAGCCCCCGACGGCCCGCCGCCGTCGCCGCCTGCTGCCGCTGCTGTCCCTCGGCGCCGCGGGCCTGATGCTGGCCACCGCCTGCGCCACCGGCGACGACGGCGCGGACCAGCCCCACAGCGACGCCGCGTCGGCCTCCACGTCGGCCGCCCCCGAGCGGGCGGCCGTCGGCGAGGGCCAGGGGGAGCCGGACGCCCTGACGGGTGTCACCTTCACGGAGGGCGACGGCGGGGCGCCGACGGTCGAGATCGACGGGGAGATCGACACCGACCAGCCCACCACGCGCGTGCTGACCGCCGGCGAGGGGGAGCAGGTGCAGGAGGGCGACGTCCTGCAGATGTCGATCGCCGTCGTCGATCCGGCCAGCGGCGAGGTGGTCGCCGAGAACTTCAGCGGCGAACCGGAGGCCGTGCCCGTGGACGACCAGCTCAAGTCCATGAACCCGGAGATCCACGAGATGCTGGTGGGCAACGGCGCCGGCACGATCGTCGCCGCGTACAGCCCTGAGTACGACGTCTCCGTCCCGCAGACCGAGAGCGCGTCGCCGAGCGCCTCCCCCTCCACCCAGACGCAGCCCGCCCAGCTGTTCGTCTACAAGATCGACGCCATCCTGCCGAAGCAGGCCGAGGGCGAGGAGGTGACCGAGCGGGACGAGCGCCTGCCCGACGTCACCGTGGACGAGCAGAGCGGCCGGCCGAGCATCGCGAAGCCCGACGGCGAGGCGCCCCAGGAGCTGGTGGTCCAGCCCCTGATCGAGGGCGAGGGCCGCGAAGTCGGGGCGGACGACACCGTGACCGTGCAGTATGAGGGGGTGACGTGGTCCGACGGCGAGGTCTTCGACTCGTCCTGGGAGACGGGCCAGGCGATCACGTTCTCCCTCAATCAGGTCATCGAGGGCTGGAAGGAGGGTCTGGCCGGCCAGAAGGTGGGCTCGCGCGTCCTCCTGTCGATCCCGGCCGAGAAGGCCTACGGTGAGCAGGGCAGCCCGCCGGACATCGGCGAGAACGAGCCCCTGCTGTTCGTCGTGGACATCCTGGACGCCCAGGCGTCCGCCACCCCGTCGGCGAACTGACCCCGTCCACGAGAACCCAGAGGAGAGCACCGTGTCCTTCGGACAGCGCGACTACGACCGCACCAAGCCCGAGATCGACTTCCCGGGCGAGACCCCGCCCACCGAGCTCGTGGTGGAGGACCTGATCGAGGGCTCCGGCCCGGCCGTCGAGGCCGGCTCCCGCGTGCAGGTCCACTACGTGGGCGTGGCCTGGTCCACCGGCGAGGAGTTCGACGCCTCGTGGAACCGCGGCACCCCGCTGCCCCTGACCGTCGGCGTCGGCCAGGTCATCGCCGGCTGGGACCAGGGCCTGCTCGGCATGAACGTCGGCGGCCGCCGCCGCCTCGAGATCCCGCCGCACCTGGGCTACGGCGCCCGCGGCGCCGGCTCCGCGATCGGGCCGAACGAGACGCTCATCTTCGTCTGCGACCTCGTCTCGGTCGACTGACCCCGGGCCCCGTGACCCCACCCGCCCCGCGGCGCGCCGGCGACGAGGCCGCCGAGCGCATCATCTCGCTGCTGTGGCTGCTGCTCTCGGCGCCGCACGGCCTCAAGCGTGACCGGATCCGACGGCAGGTCGTCGGCTATGAGGGGCTCACGGACGCCGCCTTCGAGAAGCTCTTCCAGCGGGACCGCCGCGTGCTGCGCGCCGTGGGGGTCCCGCTGGAGACCGTCGAACCCGCGGGCTTCGACGAGGGCGAGGCGGGGGTGCGGCACCGCGTCGTCCGCGATGCGCTGCTGCTGCGCGACCTCGACCTCACCGTGGACGAGCGCCGCGCCCTCGTGCGGGCGCGTCGCCTGTGGGGTGACTCGCCGCTGCGCGCCGACGTCGTCCGCGCCGTGGGCCTGCTGTTCCAGCCGGCCACCGACCTCACGGGCGATGACGAGCTGGCCGGGTACCACACCCTCATGCCCCGGGCCGACCCCCGGCTCGAGGCCCTCACCCAGGCCGTGGCCGACGAGGCCGTGCTGCGCTTCCCCTACCGCGACGCGCGGGGGCGGGCCACCCGGCGCACCGTGCGGGCCTGGTTCCTCACCCTCGTGCGCGGCCGCTGGTACCTCACCGGCTGGGACCTCGACCGCGGCGCCGAGCGCAGCTTCCGGCTCACCCGGATGGAGGGGGAGCCGCGCCGCGTCGAGCGGGCGACGGACGCCCCCGGCCGTCCCGAGGACCACGACCACGCCGGCCTCGTGGCGCGCCTGGCCGGGCAGGCCGACGCCGAGCGGGTCCGGGTGTGGCTCGCGCCCGGCCGGGGTCAGGGCGTCCGCGCGGTCGGTGAGCCGGCCGAGCCCCGGGTCGAGGACGGCGCCGCACCGGGGCCCGACTGGGAGCTCTGGGAGGCCCCCGCCGGACCGCGCGAGGACGGCCTCGCCGCGGAGATCGGCGGCCTGCTGGGCCGGGCCGTGCCCTCGGCCGCGCACCCGGACCTGACCGACCGCGTCCGCGCGGGCCTGGCCGCCGCGGCGGAGACCCACGCCGGTCCCGCCGACCCGGCCCTGCTCGAGGTGGCGCTCGCCGCGCCCGTCCGGCGCCGCGCCCGCGACTCGAGCGAGGACCTCGTGGGCCGCCTGCTGGACATCGTGGGGCTGGCCAACCGGGCCGGTGGGGTGGACCGGGCGGAGCTGCGCGCGCGTCTCGGGGTCACCGACGAGCGCCTCGACGCCGACCTCGAGACGCTGCGCTACTGCGGCATGCCCGAGCGGGACTTCCCCGGCTTCCAGTTCGAGGTGGCGGAGGTGGCCGGCCGCGTCCACGTGGAGCGCGCCGCCGACCTGGCCGGTCCCGTGCGGCTGACGCGCCCCGAGGCGCACAGCCTCGTGGCCGCCCTGCAGACGGTCGCGGACCTGCCGGTGCTGGACGAGGCCGACCGCGAGGCCGCCCGCTCCGCCCAGCGCCGGATCCGCGCCGCGGTCCTGGACGCGGGGGCCCCGGATGCGGACGACGCGGACGACGCCGCCCTCCGGGAGGCCGAGGCGCACACCGCCGGCGAGCCCCCGGTCGCCGTCGCCGCCCACTGGGACGTGGCCGTGGACCCCGCGACGGTGCGCACCCTGCTGGCCGCCGTGGCGGAGCGGGCCGTCGTGCACCTGACCTACCGCTCCGTGCATGCCGATGCCCTCACCGAGCGGGACGTGGAGCCGCTGGCCCTGGTGCAGGACGGGGCGCGCCTCTACCTGCAGGCGTGGTGCCGTCGCGCCGAGGACCACCGGGTGTTCCGGGTGGACCGGATCAGCGCGCCCGCACCCACGGGGGAGACGTTCGCGCCCCGGGCTCGGCCCGCGCGCTGGCGGGTCCATCCCGACGACGCCGCGGGGGTGCCGGTGCTGCTGCGCTGGGCCCATCCCGTCCGCGACGCGGCCGCCGGCTACCGCCCGGACGCCCAGGCCGACCTGCCCGACGGCGACCGGCTCACCCGGGTGCATCTGACCGACGCCGCCGTGGCGGCCGCGCTGGTCGGACGCCACGGCGGCGCCGTCGAGGTGCTGGCCCCCGCCGACCTCCGGACGTCCGTGGCGGACGCGCTGGGCGATGCCCTCGCGGCCCTGCCGGCGCGGTAGCCTGGACCCCGGAACCCCATCGAAAGGACCCTTCATCATGGCTGGACTCCAGGGCTGGCAGCTCGTCATCATCATCCTGCTCGCGATCCTGCTCTTCGCGGCGCCGAAGCTGCCCGCGATGGCCCGCAACCTCGGCCAGTCGATGCGCATCTTCTCCTCCGAGGTGAAGCAGATGCGCACCGAGGGCAAGGGCACCACGGACGAGCGCTCCGGCGCCGGCTCCACCGCCGCGGACGAGCCGGTCGAGGGCCGCGTCGTCGAGCGTGACGAGACCGACCCGCGCGACCCGCGCTGAGCCGGAAGGACCCCCACCCGATGACCGAGGTCGACGAGGTCGCCCGCCGCACCCGGCGCCGCCGGAAGCGGCGGGACAACCCCACCGGCGAGATGCCGCTGCGCGAGCACCTCACGGAGCTGCGCAACCGACTGCTGAAGTCGGCGCTCGCCGTCGCCGTCGGCATGGTGATCGGCTTCCTCGTCTACCAGCCGGTCATGGCGGAGCTGTTCCGCCCGGTCAAGGAGATCGCCAGCCAGGGACACACGGCGGCCGTCGCCTATGACACGGTGGCCTCGCCGTTCGACCTCATGCTCAAGGTCAGCATGTTCATCGGGCTCATCCTGTCCAGCCCGGTCTGGCTCTACCAGATCTGGGCCTTCATCGTGCCGGGTCTGAAGAAGGCCGAGAAGAAGTACGCCCTGGGCTTCATCGCCGCGGCCGTGCCCCTGTTCATCTTCGGCATCGCGCTGGGGTGGCTCGTGATGCCGCAGGCCGTCCAGTTCTTCGTGGGCTTCACTCCCGAGGGCGGCGCGAACCTCCCGACGGCGTCGGTGTACATCAGCTTCGTCACGCGTCTCTACCTCGCGTTCGGCGTGGCCATGGTCCTGCCGGTGCTGCTGGTGGGACTGAACATGCTCGGCATCCTGCCGGGCCGCACGATCGTCCACCACTGGCGCATCACCGTCTTCGTGATCATGCTGATCGCCGCGATCGCCGCCCCCGGTGCGGACGCCATCTCCATGTTCTACATGGCCATCCCGCTCGTCGTCCTCTTCGGCGTGGCCATCGTCCTGTGCCTGTGGGGCGACCGGCGTCGCGACCGTCGGCAGGGCCAGCGCGAGATGGACGTCGAGGCGGAGCTCGCCGCAGGCCCGAAGCCGCTCGATCAGATCTGAGCGGCGCCCGCCGCAGCCCTCCCGCCCGGACGCACGAGCACGACGGTGTCCGGACCCGCCAGTAGGGTGGGGCCATGTCCCACCATCCCGCGTCCGCGACCCCGCACGACGAGCCCGAGCTGAGCCCGGCGGAGCGCTACGCCCGTGCCCGGGCGGCCCGGCACCACGCCGGCTCCGAGCTCGGCCGGTTCGCCGCACGCGTGGGCTTCCCCCTCGACGACTTCCAACGCCGCGCGTGCGCCGAGGTCGAGGACGGCCACGGCGTCCTCGTCGCGGCGCCCACCGGCGCCGGCAAGACGGTGGTCGGCGAGTTCGCCGTCCACCTGGCCCTGGCCCGCGGCACGAAGGCGTTCTACACCACCCCCATCAAGGCCCTCAGCAACCAGAAGCACGCGGACCTCGCCCGCGTGCACGGCGCAGAGAACGTCGGCCTGCTCACGGGGGACACCTCCATCAATCCGGACGCGCCCGTCGTCGTGATGACCACCGAGGTGCTGCGCAACATGCTGTACGCGCAGTCGGACACCCTCATCGACCTCGGCTTCGTCGTCATGGACGAGGTCCATTACCTCGCCGACCGGTTCCGGGGCCCGGTGTGGGAGGAGGTCATCATCCACCTGCCCGAGCACGTGCAGCTGATCTCCCTGTCCGCCACGGTGTCCAACGCCGAGGAGTTCGGCGCTTGGCTCGACACGGTCCGGGGCGCCACCACCGTGATCGTCTCCGAACACCGGCCGGTGCCGCTGTGGCAGCACGTCATGGCCGGGGGCCGGCTCTACGACCTGTTCGCCGAGGACATCGCCTTCGAGGACACCGCGGACCGGGACGGGGAGGCCCTGCTCAACCCCGAGCTCAAACGCCTGGGGGAGGAGGCCGAGCGCCGGTTCCAGCGCGCCGATTGGGGTCGGCCCGGGCGGCAGCAGCACCGCGACGGGCGCGGGGGCGGCCCGAAGGGGCGGGCCAGGGGCGGCCGGCGCACGGGTCGCGACGGCGGCCGGGGCCGGACCGGCTCCTCCGCGCTGGACCGGGAGCGCCCGGTCTCCGGTCGGCCGGGCGGTCACGACGGCGGCCAGCGGCGCGCACCGCGGCTGTCCACGTCGCGCCCGGAGATGATCCGGGCCCTCGACCGCGACGGGCTGCTGCCGTGCATCACCTTCATCTTCTCCCGGACCGGCTGCGACGCCGCGGTGGAACAGTGCCTGCGGGCCGGGCTCGACCTCACCACGGCGCGGGAGAAGGCGCTCGTGGCCGAGCGGGTCGAGGAGGCGGCGCGTCTGCTGCCCGTCGAGGACCTGGAGATCCTCGGGTTCTGGGCGTGGCGGGACGGCCTGTCCCGGGGCTTCGCGGCCCACCACGCCGGCATGCTGCCCCCGTTCAAGGAGGCCGTCGAGGACCTGTTCGCCGCCGGCGCGCTCAAGGCCGTGTTCGCCACGGAGACCCTCGCCCTCGGCATCAACATGCCGGCCCGCTCCGTCGTGATCGAGAAGCTGGTCAAGTTCAACGGCGAGAACCACGTCGACATCACGCCGGGGGAGTACACCCAGCTGACGGGCCGGGCGGGCCGCCGCGGCATCGACGTCGAGGGCCACGCCGTGGTGATGTGGCGTCCCGGGCTGGACCCGGCCGCCGTCGCGGGCCTGGCCTCGCGCCGCACCTATCCGCTGCGCTCCTCGTTCCGGCCCACCTACAACATGTCCGCGAACCTGCTGGCGCAGGTCGGCGCGGAGCGGGCGCGGGGCATCCTCGAGTCCTCGTTCGCCCAGTTCCAGGCGGACCGCTCCGTGGTGGGGCTGGCCCGCGAAGTCCGCTCGAAGCAGGCCAGCCTCGAGAAGTACGAGGAGGCCATGCAGTGTCACCTCGGCGACTTCGCCGAGTACCTCACCCTGCGCAAGGAGCTCGCGGCCGCGGAGAAGTCCGGCTCGCAGGGGCGACGTCGAGCCCACCTGGCCGCCGTGAAGGACTCGCTCGCGAACCTCGCGGTCGGGGACGTCGTCGAACTCGACGCCGGCCGCGCGCTCGGCCGGGCCGTCGTCGTGTTCCCCGCCGGCAACCCCCAGAACCCGCGCGTCGGCGTCGTGACGGACAAGGCGCAGCTGCGCCGCATCACGGTGGACGACGTCGCCGGGCCGGTCGAGCCGGTGGCGGGCGCCGCCCTGCCCCAGGTGGTGCAGGTGAAGACGCCCGCGCAGCGCAAGGACGTCGCCGCGCTCATGCGCGAGGCCGTGCGCACGGGCCGCCCGCCCGCCGGAGGCCGCCGCACGGCGGGCTTCCGCCTCCGGGAGGACCCGGCCGCGCCCCGGGTCGAGGAGCTGCGCCGGGCACTGCGCCGCCACCCGTGCCACGGCTGCCAGGACCGCGAGGAGCACGCCCGCTGGGGTGACCGCTGGTGGGCCATGCGGCGGGAGGTCTCCGTCCTGCGGGAACGCATCGCGGGCCGCACCAACACCATCGCCCGCACGTTCGACCGCGTCGTCGGTCTGCTGCGCGCCTACGGCTACGTCCAGGAGGACGCGTCCTCGCCCCGCGCGGCGCTCACGGAGCGCGGCGAGGCCCTGCGCCGGATCTACGGCGAGCGGGACCTGTTCACCTCGCTGGTGCTGCAGGATCCGGCCACGGACGGCTTGACGCCGGAGGAGTGGGCCGCCGTCGCCGCGCTGCTCGTGTACCAGGGCAGGGGGGAGGCCGAGCCCGGACTGGTCCCGATGCCGACCCCGCGGCTCGCGCGCGTCGCGGAGGCCGCCGAGCGCATCGAGGAGCGCCTGCGCACGGACGAGGCCCAGGCCCGGCTCGAGCCGACGCCCCGGACGGACCCCGGGCTGGTGGCACCCATGCACCGCTGGGTGCGGGGCGCCACCCTGCGCCGCACCCTTGACGGCGCGGACCTCGCCGCGGGCGACTTCGTCCGCTGGGCGCGGCAGGTCATCGACGTGCTGGGCCAGCTGGCCAACGTCCCCGGGGACACCCGTCGCAGCCGTGCCTGCCGCCGGGCCGCGGACCTCGTCTCCCGCGGCGTCGTGGCCACCTCGCTGCCGGCGGCCTCGGCGCCGCGCGCGGACGAGGACTGACACGGGCTAGGGTGGGCGGGTGAGCGCACACCTGTTGACCCGCGGCATCATCCACTCGACGACGGACCCGTACGCACAGGCGCTGCTGGTCCGGGACGGGATGATCGCCTGGCTCGGCGCGGACGACTCCGCGGACCGCGTGGCCGACCCGGGTGACGAACGGCGGGACCTCGACGGCGCCGTCGTCGTGCCCGTGTTCGTCGAGCCGCTGGCCCGGCCCGCGGACGCGCGGGACGCGCTGAGCCGCGGCACCGCCGTCGTGACGGTCCTGGCCGGGCCCGAGGACACGGGCGCCGCGCCCGCCGACGAGGACGTCCAGACCGTCGTCTACCGGCACGCCGACCGCGTGGACGCCGAGGCGGCCGGGGTGTGGCTGCCCGTCGGGACCGACACCGACCCCGCCACGCTCACCGGCCTCCTGACGGCCTCGACCCAGGCGGGGGAGCAGGCCTACCTCGTCCCCGACGGCGGTGCGGACGCCGGGCCCGCCGCCCAGGACGTGGCCCTGACCGCCCTGCGCTCGGTCGCGGAGGAACTCGGCACCGCCGCCCTGGGCCGCGTGCGCCATCGGCTCGTGGTCACCCACCCGGTCACCGCCGAGGACCGCGCCTTCCTGGCCGCCGCCGGGGTCAGCGCCACCGTCGTCCCCGACGCGGACGGCGTGCTGCACGCCCCCGTGGCGAGCCTGCTGGCCGACGCCGTCACCGTGTGCCTGGGCGCCGGCCCGGCCGGGGACCCGTGGGCCGCCGTCCGGTCGGCGCTGTCCCACCCCGACCCGGACGAGCGCATCTCCGCCCGCTCCGCCTTCGCCGCCGCGACCCGCACCCCGCTGCGCGCGCTGCCCGACGCTCCGGCGGCACGCCTGTCCGTCGCCCCGCGCCTGAGCGTGTCGGCCCCGGCCGTGTTCGGCGTCTGGGACGCCGACGCGGTCGCTGTGCAGTCGCCGGACGGCCGGGTGGCGGCGTGGAGCACGGACACCCGGGCCGGCACGCCGCTGCTGCCGGCCCTCGACGCCGAGACCGCCCTGCCCCGCTGGCGGGCCACCTGGGTGGACGGCCGGATCGCCGCGGAGGACGTGGCCCGCGACGCTCACGACGCCGCGACGCCGGCCTGAGACCTCCGCTTCCTATACTCGAACGGATGCGATGGCCCGTCCGACCGGCGGGCCGCCCCCACGACCCCGGCCGGAAGGCGAGAACCGCACATGCGCGTGCTGACCATCATCCCCACGTACAACGAGATCGAGTCGCTGCCGCTGACCCTCGGCCGACTCCGTGACGCCGTCCCGGAGTCCGACGTTCTCGTGGTGGACGACGCCTCCCCGGACGGCACCGGCGACTGGGCCGACGCCCGCGCCGCCGAGGACCCCTCCGTGCACGTGCTGCACCGCACCACCAAGGACGGCCTGGGCGGCGCCTACATCGCCGGGTTCCGCTGGGGCCTGGAGCGCGGCTACGACGTCCTGGTCGAGATGGACGCGGACGGCTCGCACCAGCCCGAGCAGCTGCCGCGCCTGCTGGAGGCCGTCCGCACTGCGGACCTGGTGATCGGCTCGCGCCGCGTGCCGGGCGGCAAGATGGTGAACTGGCCGACCTCCCGCAAGATGATCTCGTGGGCCGGCTCCCTGTACCCGCGGATCATGCTCGGCCTCAACCTGACGGACATCACGGCGGGCTACCGCGCCTACCGGGCCGACACGCTCCGTGCGATCGACCTGGACGCGATCGAGTCCAAGGGCTACGGGTTCCAGGTGGACATGACCTTCCGCACGGCCCGCCTCGGCAAGCGGATCGTCGAGGTCCCGATCACGTTCGTGGAGCGTGAGCTCGGCGAGTCCAAGATGAGCGGCGGCATCATCGGCGAGGCCGTGGTCAACGTGACCCGGTGGGGCCTGGCCGCGCGCTGGGAGGGCCTGCGCGCCCGCCTCGGCCTGTGAGGCGCACAGTCCCCGAACGACGACGGGGCCGGATCCATGGCGGATCCGGCCCCGTCGTGCATGGGGGAGCGGCGGGTCAGGCGTCGACCTCCTCGCCGCGGCTGGCGCGCAGCTTGTTGAGCTGGATCTTGTAGGTCTCCTCCAGCTCCTCGAGGCTGCGGCGCTCACGCAGCATGTCCCAGTGGGTGCGCACGGGCTTGCCCTCGGTCTCAGCCGGCTTCTCGCCGCTGACGAGGAACGCCTCCTTGCCGGTCTTCGAAGTCCAGGTGGCCGGCACGTCCGCCTCCACGGAGAAGGTCACGAACACCTGCTCGCCGTCCTCCGTGCGGTACTCCACCCGCTGCCGGGCGGCGGGCTCGACGCCGGCCTCGGACTCCAGGGACTGCGCGCCCAGGCGCATGCCCCGCAGGCTGCGATCGCTCACGTTTCCTCCTCGTCAGGCCGCGCCGAGGCCCGCGCGGGGGCGCGGGCCGATCGAGGCGCGGCGGGTCGTTCTCACCGATGGAACCATTCAGTGTCCCACAGCATTCCCGTCGGCCTCGCCGGCCGGGCGGGTGCCGGGGGTGCGGCCGGCCGACGGGTCGGGCTCGATCTCCTGCGGCGTGGCCAGGGCCTCGTCGAGCGAGGTCTGCGGCATGTCCTCCGCCGTCACCGCGCCCGCGGTCATCGCGTCCATGACGCCGCTGGCGCGCAGGGCGTCCGCGGTGGTGGGACGGGACCCACGCGGCCGACGCGCGCGCTCCGGGGTGACGCCGGAGTGCTCGGCTCCCGGCTCGCCCGCGCGGTCCCCGGAGTCCCGACGCCGGGGTGCGTGCTCCGGGGTGGGGCGGTCGCCGTCGCCGGGGGCGAACGCCTCACCGAGGCCCTGCAGGGCGCGGGTGAGCTCGGCGGGGACCACGAACATGGTGTTGGCCTGGCCGTCGGCGATCTTGGGCAGGGACTGCAGGTACTGGTAGGCCAGGACCTCGGAGTCGGCGCCGCCGGAGTGGATGGCGTCGAAGACCACCTCGATCGCCTCCGCCTCGGCGTTGGCGCGCAGCACGCGGGCCTGAGCCTCGCCCTCGGCGGAGAGGATCTGGGACTGGCGCTCGCCCTCGGCCGTGAGGATGGCGGCCTGCTTCGTGCCCTCGGCGGTGAGGATGGCGGCGCGGCGGTCGCGCTCGGCGCGCATCTGCTTCTCCATCGAGTCCTGGATGGACATGGGCGGGTCGATGGCCTTGAGCTCCACCCGCGAGACCCGCAGGCCCCAGCGCGTGGTGGCGTCGTCCAGCACGCCGCGCAGCTGGGAGTTGATGGAGTCGCGAGAGGTCAGGGCCTCCTCGAGGTTCATGCCGCCCACGACGTTGCGCAGGGTGGTGGTGGTGAGCTGCTCCACCGCGTGGATGTAGTTGGCGATCTCATAGGTCGCGGCCTTGGCGTCCGTGACCTGGAAGTAGACGACCGTGTCGATGGAGACGACGAGGTTGTCCTCGGTGATCACCGGCTGGGGCGGGAAGGAGACGACCTGCTCGCGCATGTCCACCATCGGGAGCATGCGGTCCACGAACGGGATGATCAGGGTCAGCCCGGCGCCGGCCGTGCGGTTGTACTTGCCGAGGCGTTCGATGTTGGCCGTCCGCGCCTGCGGGATGATCTTGACCGAGGAGGCCACGATCACCGCCGCGAGGACGGCGAGGACGACGAGGACGATGAGGGTTTCCATCGGGGTCCCTTCTTCTGGGGTCGGTGCGGTCGGTGCGGTCGGTGCGGTCGGAACGAGGACGTGGGGCGGCTCAGGCGCCGTCCGCCTCCCAGTCGATGCGGGGGAGCGGGCGGACCACCAGGGTGGCCCCGTCGATGCGCAGGACGGTCACCTCGTCGCCGGGGGCGACCTCGGGCGCCCCGGGCTCGACGCGGGCGGACCAGGTGTCGCCGTCGACGGCGAGCGTGCCGGCGTCGCCGGTGATCGCGCCCTGGGCCGCGACGCGGCGCCCCGGAAGCGTGTCCAGGTAGGAGGCGCCGGCGCCGGTGTCCTTGCGCAGGTGGCGCAGCGCGACGGGGCGCACGGCGGCGAGCATCAGCAGGGCGACGGCGGCGAACGCCGCGAGCTGGAGCGCCAGCGGGCCGCCCACGAGCGCGACCACTCCCGCCGCGCCGGCCCCGGCGGCGATCATCAGGAAGACGAGGTCGAGGGTCAGCAGCTCGACGCCGGCCAGGCCGGCGGCCAGCACCAGCCACAGCCAGCCCGCGTTCGCCTCGATCCACTCCATGCGTGCGCTCCCCTCCGTGTCGGGTGCGCGGACGGGTCTGCCGCGCGTCGACGTGTGATCCCCATCCTGCCCTATGCAGTGGCGTCGGACACAGCGTGTCCCCAGGCGGTCCTGGAAGGAGGGGGCTACCGACCGGTAATGTGAGCTGC
This sequence comes from Micrococcus sp. KT16, assembly GCF_003315015.1. Classification (NCBI taxonomy): domain Bacteria; kingdom Bacillati; phylum Actinomycetota; class Actinomycetes; order Micrococcales; family Micrococcaceae; genus Micrococcus; species Micrococcus sp. KT16. The sequence continues at coordinate 13,052 of NZ_QNRG01000011.1, read as the reverse complement.
ATGACATCTTCACCCGTCGCGGTCTCGCCCCTGCTCCAGCCGATCACTCTGGGCCCCCTCACGCTGCCCAACCGGGTGGTCATGGCCTCGATGCACATGGGACTGGAGGATCGGCACGACGACCTGCCGCAGCTGGCGGCGTTCTACGCGGAGCGGGCACGCGGCGGCGTCGGACTCATCGTCACCGGCGGCCTGGGCGTCGTCCCGGAGGGCACGGTGACGCTGGGCGGGGGGATGCTCGCCAGCGAGGAGGACGCGCGCGCCCATCGCGTCGTCACGGACGCCGTCCACGCCGCCGGGGGCAGGATCCTCGCCCAGCTGCTGCACGCCGGGCGCTACGCCCCCAGCGCCGACCTGGTCTCGGCCTCCGCGGTGCGAGCCCCGATCTCGCGGCACACGCCCCGGGAGATGACGGCCGCGGACATCGAGCGGACCGTGAACGCGTTCGCACGCGCGGCCACGTTGGCCCTGGAGGCCGGATACGACGGCGTGGAGATCATGGCCTCGGAGGGCTACCTCCTCAACCAGTTCCTCGCCCCGGCGACGAACCGACGCGCGGACGAGTACGGGGGCGACGCCGAGCGCCGACGCCGGTTCCCGGCGGCGGTGGTCGCGGCCGTGCGCGAGGCGCTGGGGGAGCGCGGCGTGCTCTCGGTGCGCACCTCGGCGGCGGACCTCGTCCCCGACGGGCAGACGCGCGCGGAGATCGCGGACACCGCCCGGGCCTTCGAGGCCGCCGGAGCGGACGTCCTGATGACCGGCATCGGGTGGCACGAGTCCCGCGTGCCGACCATCGTGACCTCCGTGCCGCGCGCCGCGTTCCTCGCCGCCTCGGCTGACCTGACCGCCGCCGTCGACATCCCCGTGATCGCCTCCAACCGGCTCACCACCCCCGCCGAGGCGGAGGAGGCGCTGACGTCCGGGGCCGCCGCGCTCGTCGGGCTGGCCCGGCCCCTGCTGGCGGACCCCGAGTGGATGGCCGCGATCAGCGACCCGCGCGCTCGGACCCTGACCCCGTGCATCGCCTGCAACCAGGCCTGCCTCGACCACGTGTTCACCGGGGCCAAGGTCTCGTGCCTGATGAACCCCCGCGCCGGGCGGGAGACGGAGCCGGAGTACGCCGCGCCCGTCCCGGTGGCCCTCGGCCGCCGGCGCCGGATCGCCGTGGTCGGTGCCGGGCCGGCGGGCCTCACGGCGGCGGAGCGTGCGGCCCGGTTCGGGCACGAGGTCACCCTGTTCGACCGGCACGCCGAGCCCGGCGGCCAGTTCCGGCTCGCCCGGCGCATCCCCGGCAAGGAGGAGTTCGGTCCCGCGCTGGAGCACCTGGCGGCCCGCGCGGCGGTGTCCGGGGTGACGCTCGTGACCGGGGAGGAGGTATCCGCACAGACACTCCTGACCGACGACGGGCGGCCGGGTTACGACGAGGTGCTCCTCACCACCGGCGTGCGGCCCCGGCCCGTCGATCTGCCCGGGACGGGGGAGCCGGGCGCGCCCGCCGTCCATGCCTATGACGACGTGGTCCTGGGGCACGTCGACGTCGGCCCGCGCGTCGCGGTGATCGGCGCCGGCGGCGTGGGCGTGGATGTCGCCGAGGCCCTGGCGGCCGGCACGGAACGGCCGGACGGGACACCCGAGACGCAGGAGCACTGGCGGGCCCGCTGGGGCGTGGCACTGACCTCTCAGACGCCGGGCCAGCTGGCGAAGCCGGCCGCGGCCGACCCCGGACGCGAGGTCCACCTGCTCCAGCGCAGCCCCGGACCGATCGGCGTGCGACTGCGCCCCACCACCGGCTGGGTGCACCGCGCCGAGCTGCGGCGGCACGGGGTCCACCTGCACTCCGGTGTGACCTACGAGGGCCTCGGCCCCGACGGCCTGCGCGTGACCGCGCCGTCCCCGGAGGACCCCGAGGCCCGCGTGGCGCTGACCCTGGACGTGACGGACGTCGTCGTGTGCGCCGGGCAGGAGTCCGAGACGGATCTCGTCGAGGACCTGGTGGCTGCGGGCTACGCGCCGGAGGCGGTGCGCCTGATCGGTGGCGCGGCCGAAGCCCGCGAGCTCGACGCCTACCGGGCCATGGACCACGCCGTGCGGGCCGTGCAGGGCTGAGCCGCGCCGCCGGCCGGCGGGCCCTCCCGGGCGGACGACGTCGGGGCTACGGTCGGGGCATGGCTCTCATCTACACCGCACGCCTGGACCCGGACAAGCCCGAATGGATCCGCCGCCGCCTCGTGGCGCACGGACTGCCCGAGGACGTGACCGCCGAGAAGGTCGGCTCGTACCGGTTCGACGATCCCACCGGCGAGATCGGCGTCGAGTCGATGCTCGTGCGCGTGGGGGACCGGCTCTACCAGACTGCGTTCGCCTACCGAGGCGACGCACCCGCCGAGGGAGACGTCGTGGCCGAGGTGGAGCACTCCGTCCTGGGACACCGCTGGGTCGTGGACGCCGCCACCGACCCGGACGCGCGCCGTATCCTCGCAGCCGCCGTGCGCGGCGAGATCCCGCAGGCCCGGCTCGAGATGCACGACGAGTCCGGGACCTACCTCGAGACGCGCGCCCCGGATCTCACCCTCCGCGTGATCGGCGCCGATGCGACGGGGGAGCTCGAGGTGCCGGTCGAGCTGTCCGAGACGGACGAGGCGGACGTCGACGGCCCGCGATGCCTGGTCGCCGAGGGAGACGGTGTGCGGGCCGTCGTCGCGCGCCTGTCCTGAGGGGCGGTCCGCGCGGTCAGAGGCCGCGCGGACCCCAGGGCCGCAGCCGGCGATGGCTGGTGAGTGACATGTAGAGCGCGATGCACCAGCCGAGGACGGTCCACCCCGTGAGCAGGTTCACCCAGAACACCGCCCACACGTTGGAACGGCCGCGGACGGCGGCAATGGCCCACGGAGCCAGGTAGCCCGCCGTGGCGATGGCCAGGACGACGGCGATCGTCGCGTGCAGGGGGCGGTCGCGCTGGTCGGTCATGATCGTCATGGGTCCAGGCTACGCGCGAGACCCGCCGCGCGGGGCGCCCCTGTCCGCCCTTCTACCGTGCGCCGATAATGTACATTATGTCAACTAGCTCGTTCTTCGCCTCCCCTTCGGGCGCCGACCTGTGAGAGGGTCACACGATGGATGACACTTTCTGGGGCATGTCGGCCACGGGCTGGACTGCCTACTACACCCTGCTGACCGCCGGACTCCTTCTGGTCGCCATCGCCGCTGCCTTATACGCCCGGAACCAGGTGCAGATCGCCCGGGCCGCCCAGCGAGAAGCAACTCGCCCGTACATCATCGTGACTGCGGAACCGTCGCCAATCGGCTGGCGGGTCATGGACCTGGTAATCCGAAACATCGGGCAACGCCCTGCGTACAACGTCAAGGTCAGTTTGACCCCAGAGCCTGTCCGGGCCAACGAAACGCCCGGAGCCCCCATCAGCGAAGTGCAGTGGTTAAGAGAACCCATTCCGATGCTTGCTCCAGGTCAGGAGTTGCGCACGTTCTACGACGCCATGGAGGAACGCCTGAACTCAGGGAGGTCGGACCTGCCGACCAGTCACGATTACTCGGTTGAGTACGACGAAGGCACCGTCGCCGCGAAGAAGGGCAAGCGTGATCACCGGGACTCAGGAGTAGTGGACCTCAACGCGATGGCGGGGGCCATGCAGCCCGACGTGTACAACATCCACCATGTCGCTTCCGCGCTTCGTGACATCAAGAAGGAAGTCGCCAAGATGAATAGGTCCGGGACCTACATCCAACCTGCTTCCGAGGTTCGTGACATCCTCGACCAGCGCGGGCCCAGGACAAAGCCTCGTTCAACAGTGCCGGGCCCTTTGCCTGCGGAGCGGTCCGCGCTGCGTCGGCTTTATGACCGCTTCACGGGCCGGTGAGAACCTACTCGAACACGTGTGTGTCTACGCTCGATAGCAGCCCGAAGCGCAAGCACACCTCAGGAGGGACCGTCATGACGCAACAGCACCCCAAGGACCCCCTCCAGGCCGACTGGGAGGCGCTTGCTGAGGTCTTCGAGGCCGAGGACCGAGAAGACCGCCGTGCCGAGGCTCAGCGCCGCCGTGAGGGTCTCCCCGAGCCGAAGCGGGACATCCGGACGTTCGACGGCTTCGCCAGCGGTGGAGCGGCTCCTCGCGCCTGAGCGCCTGCTCTTGAGCCGCTACCTCTGCGCGACCCACGCCTCTTCCAAGAGCACGCTCACGAGGGCGTACTCAGCGCGGTCACGGTCGAGGTCGGGCACGAGGTGGGTGATGCTGTCCGTGGCGCGCTCGGCTGCCTCGAAGACTGCGGTGATCAGGGCCTGCTGATTGGTCGCTCTCATGCGCCTGGAATGTAGCCAGGTGGACCGACATTCGACAGGAGTTCGTAGTCGGTCGGGCTGGTGCTCGGCGTACTGTGGGTGCTGGACTAGCGGTAGCGGCCCGTCACGTGGGGGTTCGATGCGCTACGGAAGTCTCATCTAGAGTGCGAGAGAAGCAATCCGACTTGCACAGTCATTCTGAGATGACCCCTAGTTACGTGTCTCATGTCAACTGCGGAAGGTCACCCTGCGTGGCACGCGCTGCGTCGTGAGCTGGCCCAGGCGGCCGCGCCGGGCGGCACCGACAACGCGTGCCGGGGTTCACTCCCCCGGGTCTGTGGAGAGCCGCTCCAGCAACGGCAGGACAGCCGCCACCGCCGTCCGGCTCACATGCCAGAGCCCGTGCCGCAACCGGGAATGGACGGCCTGCTGACTGATCCCGAGCTCCGCCGCCGCCTCTCGCTGACTGGCGCCGGCTTCGACCAGCCGTCCCGCCGCGTGCTGGTCAGCGGACCGGCGCCGTTCCACTGCGGCGACCAGCTGCAGGGTGGCCTCCGCACAGCGCAGATCAGCCTCTCGGCCGGACTCCGAGGCGCGGCCCGGGCGACCTCCGGCCGGCAGCACGAGTCGGCCCGGTGCCCGCCGGGCGCGCCGCCGCTCGGCTGGCGTCAGATACGACAACGCTGAGTCCTTGTCGGAGCCACCCTCTGGATCCAGCATCACCGCCCAGGACCCGGTCCGCACGGCCCACAACGCCAGGCCCACCGCAGCCGCCGCGTCGTCGAGGACGACGGCCAGCTCGCCGTCGTGCGGCGCCGCATCGTCGTCCACCGGGTCGGATTCGTCGCCGAGCCACATCGCCGCGGTCACAGCCGCGTCCGGGCGGGGATCGTCGCGCAGCGCGGTTGCCAGACGCCGCGCGTCCTCAGCCGTGGCGGTGGTCGGTCGGATGAGCACCAGATGTACGGACACCATGCCCAGAGTCTATCTCTGACAAAGGCAATGTCTTGTCGCACGGCACGTTCGCCGAGCCGCCCCCGGCCGTACGATCCGCCTCGACTTCGCGGTGGGCCAGACTGGATGCATGACGTCCTCCCCCACCGCCCGTCGTGTCGTACCCGCCGAGCACCGTGCCCCGCGCGGCGCCCTGCCTGCGCTTGCCGTCGACCTCCTGCTCACCGTCCTCTTCGTGGCTCTGGGCCAGGGGCAGCACTCCACGGAGCGCGGGCCGGTGGGCCTGCTGGTCACGGCGGCGCCGTTCCTCGCGGGTCTCCTGCTCATGACCGGGCTGACCTCCGGACACCGGACCTGGGCCCGCGTGTGGCCCCACGGTGTGATCGTGTGGCTGGGGACCGTCGCCGTCGGGATGGTCCTGCGCGTGGCCTTCGGCCTCGGTGGCGCACCCGTGTCCTTCGTGCTCGTGGCGCTCGGGGTGCTGGGCGTCCTGCTCCTGGGCCGCCGGGCAGTGACCGCCTGGCTGGTGCGCCGCACCCGGAGGTGAGGGCCCGGCGCGCAGCTAGGATCATCGCGGACACCGGACCCGCAGCATCGAGGAAATGAGGACCGCCCGTGGTCACCGCCATCGTCTTGATCAAGACCGACAAATCCAGCATCCCGGAGACCGCCGAGGCCCTCGCTGCGCTCGAGGGGGTCGGGTCGGTCTACTCCGTGACCGGCGCGTGGGACCTGGTGGCGATGGTCAAGGTGCGCCGCTATGAGGACCTCGCCGACGTGATCGCCGACCACCTCTCCAAGGTCGACGGGATCCAGGACACCGAGACCATGCTGGCCTTCCGGACCTACTCGTCTGAGGACCTCGGCGAGGGATGGGCGCTCGGCTTCGACTCCTGAGCGTCCTCTCCACGACGGGCCCCATCTCGCCGGGGAAGGCCCGTCGTCGCACCATCAGGATCTGGAGAAGGCGACCCAGCGGTCCAGGACGTCACGCGCGGCGCCGGAGTCGATCGACTCGGCGGCCCGCGCCATGTTGGCCGCCAGCCGCTCCATCAGCGGCGCGTCCGCGTCGCGGTCCCAGGCCGTCAGGCCCGCGGCCGCGTTGAGGAGGACGGCGTCGCGGATCGGGCCCTTCTCCCCCGCCAGCAGAGCGCGGACGAGGGCCGCATTGTAGGCGCCGTCCCGCCCGGCCAGGGCCTGGACGGGGGCCAGGTCGATGCCCAGCTCCCGGGGATCGAGCTCGTGGGTGCGCACACCGTCCCGGACCTCCATGACGGTCGACGGCCCCGACGTCGTGATCTTGTCCCGGCCGTCCGCCCCGCGGAAGACGAAGCCGCGCACCCCCCGGTCTGCGAGCACCTGCGCGAGCAGCGGGACCATGGCCTCGCTCGAGCAGCCCAGGGCCTGGGCGGTGACCTGGGCCGGATTGCTCAGGGGGCCGAGGAAGTTGAACACGGTGGGCACGCCGAGCTGCTTGCGCACCGGGGCCACGTACTTCATGGACGGGTGGTAGTTCTGGGCGAAGAGGAACGTGATGCCCACGGCCTCGGCGCACTCCTCGGCCTTCCGGGCCGGCATGGACAGGTCCACGCCGAGGGCCTCGATCACGTCGGCCGCGCCGGCGGTGGACGAGGCGCCGCGGTTCCCGTGCTTGACGATCCGCGCGCCCGCACCGGCGGCCACGAGCGAGGACATCGTGGAGAGGTTCACGGTGCCCAGGCGGTCGCCGCCCGTGCCCACGACGTCGAGGGTCTCCCCCGGCACGTGCACCGGGTTCGCCGCCTGCACCATCGCCTCGGTCAGGCCGCGCAGCTCCGGCACCGTCACCCCCTTGGCGGCCAGGGCGAGGAGGAATCCGCCCACCTGCCCCTCGGTGGCATCGCCGGCCATCATCTCCCCCATGGCCCACGCGGCGACGTCGTCGCTGAGGTCCTCACCGAGGGTGAGGGCGCGGAAGACCTCCGGCCAGGAGGTCCCCAGGACTGCTGCGGTGTTCTCGGGGGTGCTCACGCACTGAGCCTAGCGGCCCGGCCGCACCCGGGACGGCGCCATGTCATGCGCCGCGCACCGCGAATCTGGATATCACCTGGACGCCAGCCCCCAACTGACACTGTAACCCCCCGACGGTGCTGACGACCTGTCCTGCGACACGGTAGGTTCGATTTACCGCCCGGGCGGTGTTTGGGGCCATAATGGCTGGGTGACCACAGCTAACCCCACTCTCCATCAGCCCACCACGGGGCTCCCGAGCCGGCCGAACATGGTGCAGGTCGGGACCATGGTGTGGCTCGCCAGCGAGCTCATGTTCTTCGGTGGGCTCTTTGCCATGTACTTCACCCTTCGCTCCACGTCTCCGGAGCTCTGGGCCGAGCACACCGCGATCCTCAACGTCCCGCTCGCCGCGGTGAACACGACGATCCTGGTGCTCTCCTCCGTCACCGCCCAGTTCGGCGTCCTCGCCGCCGAGCGCCTTCAGCCCCGCCGCACCGGCGGCTTCCTGCAGTTCGGGAAGTGGGGCATGGTCGAGTGGTTCATCCTGACCTTCATCATGGGCTCGATCTTCGTGGCGGTGCAGTCCTACGAGTACGCGGTCCTCGTCTCCGAGGGTGTGACCGTCGCGGCGAACGCGTACGGCTCGGCGTTCTACATCACCACCGGCTTCCACGCCATCCACGTGACCGGCGGCCTGATCGCGTTCCTCTTCATCATCGGCCGCGCCTACATGGCCCGCCGCTTCGGCCACCACGAGGCCACGTCCGCGATCGTCGTGTCCTACTACTGGCACTTCGTGGACGTCGTCTGGATCGCCCTGTTCTTCATCGTCTACTTCCTGAAGTAAGACGACCCCTCACTCACCGCACCGACTTCAGGCCCGGGCCGGCAGCATGAGCGGCCCGACCCGGAAGAGAACGATAGGAAACCCCCGTGAAGGCACTTTCGCAGAACCGACGCCATCCCCTGATGGGGCTGGCGCTCCTCCTGCTGGGACTCCTGGTGACCGGCGGACTGTACTCCGTCGCGAGCACCGTGAACCAGGCGCAGGCGGCCACGCAGGTCACCGCGGCCGCCTCGGCTGATGACATCTCCGAGGGCGAGAAGCTCTTCAACGCGAACTGCGCCTCGTGCCACGGCACGGGAGCTGCGGGGGGTCCCTCCGGCCCGTCCCTGATCGGTGTCGGCGCCGCCTCCGTCGACTTCCAGGTGGGCACCGGCCGCATGCCGATGCAGATGAACGGCCCGCAGGCCCAGGTCAAACCGAACCAGTTCAACGACGAGCAGACGGCGCAGCTCGCCGCCTACGTCGCCTCGCTCGGCGCCGGCCCGGCCGTCCCCGAGGACGAGTACCTGGACGTGAACCACGAGGACGTAGACATCACCCGCGGCGGCGACCTGTTCCGCATCAACTGCGCCATGTGCCACAACGCGGCTGCGGCCGGCGGTGCGCTCACCCGCGGCAAGTACGCCCCCTCTCTGCAGGGCGTGGAGGAGAAGCACATCTACGAGGCCATGGAGACCGGCCCGCAAAACATGCCGGTGTTCTCCGACTCGAACATCAAGCCCGAGGACAAGCGCGACATCATCGCGTACCTCAAGACCATCGAGAACCAGGGCTCCCCCGGCGGCCTCGCCCTCGGCTCGCTCGGCCCCGTCTCCGAGGGCCTGTTCATCTGGACCGCGGGCCTGGCGCTGATCATCGGCTTCATGGTCTGGCTCACCAGCCGGTCCTCCTGATCCCGTCGGCGCAGGCGCGCCGACCACCCGTCATCGACATTCATCACTCGAGTAAAGGAAACAGGACATATGGGCGAGAAAGGCTTTGAAGGGACCGAGCACCGCTCGGGTTCCCTCGAGCACGCCGGCGAGGACGCGCCCCGCTACGCGATCGACAACCCGGGCCTGCCTCCGCACCGTCCGCGTCTGGCCGATGAGGATCCGAAGGCCGCGAAGCGCGCCGAGCGTCAGGTCTCGGTCATGTTCCTCATCTCCATCGTGGGCACGGTGCTCTTCTTCATCGGCTACTTCGGCGTGGGGCAGATCGGCAACGGTGAGGCGTTCAGCAAGATCTACCTGCAGAACCTGCTGCTCGGCCTGGGCACCGCCCTCGCCATGTTCGGCATCGGCATCGGCGTGGTGCACTGGGCCAAGACCCTGATGCCGGACCACGAGACCGTCGAGGACCGTCACGAGATCCGCTCGGAGGCCGACCGCGTGGCCGCCACCGGGATGATCTCCGAGATCCTGGACGAGTCGCAGATCAAGCGTCGCCCCCTGCTGCGCAACACCCTGATCGGTGCCGCCCTGCTGGCCCCCCTGCCGTTCATCGCCGTGTTCCGCGACCTGGACGACTCGGACAACTTCTCGGACGAGGAGACCCACAACTTCGGACCGGAGCGTCTGCGCCACACCATGTGGGCCGAGGGCGTGCGCCTCGTGCGTGACCCCACCGGCTCCCCCATCAAGGCCTCGGACGTCACGCTCGGCTCGGCCGTGCACGTCATCCCCGACGGCCTGAACGATCTGGGCCCCGACAAGCTCAACCAGAAGGCCAAGGCCGTCGTCCTGCTCATGCGCCTGGACCCCGCCAAGGTGAAGATCACCCCGGGTCGCGAGGACTGGAACGTGGACGGCATCTTCGCCTACTCCAAGGTCTGCACGCACGTGGGCTGCCCGATCGCCCTGTACGAGCAGCACACCCACCACCTGCTCTGCCCCTGCCACCAGTCGACCTTCGACCTGACGCAGGAGTGCAAGGTCATCTTCGGCCCGGCCAGCCACGCGCTGCCGCAGCTGCCGATCACCGTGGACGACGAGGGCTTCCTCGTGGCCCAGAGCGATTTCCATGAGCCCGTCGGGCCTGTCTACTGGGAGCGTGGCTGACACCTATGAGCACCACCGTGAATGAGTTCCAGCCGGCGACCTCGACCGGCCGCATCGCGAACTTCGTCGACACCCGCACGGGGATGTCGCCGATCGTGAAGTTCTTCGCCCGCAAGATCTTCCCGGACCACTGGACGTTCATGTTCGGCGAGGTCGCCCTGTACAGCTTCGTCATCCTGCTGCTGTCCGGCGCGTTCCTCACGTTCTTCTTCGACCCCTCCATGTCGGAGGTCGTCTACAACGGGGCCTATGCCCCGCTGCGCGGCATCGAGATGTCCGCGGCCTACGCTTCGACCCTCGACATCTCGTTCGACGTGCGCGGCGGTCTGTTCATGCGGCAGCTGCACCACTGGGCGGCGCTGCTGTTCGTGGCGGCCATGTCGGTCCACATGCTGCGCGTGTTCTTCACCGGCGCGTTCCGTCGCCCCCGTGAGCTGAACTGGCTGGTCGGCTGCTTCCTGCTGATGGCCGGCTGGGCCGCCGGCTTCACCGGCTACTCCCTGCCCGATGAGGTGCTCTCCGGCAACGGCCTGCGCATCATCGACGGCATCCTGAAGTCCCTGCCGCTGGTCGGCACGTACCTCTCCGCCTTCTTCTTCGGCGGCGAGTTCCCCGGCCACTCGGTCATCGGCCGCCTGTACGCCCTGCACATCATGATCGTGCCGGCCGCCATCCTGCTGCTCATCGGCATCCACCTGTTCATGGTCGTCGTGCACAAGCACACCCAGTACCCGGGCCCGGGCCGCACCGAGGACAACGTGGTCGGCTACCCGGTCGGCCCCGTGTACGCGGCCAAGGCCGGCGGCTTCTTCTTCATCGTGTTCGGTGTGCTCGCGCTCATCGCCTCCACGGTGACGATCAACGCCAACTGGAACTACGGCCCGTACGATCCGTCCCCGGTGCAGGCCGGCACCCAGCCCGACTGGTACATCGGCGTGTTCGACGGCGCCCTGCGCCTCATGCCGGGCATGATCGGCGACTACTCCTTCCTCTGGAACATCCCGATGCCGTGGGGCTCCTCGGTGTCCCTGCCCATGGGCGTGCTCGTGCCGCTGATCCCGGTCGGCGCCCTGCTCGTCGGCATGTGCACCTGGCCCTGGATCGAGCGGTGGATCACCAAGGACAACACTGAGCACCACCTGCTCGACCGTCCGCGCAACGCCCCGGCCCGCACGGGCATCGGCGTGGCCGCCGTCGTCTGGTACTGCGTCATGTGGGCGGCCGCGTCCTCGGACCTCATCGCCACCCACTTCCACCTCTCCCTGAACGACGTGCTGTACGTGCTGCGCGCGCTGTTCTTCCTCGGCCCGGTGATCGCCTTCATCGTGACCCGCCGCATCTGCCTGTCCCTGCAGCGCAAGGACCGTGAGCTGGTGCTCCACGGCCACGAGGCCGGCGTCATCGAGATGTCCCCCGAGGGCGGCTTCCACGAGCGTCACCGCCAGCTCACCGACTACGAGCTGTACCGCCTGGTGTCCTTCGAGGACCGTCGCCCGGTGCCGGCCATCCCCGGCCGCAACGGCAAGGTGGGCGCGCTGGAGAAGGCCCGTGCCGGCCTGAACCGCATGTTCTACCAGGATCGCGTCGCCCCGGTCTCCCGCGAGGAGCTGGTGGAGGCCCGCACCCACGGCCAGCACGGCCACGAGGACGGCGGCCACCACGAGCTGGGCGCCGACCCGAGCGCGCACAACCCGAAGATCGACGGCTGACCGCGGATCCTCTCGGACGCAGAAGGCCCCGCACACCGCTCGGTGTGCGGGGCCTTCCGCTGTCCGGACTCCCGCCCCTTCGCGTCCTCTGTCGTCTGGACACTTTCGTCCGGGAAACGGGAGCCTCCGGCGGTGCTTTCGTTCGGGATACGGGAGGCTGCGGGTTCTCAGCCTGCGACCGGGCCACGCCGAACCGGCCGTTCTCCTCCCCTGGAAGCGTCGTCCGGCGCATCTGGACGCCAGACCCACGCGCCGTCGTCGGGGTCCCGGCGCCACCCCTGCACGGGTGCATGCGCGGGTCGGACGACGTCGGTCAGCCACAGCGTCGTGCCCGGGTTCCACCCGGCGAGCACGGTCGCGACGCCCGAGGCGACGGGCAGGCAGCGCGCGGCGGAGGCGAGGCAGCCGAGTGCCGTCAGGTGGAGCGCATCCCACTCCTGGGCTCCACGTTTCCGATCCGGGTGCAACCATCGACCCGCCCTCCCGGTCCCCTGCCACTCGGTCCCCGGTCACCCGGTGCCAGTCGTGCCGCCTGGAGGCGCTCACGTCCAGAGGGACGCTACGCCACAGCCGGGCCCGGTCACCCGGGCTGGTCACCTTGTACGTACGTCCGACATCGTTCCACGGGGTCACGGCGGCCGTCCCCGCCCCGGAGTCGTCTCCGATGAGATCCAACCCCGCAGGCACCTGCGAGACGCTTGCGACGATGGCCACCGGGATCGACCACCAGATCCCGTACCGGTTCGCCGTGGGGTCTGCGGGATTCCTGCCGCTGCGCGGGCTTCCTCCCGCCGCTCCACCCGCGCCCCGGCCTCGAGGACGCCTCGGGAGTCCCCGGGCAGCGAACTCCGGCCTTCTCGCTCCCAGCCGTCGATCACCCACCGGGAGTCTGCCCGCGGACGAGCCCCCTGGCGGGCCGGCCCTGAGCCCAGCACGTACTCCGCCTCCGTCTCCAGGACCGCTCGGATGCTCGGGTGCGCTGCCAGCACGTCCTCTCCGTCGGGCTCCTCTGCCAGTACCTCGCGGCCGCCACCGTGCCGACCAGGGCCGCGTGATCGCGTCGTTCCTCGGCCGGGTCCATGTGAGGTCGAGGCCGGCGAGGGCCTGCACGAGCTGACCTGTAAGCGGCCATGAAAAGCTGCCCATAGGTGGCCAGGGAATGACCCGCTGACGGCCATGAGGACTGCCCAGTGATGGCCACGGGAACTGCCCGG
>NZ_QNRG01000010.1:0-81008 GCF_003315015.1 Micrococcus sp. KT16 | reverse complement strand
CGGCACCACCGGATCCGCCCCTACACCCCGCGCCATAACGGGAAGGTCGAACGGTACAACCGGCTGATGGTCGATGAGGTCCTCTACGCCCGCCCCTACACCTCAGAGCAGGCTCGGCGTGAGGCCCTGGCGGTGTGGGTGAACCACTACAACTACCATCGGCCTCATACCTCCTGCGGAGACGCTCCTCCGACCTCGTTGGCACCGGCCCGAGTCAACAACGTCATGCCCTCCTACACCTAGGCGCGGAACGCCCTCCCCCGTCGTCGGGCGCACCGGAGACGGGTCGCTAGCCTGGACGCATGGCCTCCTGCCCCCCGTCGTCGTCCGACCCCACCGCCGCACCACCCCTGGCCCTGCCGCTGGCCCGCGAGGAGCTGGACCGCGGTGCCGTGGCCCGCCTCGACCCGGGCCACCTGGCGGCGTCCTGGGCGCGCGAGGGGACGGAGGTCCTGTGGCTGCAGGGCGGCCGCGCACCGGTCGCGGACGGCCGGCTCGTCTTCACCGCGCCCTCCGGTCCCGTGCCGGCCGAGGCCGCGTATCTGGGCCGCGGCACCGCGGCGGACCGGGGCCCGCACGGGCGGGAGCGCGAGGTGGTCTCCGTCGCCGTCGAGCCGCCGGCGGCCCTGCCCGAGGACGCGGCCGCCGCGCTCGCCGACGCCGTGTGGGTCGGCCTCCGCGATGCGGCCGCCGCCCTCAGCGACGCGGACACCGGGCTGTTCGTGGCCGCCGTCGCGAACGCCAACTGGCACGCCACCCACCGCTTCTGCGCGTTCTGCGGCGGCGTCACGGACGTCGAGGCGGCCGGCTGGGTGCGTCGCTGCCGCGACTGCTCCCGGGAGCAGTTCCCGCGCACGGACCCGGCGGTGATCGTGGCCGTCATCGACCCGGCCGGGCGGATCCTGTTGGGCCGCAACGCGGCGTGGCCCGAGGGGCTGTACTCCTGCCTGGCCGGGTTCGTGGAGCCGGGGGAGTCCCTGGAGCACGCGGTGGTCCGGGAGATCGCGGAGGAGTCCGGGATCACGGTGACGCACCCGCGCTACCGCGGCTCCCAGCCGTGGCCGTTCCCGCGCTCGCTCATGCTCGGGTTCACCGCCCTGGCCCCGGCCGGCGTCGAGCCGGTTCCGGACGGCGAGGAGATCCTCTCCGTGCGCTGGTTCGAGCGGAAGGAGCTCGCGCATCTGGCCCGCGAGGGCGACGTCACCCTGCCCGGGGCCGTGTCCATCGCGCGGGCGCTCATCGAGGATTGGTACGGTGGGATGCTGCCCGATGCGCAGACCCTGATCACCTAGGAGGACTCGTCCCGCATGAGCACTCCCGACGAGATCCTCCGCGGCCTCGACCCGGAGCAGCGCCGGGCCGCCACGGCCCTGCACGGGCCCGTCTGCATCCTGGCCGGCGCCGGCACCGGCAAGACCCGCGCCATCACGCACCGCATCGCCTACGGCGTGGCCTCCGGCGTCTTCGACCCGCACCGCACCCTCGCCCTGACCTTCACGGCGCGCGCCGCCGCGGAGATGCGCACCCGCCTGCGCGACCTCGGCGTGGCCGGCGTCCAGGCCCGCACGTTCCACTCGGCGGCCCTGCGCCAGCTGCAGTACTTCTGGCCCCAGGCCGTGGGCGGGCCCATGCCCTCGCTGATCGAGAACAAGGTGCGCCTGCTCACGGAGGTCGCCCAGCGCATGCGCATGACCGTGGACCGGGCCGGCCTGCGCGACCTCGCCGGCGAGATCGAATGGGCCAAGGTCTCCCTGCACGCCCCCGAGGGCTACGCCGAGGCCGCGAAGGAGCGGGAGATGCCCGCCGGCTGGACCGCCACCACCGTCGCCCGTCTCTACACCGGCTACGAGGAGGCCAAGACAGCCCGGAACATGATCGACTTCGAGGACGTGCTGCTGATCCTCGTGGGGATCCTGTCCACCGAGCCGCAGATCGCGGCCACGATCCGGGACCAGTACCGCGTGTTCGTGGTGGACGAGTACCAGGACGTCTCGCCGCTGCAGCACCGCCTGCTCGACCTCTGGCTCGGCGACCGCGGCGACCTGTGCGTCGTCGGCGACGCCTCTCAGACGATCTACTCGTTCACGGGCGCGACCTCCCGCTTCCTCACCGACTTCCGTGAGCGGTATCCCGCGGCCACGGTGGTCCGTCTCGTGCGTGACTACCGGTCCAGCCCGCAGATCGTGGAGGCGGCCAACCGCCTGCTGGCGGACCGCACCAAGGCGGGGGAGCGGGACCGCACGATGCCGCGCTGGCCCGACCCCCTCGAGCTCGTCTCCCAGCGGCCGGCCGGCCCCGACCTCGTGTTCGCGGAGTGCACCGACGACGAGGCCGAGGCCGGCTGGGTCGCAGACCGGATCGCGGCGCTGATCGACGACGGCGTGCCGGCCTCCGAGATCGCCGTCCTGTTCCGCACCAACGGCCAGTCCCAGGCCTTCGAGACGGCGCTGTCCTCGGCGGGCATCGGCTACCAGCTGCGCGGCGGCGAGCGGTTCTTCTCCCGGCGCGAGGTGCGCGACGGCATCCTGCAGCTGCGGGCCGCCGCCCGCGCCGCCCAGGACCTGACGGGCGACGACGTCACGGACCGGGTGCGGGACGTGCTCTCCTCGCTCGGCTACTCCGCCGAACCGCCGGCGGCCTCCGGCGCGGCCCGTGAACGGTGGGAGTCCCTGCACGCCCTCGTCAACCTCGCCGACCAGCTCGCCACGACGCGCGGGGCCGAGTTCACGTTGACCGAGCTCGTGGCCGAGCTCGACGAGCGTGCCCAGCACCAGCACGCGCCGACGGTGCAGGGCATCACCCTGGCCTCGCTGCACTCGGCCAAGGGCCTCGAGTGGGACGCGGTGTTCCTCGTGGGCCTGTCCGAGGGGCTCATGCCGATCTCCTTCGCGGAGACCCAGGCCGAGGTGGACGAGGAACGGCGCCTGCTCTACGTGGGCATCACGCGTGCCCGCCAGCACCTGTCGCTGACGTGGACGCTCTCGCGGGGCACGGGCGGGCGCTCCACCCGGCGGCCCTCCCGGTTCCTGTGGGCCATCGACCCGACCCTCGGCGGCACCCGCGAGCACGCCCCGGCCCGTGGTTCCGCGGCGGGCCCGACGGCGCCGCGGCGCCGGGGCGCGAAGGTCGCCGTGTGCCGCACGTGCGGCAAGCCCCTCGAGACGGGAGCCGAGCGCAAGGTCGGCCGCTGCCTGGACTGCCCCGCCACCTACGACGAGGCGGTGCTCGAGGAGCTGCGCGACTGGCGCACCCGCACGGCCGCCGAGATGCGGATGCCCGCGTTCGTGGTGTTCACGGACGCCACCCTCGTGGCCATCGCCGAGGCCATGCCGAAGACCCCGGCAGAGCTGCTGAAGGTGCCCGGCCTCGGCAAGTCCAAGCTGGAGAAGCACGGACCGGAGCTGCTCGAGCTGCTGCACGGCACCCCGGCGGCCTGAGCCGCGGACCCGCGCTCCGTTCCGCCGGCGGCGCCGACCCCCTCAGAACGCCCAGCCGAGCGCGTCCGGGTCGCAGGCACAGCCGGGCCGGGGGCGGACCCGCACCCGGCGCGTGCGTCCCGTCACCCGATCGGCCCGCAGCACGCCGGGGGCCGGTCCGGCCCGCAGCGCGTCCACGGTCAGCACGGCGGCCCGCAGCGCCGCGAGCCCGTCCACCTGTCCCCGGTGCGCCGACGGGCCGGGCGCCGTCGGGGCATCGGGGACGCCCGTCGGATCCGCGGGCCATCGGCACAGCGGGCACCCGCGCACCCCGGGGGCGCACCACGGTCCGACCGTGACCGCCTTCGGTCCCACCGTGACCGGCAGCAGCGGGTGGTCGGCGGCCAGGGCCTGCGCGGCCAGGTCCGCGTCGAGCACGGACCCCACCGCCACCGTCGCCTGCCCCACGAGCACCGGCACCGGGCCGTGGTGCGCGTAGAGGCGCAGCCCGGGGGCCACGTCGCCCAGCCGGCGCTCGAGCGCACCCGCCCGGGGCCGACCGAGGTCCCCGGGCAGCAGGCCGGTCCCCAGGTCCGCGGCGTCGACGGGCCGCGGATCCCACAGGGCCAGGCGCAGCGCCCCGGCCCCCGCCAGGGCGTGGGCGATCGCCGCGCCCACCGCGTCGAGGCCCGCCACATGGACGTCGGTCGGCGGGGCCCACACCCCCGGCTCCGGCGCTGACGCGGCGGTGTCATGAGGGACGGTGGTGACGGTCTCGGCGACGGTGCGCACGGCTCTCCTCTCGGCTCGGTGCCTCCCACCCTGCCAGGGCGCCCCCGGACCGCGCCGGATTGTCCACAGCCTGCGGCCCATGCCGGAGAATGGCCCGATGCGCCCTGTCCCGCCCGCCCCCGGCCGCCCTCCGCGTGCCGTCCCGGCCGCCCACCGCGGTCCCGCCCGCGAGAGCACCGACCTGGACTGGGAGGGCACGCCCGTGCGGCTCGTGCGCTCCACGGCCCGCACCCGCACCGTCTCGGCGGCGTGGCGCGACGGCCGCCTGCAGGTCAACGTCCCGGCCCGTCTCTCGGCCGCGCAGGAGCGCGAGTGGATCGGCCGGATGGTCGCGAAGGTGGGCGCACGCGGTGGGACGGGGCAGCCCGCGGCCGACCCGGACGGCCGCCCCGCCGACGCCCGCTCCGACGACGCGCTCCTGGCCTGGGCGGGACGGCTCTCGGCGGCACACCTGGGCGGGCGGGCCCGTCCGGTCTCGGTCACGTGGTCGGCCCGGCAGCGCCGCCGCTGGGGCTCGTGCACGCCGGGGCGCGGCACCATCCGGCTCTCGACGCAGCTGCGCGGCATGCCGGACTGGGTGGTGGCGGCGGTGCTCGTCCACGAGCTGGCCCACCTGCTGGAGTCCGGACACGGCCCGGCCTTCCGACGCCTCGTGGACCGGTACCCGCGCTACGCCGAGGCGATGGCCTTCCTCGACGGGGTCACCTTCGCCGAGGGCCGCGGTCGCACGGCGCCGGACCGGTGGGCGGAGGACGAGGACGCGGGTTGACACGACGGCGGGCGGCCCGCACCCGAGGTGCCGGGCCGCCCGCGGCCGTCGTGCCGAAAGGGGCTCAGCCCTCGCGCGGCGCGTCGCCGAAGCCGCCCTCGAGGAGCTTGCGCAGCTCGTCGTCGAGGGACTCGGTGCTGGCGTCCGCGGCGGAGCGGCGCCCGGTGTACCCGGCGGGGTCCTCGAGGTCCTCCGCCGTGGGCTGACGCTCGGGATGGCGCCAGATCTCCTCGCGATACTCCGTGCCGTGCTCGGCCGTGACGTGCTCCCAGAACGCGGCGGCCTCGCGCAGGCGGCGCGGGCGCAGCTCGAGGCCCACGAGGGCGGCGAAGGCCTGTTCGGCCGGGCCACCCGAGGCGCGGCGGCGGTTCATGGTCTCGCGCAGGGCGGCCGCCGACTCGAGCGGGCGCGCGGCCTCGGCGACCACCACGTCCACCCAGCCCTCCACGAGGGCGACGAGCAGCTCCAGCTGGTCCAGCGCGGCCTGCTGGGTGGCGTCCGGGGCGGCGATGAAGGACGCCCCGTCGAACACGGCCTGCAGGGAACCGGGGTCCATCGGGTCCACCGACTGCGCGGCCCGCTCGATGCCCTCGGTGTCCAGGCGGATGCCCGCGGCGTACTGCTCGACGGCGGCGTACAGGTCCCGCTCGAGCCACGGCGAGTGCAGGAACAGGCGCATGCGTGCGGCCTCACGCAGGGCCAGGTAGATGCGGATCTGGTCGTCCGGCACCGAGAGCCCGTCGCCGAACTCCTCGATGTTCACGGGGACGAGGGCGAGACGGTGGCCGGCGACGGGCAGGCCGATGTCCGTGCCCGAGAGCACCTCCTTGCCCAGGGCGCCCACGGCGCCCCCGAGCTGCAGGCCGAACATCGTGCCGCCCATGTTCTTCAGCATGGGCTGCAGCCCGCCGAGCAGGGAGGCGTCCATGCCCTCGGGGAGCTGACCCGGCAGCTGCTGCTCGATGGCCGCGGACATCGCACGGGACATCGAGATGGCCACGGGCTCGGTGAGCCGGCGCCACTGGTCCATGGTCGCCTCCACCCACTCGGCACGGGACCAGGCCACGCCGACGCTGCCGACGGGCTCGGTCTGCGTGACGCCGTCGAGCCACAGCTCGGCCAGCCGCAGCGCCTCGTCCACCTCGCGTCGCGCGAACGAGCCGACGGCCGGGTCCTCGCCGGCCACGGCCTGGCGGGCGGCCTGCTTCGCCAGAGACCAGTTCACGGGGCCGTCCGAGCCGGAGCCGGAGCTCATCATCGCCTGGAACTGGGCCATGGCCTGCTGCATCATGGCCGGATTCAGCTGGGACGGGTCGAAGGGCACCCCGCCGGGGCCGCCCAGGCCCTCCATGGCGCGTCGGACTTCGTCCGGGTCGGGGCCCTGGCCGCCGAAGAGCTGCCGCAGCATCTCCTCCAGGGGGTCGCGGCCGTCGTCGGATCCGGGCGTGCGCGCGTCGTTGCTCATGTCTCCAGCGTATCCGCGTCGGCGCGACGCGCCCGCCCTCCCGACGTCGCGGCGGCGCGGTTCGCCCATGGCGCACGGCGTCGCGCGGGGCAGGCGGGGGTCGCGGCCCCGCGTAGACTGGTGTGACCGTCGCCGCGCGGCCCGTGCCCGGCGGCGAGGACGGCCCGATCAGGACCCCCAGGAAAGACGGTGTCGCGTGCGCGCAGTGCCCTCGAGGACCACCCGCGCCGCCCGCGTGCCCTTCTCCGGATGGCTCGCCCTGGGCAGCGCCGGGCTGGCACTGCTGGCCCCCACCCCCTACATCCTCGAGGGCCCCGGCCCCGCCGTGGACCTGCTGGGCGAACGCGAGGGTCGACCCGTGCTGCGCGTCGAGGGCGGCGAGGCGGACCCGGGTGAGGGGACCCTGCACATGACCACCGTGATGGTCGGGGGTCCTCCCATCGGCACCACCTCCCTGCTCGATCTCGGCCGCGGCCTGACGGACCCCGCCGTGGACGTGGCCCCGCGCGAGCTGATGTATCCCACCGGCGTCACCTCCGACGAGGTCGGCGAGGCCAATTCGGCGGCCATGTCGGACTCCCAGCAGACCGCGACCGCCGCGGCCCTGCACGAGCTCGGACGCGAGGTGCCCCAGCGGCTCGTCGTGCAGCAGCTCGTGCCCGGCGGGCCCGCCGAGGGCGTCCTGCGGGCCGGGGACGAGGTGATCGCCGCCGAGGGACGGCCCGTGGCCGACCTGGAGGCCGTGCGCGCCGCCGTCGGGGCCGCGGGGCCCGACCCGGTCACGCTGACGGTCCGCCGGGACGGCGTGGAGCAGGACCTCGAGGTGCCCGTGGCGGCCGCCCCCGAGGGCGCACCCCAGCCGTGGCAGATGGGGGCCCTGATCGAGTCCGCCTACGACGTCCCGGTGGACGTCGAGCTGACCGTGCCGGACATCGGCGGGCCCTCGGCGGGTCTGATGTTCGCGCTCACCGTGATCGAGCGGCTCACCCCGGGGGCGATGACGGGGGGCGCCCCGATCGCCGGAACAGGCACGATCACGGGGGACGGCGTCGTGGGCCCCATCGGCGGGATCCCGCAGAAGGTGCGCGGCGCCGCCGAGGCGGGGGCCACGACGTTCCTCGCCCCCACGGCGAACTGCGAGGAGCTGGCCGGCCGTGTGCCCGAGGGTCTGACGGTGTACCCCGTGGACACGCTGGGCCAGGCCCGCGACATCGTCGAGGCGGTGGCCCGGGGGGAGAGCCCGGCCGCCGCCCGGACGTGCGGCTGAGCCGACGCACACCAGGACCACCAGACCACCAGACCGGACGACATGTCCGGGGCGCAGCGCCCCGGACCGGAGCAGAGCCCCGCGGACGCGGGAGGGAAGAGGACAGAGCAGTGAGCTTCGGACAGGGAGGCGGCGGACCGTTCGGCGGCCCGCCCCGTGACGGCGGCGGGACCGCCGGGGGACAGTCCGGCCCGTTCGGGGCGTTCGGCCCCTTCGGCGGCGCCCCGCGCGGCCCGGGCGACGACGGCGACCGCGGTCCTGGTGGCCCGTTCGGCGGGGGCGGGTCCTCCGCCGCGCGCGGCAGGGGCCGGCCGGGCCGGCCGAGCGCGCTCGTGCTGACCATCATCGCGGTGGCCGTGCTCGCGGGGCTGTTCGTGGTGTTCACGAACGTCTACACGGACGTGCTGTGGTTCTCGCAGCTGGGCTTCACCGAGGTCTTCTGGACCGAGGTCGTCGCCAAGGCCGCGCTGTTCCTGATCGCCGGGCTCGGGATGGCCCTCGCCGTGTGGCTGGCGATCCGCACGGCCTGGCGCCACCGCCCCGCGGACGCGTCCGCGGCCGCGCGGGACTCGCTCAGCCAGGCCCAGCGCCAGCTGGAACCCATCCGGCGCCTGGTGTTCCTGGGTGTCCCGCTCGTGCTCGGCGTGTTCGCCGGCTCCACCGCGATGAACGGGTGGAACACGGTCCTGCTGTTCCTGAACCAGGTGCCTTACGGCCAGGCGGACCCGGAGTTCGGCCTGGACCTCATGTTCTTCATGGCCACCCTGCCGTTCCTGACGCTCGTGGTCGGGTACCTGATCTCGGTGGTCCTGGTCTCCGGCATCACCGGTCTTCTGGTGCACTACCTGTACGGCGCGGTGCGCGTGGAGGAGGGCGGCGGCGTGCGGATCACCCCGGCGGCGCGCGCCCACATCGGCATCACCCTGGCCGTGTTCCTGCTGCTGCAGGGCGTCAACTTCTGGCTCAACCGCTACCGCACCACGCAGTCGCAGACCGGCAACTGGGCCGGCGCGCTCTACACGGACGTGAACGCGGTCATCCCGACGTCGGCGATCCTGGCGGTCACGGCCGTGATCGTGGCCGGCCTGTTCGTGTGGACGGTGGTCTCGGGCCGGTGGCGGTTGTCGCTGATCGGCACCGCGGTCCTGGTCATCACGGCGCTCGTGGTGGGCACGGCGTACCCCTTCATCGTGCAGGAGTACCAGGTGAAGCCGTCCGAGCGCACGCTCGAGTCCCAGTACATCGAGCGGAACATCGCCATGACGCGCGAGGCGTACGGCCTGGACGACGTCGAGGTGACGAACTATGAGGGCGCCACGGACACCGAGGCCGGGGCCCTGGCGGGCGAGGAGGCCAACACGGCCAACGTCCGTCTCATGGACCCGAACCTGATCTCCCAGACCTTCGGGCAGCTCCAGCAGTTCCGTCCGTACTACGCGTTCCCCACCACCCTGCACGTGGACCGCTACGAGGTGGACGGCCAGACGCGGGACACCATCCTGGCGGCCCGTGACGTCAACGTGGACGACTCCCAGTCGTGGGTGAACCGCCACACCATCTACACGCACGGCTACGGCATGGTCGTGGCCGACGCCTCCGAGGTCGCGGCCGGCGGCCGGCCCCAGTGGCTGCTCTCCGAGATCCCGACGCGCGGGCCGCTGGCCTCCGACCAGGACTACGAGCCGCGCATCTACTTCGGGCACAACTCGCCCTCGTACTCGGTGGTGGGTGCGCCCGAGGGCGCGCCGGCCGTCGAACGCGACCGGCCGCAGACGGCCGACTCCCAGGAGGACACGGCGTACACCTTCTCCGGCGACGGTGGCCCCTCGGTGGGCAACCTGTTCAACCGGCTCGCGTACGCGGTGAAGTTCGGCTCGCCCGAGCTGGTGCTGTCCTCGGACGTGAACGAGGCCTCGCAGATCCTCTACGACCGCGACCCGGCCGAGCGCGTCCGCAAGGTCGCGCCCTACCTGACGGTGGACACCGCCCCCTACCCGGCGATCGTCGACGGCCGCGTGCAGTGGATCGTGGACGCCTACACGACCTCGGACCAGTTCCCGTACTCCACCGCCCAGCAGCTGGGCGAGGTCACGGTGGACTCCCTGAGCCAGGGCCAGAACCCGGCGCTCCAGGGCCGGGTGAACTACATCCGCAACTCGGTGAAGGCGACGGTGGACGCGTACGACGGCTCGGTGTCCCTCTACGCGTGGGACGACCAGGATCCGCTGCTGCGGGCCTGGCAGAACGTGTACCCGTCCTCGCTGCGCCCGTACTCGGAGATGAGCGCCGGACTCATGGACCACGTCCGCTACCCGGAGGACATGTTCAAGGTCCAGCGCGAGCTGCTCGGCCGCTACCACGTGACCGATGCGGACGACTTCTACGAGAACAACGACGCGTGGTCCGTGCCGTCGGACCCCACGCGCGAGGAGGACGTCAAGCAGCCGCCGTACTACATGACGCTGCAGATGCCCGGCCAGGACGAGCCGGCGTTCTCCCTCACCAGCAGCTACATCCCCCAGATCACGGACGGTGCCCAGCAGCGCAACGTGCTCTACGGTTTCCTCTCCGCCACCGGCGACGCCGGCTCGGGGGAGGACGGCGTGAAGGCCGAGGGCTACGGGAAGCTCCGACTGCTCGAGCTGCCGCGGTCCACCACGGTGCCCGGCCCTGGCCAGGCGCAGGCGAACTTCGACTCGAACGCGGACGTCTCGCGGGAGCTGAACCTGCTGCGCCAGGGCGCGTCCGAGGTGCTCAACGGCAACATGATCACTCTGCCGGTGGCCGGCGGCATCCTCTACGTCCAGCCGGTGTACGTCCGCTCCTCGGGCGGCACCACCTACCCGACGCTGCGCAAGGTGCTCGTCTCGTTCGGCGACAAGGTCGGCTTCGCGGACACCCTCCAGGAGGCCCTGGACCAGGTGTTCGACGGCGACTCGGGCGCGGTCACCCCGGAGGAGAACCAGGCGGAGGCGCCCGCACCGGGCGAGGAGCCGTCGGCTCCGGGCACGGTCGAGGAGGAGCTCTCGGCGGCCCTCGAGGAGGCGCAGGACGCCCTGACCCAGGGCCAGGAGCGTCTGGCCGAGGGCGACTGGGCCGGCTACGGCGAGCAGCAGAAGCGTCTCAACGAGGCCCTGAAGCGTGCCACCGCCGCCGACGACGCCCTGGGCGGCGACGCGCCCGCCCAGGACCAGGCCCCGGCCGAGGCGAGCCCCGCGCCGTCGTCGAGCCCCAGCCCGACGCCGAGCGGCTGAGCCGGCGCCGGCGGGCCGGGCCCGCCGGACCGTCGACGGCGGCCCCGGCCACGCACCGCGCGTGGTCGGGGCCGCCGCCGTCTCGGGGCAAGTGGCCGCCGCATGGCCGCCGGATGGCGGGACGCTGACGCCGATTTGAACTCGACGGGACGGGTGTGTATAGTTCTAGAAGTCGCCGCGGGGTGGAGCAGTTCGGTAGCTCGCCGGGCTCATAACCCGGAGGTCGCAGGTTCAAATCCTGCCCCCGCAACGAGAAGGAGAAGGCCCCCAGCATCTGCTGGGGGCCTTCTCGCATGCCCGGGCCCGGTCGCCCCGGCCCGCCGGCACGGTGCCGGCGGGCGAGCTGACCGCCCTCGGGCGATCGGTGGGGGAGCGTCAGCGGCTCGAGGCCCGGACCGCCTGCTGGGCCGGGGTGCGGCGGCCCGGATCGGTGCGGCGCAGCCAGACGGCAGCGATGATCGCGATGATCGCGATGGCGCCCCAGATGCCGACCACGGCCCAGGACAGGCCCGCGATGAGCAGCAGCGGCACGAAGGACACGGCCGCGATCTCCACGGGCACCACCGGGATGTAGGCCACGCCGAACTGCTCCATGGTCCCGGACTTCAGCTTCGGGTCCACGATGCGCAGCATGGCCACGCCCGTGGCGACGGCGCCGGTGGCCCAGCCCCACGTGAACAGCTGCTTCTCGAACCACGCGTCGGTCATGACGCGCGGCGCCACGACGATCCCCAGGAACAGGGCCAGCGCGAGGCCGATCACGAACAGGAGCAGCAGCGGCTGCCAGTAGTCCACGACCACGGTCGGGGCGATCGCGGCGATGCCACAGACGATGAGGATGTCCGTGGCGGTGCCGGACACCGAGTTCAGCGAGCCCGGGTCGAGGAACTTCGCCGTCTTCGTGGCCTGGAACAGGACGCGGGCGATCAGGCCGAGGAGGAACGCGATCGCGAACGCGGGGATGATCAGCTGGGGACCGTCCTCACCCACGACGCTCGGCCACACGGCCGTGATCCAGGAGACCACGCCGTGCGCGGCCGCCGCGATCATCGCGACCACGCCGACCTGGAAGGCCAGCGACTCCACCGAGGCCGCCGAGAAGGTGTGCCGGCCGATGACCGGGCGTTCCTCCACCTGGTTCAGCACCCCGGTGCGCAGCTCCTCCGGGATGGAGGTCAGGCCCGCGAACTCCCGCGCGTGGCCGCGCTGCGCGCCGATCTTGGCCTGGATGATGCCACCCACCACGCCGACGATCATGCCGACGGTGGCCGAGGTGTAGGCCAGCGAGGTGACGGTCGCATCACCGTTGGCCGCGTACGCCTGGCCCACGGCGGCCGCGGAGCCGAAGCCTCCCGCCCAGCCGGCGAACAGCAGGGCGGCGAACGAGTCGGGCGCGTCGAACAGCGGCTGCAGGAGGACCAGCGTGACGAGGGCGCCGATGGCCACCTGGGAGGAGTAGATCAGCACGCCGTAGGACGCGAACGCGCCCACGGGGCGGCCGATCTTGCGGACGTCGAAGTCGTCGGTGAGCGCGATGCACACGAACACGATGACGATCAGGATCGAGCCGTACGTGCCCAGCTGGGGGCTGAACGGCAGCCAGCCCAGGCCGTTCGGGCCGAGGGCCAGGCCCAGGATGCCCGCGATGACGGAGGCCGGGATCATCAGGGTCTGGAGGGGCGTGATGACGGCACGGGCCAGCGTGCCCACGGCCAGGAGCGCGCCGATGAGGCCGGCGTCGACCAGCACGGACCAGGCCGTGAACTGCTCTTGCATGGGGTTCTTCCTCTGTGCGGGGACGGGGGTGTCCCACGGAGCGTGCCGAGGGACCCCGGGACAGTACCAAAGGAGCGCGGGGGCCGGGGCGCGTCCGGGAGGGGCACCGGGCCGGGGCGCACGAGGACGGCCCGCCGCGCCGGCGTGGGCCGGGCGACGGGCCGTGGGGAGGGGCGGGGTCAGCCGCGCGCGGTGCCGGTCTCCTCGGCGGTCCCCTCGGCCGCGTAGTCGAGGGTCAGGGTCTCATCGGCGTCGACGTCGCCCGAGGTGAGGGCGGCCTGGCCGGCGCCGCCGGCCTTGAGGGCGGCGAGGCGGGCCTCCACCTCGGTCTTCTCGCCGAGGTCCTCGAGGGACTCGAACTGGGCGTCGAGGGAGGAGGCGGCGATCTCCTGCTGGCCGCGCACGCGGGCCTCCTCGCGACGGACCTTCTCTTCGAAGCGGGAGACCTCGGAGGTCGGGTCCAGCAGGTCGATCGACTTCACGGCGTCGGCCACCGCGGACTGGGCGTGGGCGGACTTGGCGCGGGCGGTCAGCTCGTCGCGCTTGGCGACCAGCTGCTGACGCTTGACCTTCATCTGGTCCAGACCGGTCTTCAGGCGCT
Organism: Micrococcus sp. KT16; assembly: GCF_003315015.1. Taxonomy (NCBI): domain Bacteria; kingdom Bacillati; phylum Actinomycetota; class Actinomycetes; order Micrococcales; family Micrococcaceae; genus Micrococcus; species Micrococcus sp. KT16. The sequence continues at coordinate 67,668 of NZ_QNRG01000010.1, read as the reverse complement.
CCACGATCTCGCGCTGCGAGGCGATGGTCGGCTCCGCGGACTTCGCCTGGCGCTCGAAGTCCATCTGGCGCTCGATGGCCACCTTGGCGAGGTTGTCGAACTTGTCCGCCGAGGCGGTGTCGCCCTTGGTGCGGAAGTCGTCGGCCTTCTGGGAGGCGGCCAGCGCCTTCTGGCCCCAGCTGCGGGACGCGTCCTGGTCCTCGCGGTAGTCGTCCTCGATCATCCGCAGGTTGCCGATCGTCTGGGCGACGGCGGCCTCGGCCTCCGCGATGTTGTTCGTGTAGTCGCGGACCATCTGGTCCAGCATCTTCTGGGGGTCCTCGGCCTTGTCCAGCATCGCGTTGATGTTGGCCTTCGCCAGCGTGCTGATGCGGCCGAAGATGGACTGCTTGACCATGGTGTCTGCCTTTCGTCGGTCTTTCACGTCAGCGCAGACCGTCGGCCTGCGTCCACCCCGTCCCGCGCGTGCGGGCCGGGCCGGCGCCCGGGGCGCCGGAGTTCATGGGGCGGCGGTCAGAAGCCGCCGCCGGAGATGTCGCCGAACCCGCCGAAGTCGCCGCCGCCGAGGCCGCCGCCGTCGAACCCGCCGAAGCCACCGCCGCCCCAGCTGCCGCTGTTCAGGATCGAGTTCATCAGGATGCCGCCGAGCAGTGCGCCGCCGAGGCCGCCGCCGAAGCTGCCGCCCACTCCGGCGCGCGGGCGTGCACCGTACATGCCGCCCACCATGCCGGGGCCGTAGCCGAAGCCCTCGACGTCCGCGCGGGCCAGCTCGCTCGCGCGCTCGGCCAGCTGGGAGGCGCGCTGCGCCTGCTGGAGGGCGGCCACGGGGTCGGTGCGGCCGAGGCTGATCGCCGAACGCAGCGTGTGGTCGGCCTCCGCGAGCCGGGTCCGGGCCTCCGAGCCCACCGCACCGCGCCGGGCGCCGATGAAGTCGGCCGTGCCGTCGATCTGCGCCTGGGCCTGGGCGATCGTGGAGGTGAGCACCTGGGAGGCCTGGCGCGCCTGCTCCCGAGCGTCGCGGACGCCGGCCAGCGGGGTGTTGAGCTGGCGGTGCGCGGCCTCGAGCTGGTGCAGCAGCTCCAGGGGGTCCGGGCGGCCGGCCGCGAGGGCTCGGCGCACCGCGTTCACGGCGTTCTTCATCCCCGCCACCGGGCCGGCCAGCTCGGGGTTCGACCCGTTGGCCACGAGCGCCTCGGCCTCGGCGACGTCCTGCTCGGACTGGGCGAGGCCCGTCTGCAGGTTGCCCAGCATGGCCCGCAGGGACCCCTCGGCCTTGCCCACCGCCTCCGTGAGCGTGTCCACCTGGCTGAGCGCCTCCTCGGCGGCACGCACGGCCAGCGCCGCCGTGGAGCGGTCCTGGGCGTCCCACGCGCTCCGCGCCTTCGCGACGGCGGTCTCCACGAACTCGAGCCGCTCCCGGGCCTGCGTCGCGTTGTCCGCGACCTCGGCGAGGGCGGACTCCGCGTACTGGCCGTGCAGCGCGGCGATCGCCGACTCGGACTCCTGCACCCGGGACCGCGCCTCGGGCAGGCGGGCGTCGACGCGCTCCAGGGCCTCGGGCACCTGGTTCTCGAGGTCGCGCAGGGAGTCGAACTCCTTCTTGTGCGCCGCGAGGGCCGCACCCACGGCCTCGCTGCGCTGGATGATCTCCTTGAGCCAGGCGCGCTGCTCGGCCTCGGTGTCCGGGATCTCGTCGTCGAGCTGGTGCTGGAGCTGGAACGAGGCCCGCATGTGCTCCTTGGCCCGATCGATGTCCTCGCGGAACGTCGCCACGGACTTCTCCCCGTAGGACGCCTCGGCGAAGCCCAGCTCCTGCTCCGAGGAGCGGATGGCGTCGTCCGCGGCCACGAGCTTCGAGCCGGCCTGGGTGCGCAGCTGCTCCACGCTGAGCTCGTCGAGGGGGTCGCGGCGGACCTCCTCGGTGCGGCCCCCTTCGACCGCGCCGCCCTGCGTGCGCTTCCGGCTGCGGGCCACGAGCACGCCGCCGCCCACGGCCGCGGCCACCGCGCCCGCGCCGAGCACCGCCGTCAGGGCCCCGCCGCCGGAGGCGCCCTGGGCCGTGCTCCCGTCGCCCGCGGTGCCGGCCGGCAGGGCACCGGCCGGATCGTACTCGGCCCCGCTGGCCCCCGTGCCGTCGAGCGTGCCGTCGGCGGCGTCGTCGAGCCCCTGCACCGCGGCGGTGCCCGCCGCGAGCCATTCCGCCGAGCCGGGGTCCGTGCCGATCTTGGACAGCTCCGGGCCCACGTAGGTGCGCGTCACCTGGTTCTGCAGGTCCGCGTCCCCGCCGCTGTCCAGCCCATAGGCGCGGTCCTCGACCGCGATCGCCAGGACCGAGTCGTTCGTCCCGAGCCCGCGCTGGCGCGCCACGTCCTGGGCCAGCGTCTGGGCGTCCGTGCTGAACTCATCCACGTAGACGACGTACAGCCCCTGCCCGGTGTCCCGGCGCAGGTCCTGGATCTCCTGGGTCAGCCGCTGCTCATCGGAGGTCGAGAGCACCCCGGCCTCGTCCACCACGTACACGCCCGGCGGCACCGTCACGGCGTGCGAGGCGGGTGCCGCCACCAGGAGGCCCAGGCCTCCCAGACCCGCGGCGGTCACGGCGCGCGCCAGACGGCCGACATCGGCGGGGCGGGTGGGCACGGTCATGCGGGGTCTCCTTCGACGGCGGAGGCGAGCCGCCGCACCGGGCGGACCCGCCGGATCCTGGGGTTGAGTGTAGGGCGGCGTGGGAATCGGGCACCAGGGATCCGGCGCGGCCGGGACCGTGGGAGGAGCGGACGTTCGGCCTCTAGGCGGCGTTCAGTCATGCACGCTAGCGTGGACGTGCCCCGGGGCGCGCGTCCGCAAGACGACGGGCGTCTGTGTCGACCGCCCGGGGCCCGACCCGAAGCGAGGACCCCGTGGACCAGACCGCCGCCCCCACCCAGCCCCCCGTGCCGACGGCCCGCACCGTCGCGCGTCCCCGGCCCCAGTCCCGCGCCCGTGCCGGGGCGGGCCTGCTCGCCGCAGCCGTGCTCATGGTGGGGCTCTCCGGTTGCGCGGTCGCGGAGGACGGCGGCGAGGCCGCGTCCGAGGCCGCGAGCTCCTCCTCCTCGCAGGCGACGGACACCTCGGCCGAGGCCGGGGGACAGCCCGTGGCGGACACCGCCGTCGGGAACGCCGCGAGGACCGCGCTGCCCTCCGTGGTGACCATCTCCGCGACGTCGAGCTCCGCCTCCGGTTCCGGTTCCGGGTCGATCCTGGACACGGAGGGGCACATCCTCACGAACACCCACGTGGTCACCCTCGGCGGCCAGGCCAACGACGCCGAGCTGACGGTGCGCACCTCGGACGGGGAGGTCTACGCTGCCACCGTCGTGGGCACCGACCCGCTGTCCGACCTGGCCGTCATCAAGATCGACGCCCCGGACCTCACCCCCATCCAGATCGGCCGGTCCGGGGATTTGAAGGTCGGGGACGAGGCCGTCGCCATCGGCGCCCCCCTGGGCCTGCCGAACACCGTGACCGACGGGATCATCTCCACCCTGGACCGGACCATCGCGGTGGCGTCCTCCGAGGCGCCCGAGCCGCAGGGCGAGAGCTCCGGCTCGTCCTCCGGCACCGATCAGTACCGTTTCCAGCTGCCGGGCACCCCGCAGGGCACCCGGGGCGAGGTGTACATCAACGTGCTGCAGACCGACGCGGCCATCAACCCCGGCAACTCCGGAGGCGCGCTCGTCGACGCCGAGGGTCGCCTGGTGGGCGTGAACGTCGCGATCGCCTCGGCCGGCCAGGACCCGAGCGAGGCGGGCAACATCGGGGTCGGATTCGCCATCCCCGTGGACTACGCCCAGCGGGTCGCACAGGACCTGATCGACCACGGCAAGGCCACGCATGCCATGCTCGGCGTGAGCGTCACCCCGGAGCCCGCCGAGGTGCAGGGCGGCAGCGAGAACGCCCGGACCGTGTTCAGCGACGGCGCCCGCGTCCAGCAGGTCGTGGGAGAGTCGGCGGCCGACGCGGCCGGGCTGAAGGAGGGCGACGTGATCACCGCCGTCGGCGACCGCGCGGTGATCGACTCCGAGTCCCTCACCGCCGTCGTCCGCGAGCACCGCGTGGGAGACTCGGTGGACGTCACCTACCTCCGCGACGGCGCGGAGCAGACGACCGAGGTGACGTTCACGGAGGACACCCGCTCGTGACCACCACGCTCACCACCCCCGCCGCGCTCGCGGCCCACCACGGCTGGCGCCGGGTCCTGGCCGTCGGCGCCCACCCGGACGACCTCGACTTCGGGGCCGCCGCCACCCTGGCCGGCTTCCGCGCGGCCGGGCTGCACATCGAGCTGTGCATCGTGACGGACGGGGACGCCGGCGGCTTCGACTCGGAGGGCCCGGAGGCGATGACCGCCCGCCGGCACGCCGAACAGCGCGCGGCCGCCGCCGTCGTTGGTGCCGCCGAGGTCCACTTCCTCGGCGAGCGCGACGGACACCTCGAGCCGGACCACGGCGTGCGCCGCAAGCTCGTGGCGCTGATGCGCCGCGTCCGCCCGGACGTGGTGCTCAGCACCCACCCGGAGCGGGACTGGGAGCGGATGCAGGCCGCCCACCCGGACCACCTCGCCTGCGGCGAGGCCGTGGTGCGCGCCGCGTACCCGGCGGCCGAGAACCCGTACGCGTACCCGGAGCTCGCGGCGGAGGGGCTCGAGGCGTTCAAGGTCCGGAACCTGCTGCTGTACGCCGCCCCCGCCGCGCGCCGGAACACGGTCGTGGACGTCACGGGCCTGGCGGAGCAGAAGCTGCGCGCCCTCGACGCCCACCTCTCCCAGCACCCGGACGTCGACGCGATGCGGCGGCACGTGCTCGCCCAGATGGCCGAACATCACCGGCGCGCCGCCGGCCCGGCCGCCGCGCCGGGTCACGCCGAGGCGTTCCACCTGGTCACGGTCAACGGTCCGAGCACCATCGCCGGGTTCTGAACCGCCCCCCCTGCGGGGGATCTCAGTTGGTGCTCGGCCGACCGCCGTAGCGCGGGCCGGTCTGCGCGGTGGGGTCGAGGTCCACGCCGACGACGGGCTCCGACGTCGGCACCTCCGAGCCCGAGCTGGGCTCCACGGAGATGCCCATCGCCGCGAAGCGGTCCAGCCCCCGGAAGGTGACGGGCTCGCCGAAGCCGTTGGCGTCGAACGTGCCGAGCGAGGCCGGGGCCGTGCCGTCCGAGGGGTAGAGCCACAGCTGGTAGGACTGACCCTCCGGCAGCTGGGGCATCCCGCTGATCGTCAGGTAGCCACTGTTCTGCTCCCGGGACAGGAACGCCTGGACCGTGCCGCCGTCCTGGGCCGGGTACTCCGAGGTCGTGAACAGGTCCTTCGACTGGTCGATGCGGTGCACGATGCCCGGCCGCGTGAACTGACTCCACACCGTCCACCCGCCGACGCCGAGCACGAGGGCCGCGAGCAGCAGGAGGGCGGTCACCTTGAGCCAGCGCAGGCGGTCCCGCGGCGGGCCGGCGGGGGCGGACTCGTCGCCGATCAGGTCCATGCCCACGTCCTGGGCGGGCAGGCGACGCAGGACCTCGTCGAGCAGGGCCGACGGCGGCTCGGCCGTCACGGACCGGAACGCCCAGGCCACCGCCTGGCGCGCACCGTCCACCCGGGAGCGCCACCGGGCCAGCTCGCCGCCCCGCCGCTGCACGGCGGAGAAGGCCGCGGTGTGCCCGGCCGTGTCGAGGGCGTGCACAGCCGAGAGGTCGGCCAGCTCGAGTGCGCGGCCGGCGTCCACGTCCTCGCGCACGTCCGCGCCGAGTGCCGGGCCGGTCGCCGGGGCCGGCGCGGACGGCCGGGCGGCGTCCTGCGTGAGGTCGCGGCGGGCCGCCACGACCTGCCGCACGCCGTCACGCAGGAGGGTGCGGGCCTGGTCGGCCGGCAGACCCAGCCGATCGGCGACCTCCCGGTCGGTGCAGCCGCCCAGCCACGCCAGTCGCACGGCCTCGTAGGCGTCCGGGGCCACGCGGTCGACGAGGTCCTCGGGCAACGGCGCGGGCCCGGCCGGGCCGGGACGACGCCCACGTTCCGCCGCGGAGCCGCCGGCGCGGCGCAGCGAGGTCATCACGCGGTGGGCGAGGACCTCGAGCCACGTGAACACCTGGCGCTCGCGGTGGGTCGCGTCGTCACGCTCGCTCAGGTCGAGCCCGGCCTCGGAGGCCTCCTCCCATGCCGTCAGGTAGGTGCGGACCGTGGCCGCGGCGGCGTCGTCGCCGGGGCCGAACATCGCTTCGGCCAGGCCGTGCACCCACGGGACCGTGGCGTCGTAGAACGCGGAGAACGCGGCCCGGTCACCCTCGGCGCTGCGGCGCAGGAGGGTGTCCAGGGCGGGCTGGCCGGCGTCATCGGGGCGGTCGGCGTGGGGCTCGGACGCGTCAGGAGTCTGCATGGTGGCCTCAGTCTAGGGAATCGGGGCGGGCAGCGGACCCGGCGAAGTCGTGCTGGCGCCAGGCCTCGTACACGGCGATGGAGACGGCGTTCGCCAGGTTCAGGGACCGACGGGCCGGCTGCATGGGCAGGCAGACGGTCTCGGTGACCCGCGGATCGGTCAGCACCTCCTCGGGCAGGCCGGTGGACTCGCGGCCGAAGAGCAGCACGTCGCCGGGCCGGTAGGCGACCCGGTCGTGCCGCACGGACCCGCGCGCGGTGAAGGCCAGCACACGGGCGGGGGCGAGGGCCGCGAGCGCAGCGTCGAGGTCCGGGTGCACCGTCACCACCGCGAGGTCGTGGTAGTCCAGGCCGGCGCGGCGCAGGTGGGCGTCCTCGAACCCGAAGCCCAGCGGCTCCACGAGGTGCAGCTCGGCCCCCGTGAGGGCGGCGAGCCGGATCGCGTTGCCGGTGTTGCCGGGGATCTCCGGGGTGAGCAGCAGGATCCGGAAGCCGGGGGTGCCGGGCGCCGGGGCGCGGTCGGCGCCCTCGTGCGGGTTCGGGCGGGGTGGGGTGGGGGAGTCGGGCACGCGCCCAGCCTAGTGGGGCGCCGCCGGGCGGGGGCGTGCCTCAGTGGAGCCGGTCGACCAGCGCGCCGAGCGCGCGCCGGTCCACGAGATCCGGGTCCGTGCCGGTGCCCAGGAAGAGCGCGACCTCGCGCGCGAACGCGATCCCGGGTGCGGGCGGGGCGGTGAGCAGGTCGGCCTGCGCCTCCGGCGCGTCGGCGCCGCGCGTGTGGCGGATCACGGGTGCGTGCCGCGCGTCGCGGTCCGTCATCACGTGCACGAATCCGCCGACGGTGACTTGGGGCAGGGCCTGCTGCCACGCCATCATCGCGGGGCCGAGCAGCGGCGGGGCCACGGGACGGCTCCGGGAGCGCAGGTCCGCCCCGTCCCAGGTGTAGGTCCCTTCCGGGACCATGACGGAGCCGATCAGCGCCAGGCGATGGCCGCACAGCACCGCGTGGTCCACGTCGAGGTGCCGTCCCCAGCGCCCGCCCAGCCGCAGCCCGGTCAGGACCCGGGCGGCCGGCAGCGCGTCCGCCACGTGGCGCAGCAGCACGTCGAGGGTGCGGGCCTGCCGCAGCACCCGGTGCTCGTCCGGCAGGATCCCGCGCGGCCGCGGTGCCCCGTGGACGCGTTGGCTCGATCGCGGCAGGTCCAGCACGGTCGGGTCGGCCTCCGCCTCGCCGGGCGGGGGCTCGTAGCGCACGGGGCGGGCGGCACGTCCGCCGGGTCCGGACGGTCCCGACGGTCTCGCCCGCCCTGATCCGGCCCGCGCGCGGGGGTCGCGGGCCCGGGCGACGTCGAGTCCGGGCAGCGAGAGGTCGTACCGGCGCCGGGCCTCGGCGTCGCCGAGCAGGTCCCACGCCCGCGTCACGGCCCGGAAGGCGGCGGGGTCGCCGCCCACGTCGGGGTGCGCGGCCCGGGCCGCGCGGCGGTAGGCCCGCCGGACCTCGTCGGCGGTCGCGTCGCGGGACACGCCCAGGACCTCGTAGGCGGTGCGGTGCTCCTCGGCCGCGCTCACGGCGTGGGGTCCGGGTCGGGGGAGGCGTGCCGCTCGTGGTGCAGGCGCAGGAACAGCATGCCGTCGTCGTGGAGCACCTGGACCAGCTGCAGCCGGGCGGGGAGGCCGGGGCCGTCCTCGCCGGTCAGGACGCGGCCGGCGGCGGGTCCGGCCAGCAGCGGCGCCACGGTGAGGTGCACCTCGTCCACGAGGCCGGCCGCCGCGAGGCTGCCGAACAGGCGCGGTCCGCCCTCGCAGTGGACGACGCGGGCGCCGCGCGCGTGCAGGGTCGCCACCACGGTCTGGGGATCCACGTGCTCCTCGCCGACCGCCAGCACCTCGGCGCGCGCGGCCAGGGCCGTCGCCCGCTCCGGCTCGCCCGCGAGGGCGGCCCGGGACGTGAGGATCCAGGGGCGCACCGGGGCGGCCGTGAAGAACGCGGACTCCGGGTCCAGGTCCAGGCTGCCGCTGACCACGGCCACGGGCGGGTCCGCGGGCCCGCCGGCGTCCGCGCGTCGACGCCGGTCCTCCTCGGACAGCAGCGCTCCCTCGTAGCCCTCGGCCCGGATGGTCCCGGCCCCCACGAGCACGACGTCGGCGTCGTGCCGGGAGAGCGAGAGCAGCCGCTGGTCCGCGGGGGAGCCGAGCCCACCGGCACGGCCGTCCAGGGTGGCCGCGCCGTCGGCGGAGGCGATGAACACGACGCGGACCCAGGGCCCGGGGCCGGTGTCCTCGACCGTCGGGGCCGCGAGGGCGGCGCGGAGGGCGTCGTCGTCCAGGCCGGGGCCGGTCTCGGCCAGGCGCCTCACGCCCGGCCCCCATGGACCCGGTGTTCGGCGAGGGTGCTGCGGTCCGGCGGCGGGTTCTCCGCACCCATGTTGTGGACCAGGCGCGCCGGCTCACGCCACCCGAACACGCACTCGAGCATGCGGGCCGCCGAGACGGAGGCGTCGGCGTCGTGCATGCGCAGGATCCGGGCGCCGCCGTACACGCAGGCAGCGGCCGCGGCCAGCGAGCCGGGCAGCCGCTCGTGCCGGTGCTTGTCCAGGCTCTCGCCGATGAAGTCCTTGTTCGAGACCGCGGCCAGCACGGGCAGCCCCAGGGCGGCGATCTCGTCCAGCCGCCGCGTGATCTCGAGGGTGTGCCGGGTGTTCTTGTTCAGATCGTGGCCGGGGTCCACGATGATCCTCTCCTCGGGGACGCCGAGCGCCACAGCACGGTCGACGGTGCGCCGCAGGTGGTCGCGGACCTCCGTGACGACGTCGCCGTACGTCGGCCGGGGGACCACGGCCCGGGGTCCGCGCACGTGGGCGAGGGAGTGGGTGACCACGAGGTGCGCGCCCGCGGCGGCCACCACCCGGCCCAGGTCCGCGTGGAACAGTCCCGTGGTGTCGTTGACGACGTCCGCCCCCGCGGCCAGGGCCGCCTCGGCCACGGCCGGCTGGAACGTGTCCGCCGAGAGGATCAGCCGGCGCGACGCCTCGGACGACCCGGCTCCGTCTCCGCTCCGCAGGGCCGCGATCAGGGGGACCACCCGCGCCGCCTCCTCGGCGGGGTCGAGCTCCGCCCCGGGCGCGAACGGCAGGCCGCCGACGTCGACCCACTCGGCTCCGGCGTCCGCCGCGGCGTGGGCCTGGGCGAGGGCGTCCTCCAGGACGGCGCCGGCGCCGTCGTCGTAGAAGGAGTCCGGGGTGCGGTTGACCACGGCCATCGTGACGATCCGGCGGCGGAAGTCGATCTCCTGGTGGGCGAACCGGTGCACCGGGTGGACGAGGGGGACGGAGGGGGTCGGCACCCGGCCATTCAACCATCGGCGCCGCACGGTGACAGTGCGCCCCGGGAGGACTATATTTCCCTCCCGTGGCATCCACCTCGTCGCCGCGGGTCGGCCCGCGTCGGCCCCGCATCCGTCCGACCCAGCTCGTGGTCGGGTCCTTCCTCGTCGTCATCGTGACGGGCACCGGCGCACTGCTGCTGCCCGCCTCGTATCAGGGCCGCGCGCCCACCCCGCTGGAGGCCGCGTTCACGGCGACCAGCGCCACCACGGTGACGGGACTCGGCGTCGTGGACACCCAGACGTTCTGGACACCCCTGGGCCAGGTCGTGATCCTCGCGCTCATCAAGCTCGGTGGCCTGGGCGTCATGACGTTCACGTCGCTGCTGGGGCTGGTGATCCTCCGGCGGCTCGGCCTCACCCAGCGCCTCGACGCCGCGGCCTCCACCCGGGCCGAGGGGATCGGGGACCTGCCCCGGGTGCTGCGGGCCCTGATCCTGTACTCCACGGCCGTCGAGGCCTCGGTGGCGCTGCTGCTGAGCCTGCGCTTCTGGCTGGGCGTGGGGATGTCCCCGGGCCAGGCACTGTGGCAGGGGGTCTTCCACGCGGTCTCCGCATTCAACAACGCCGGGTTCGCGCTGTTCAGCGACAACCTCATGGGCTTCGTCTCGGACCCGTTCATCTGCCTGCCGATCGCGGCGGCGATCATCTTGGGCGGCCTGGGCCTGCCGGTCGTGCTGACCCTGCGGCGGGACCTGCGTCGACCCGAGCGGTGGAATCTCACGGTCCGGCTCGTGCTCGTGGGCACCGCGGTGCTGCTGGTGGGCGGCACGCTCATGTACCTCGTCCTCGAGTGGTCCAACCCGCGGACCCTGGGCGGTCTGGACCCGGCCTCGCGCGTGCTCGCGGCGTTCTTCCAGTCCGTCACGACCCGCACCGCCGGCTTCAACACCCTGGACTACGGGCAGATGCACCCCGTGACGCTCTTCGGCACCGACATGCTCATGTTCATCGGCGGCGGCCCCGCCGGCACCGCCTCGGGCGTGAAGATCACGACGGCGAGCGTCCTGCTGTTCATCGTGCTCGCGGAGATCCGGGGGGAGGGCGCCGTCCATGCGTTCGGCCGCCGGCTCTCCCGGACCACGCACCGCGAGGCGATCACCGTGATCATGCTCTCCGCGACCGCGATCGCCGTCGCCACGATGGCGCTCATGGGCCTGTCCTCGTTCACGACCGACCAGATCCTGTTCGAGTGCGTGTCCGCGTTCGGCACGGTGGGCCTGTCCACCGGCATCACCGCCCAGCTGCCGCCGGCCGCGCAGGGCATCCTCATGCTCCTCATGTTCGTCGGCCGCATCGGCCCCGCCACCGTCGCCGGCAGCCTGGCCCTGACCGACCGCACCCGCCACTTCGAGTACCCGAAGGAGAGGCCCCTCATTGGCTGATCTCACCCGTTCCCTGTTCGCCCCCCGCTGGGGCGACCGCCCCACCGTGGCCGTCCTCGGGCTCGGCCGGTTCGGCTCCGGGGTCGCCCTCGAGCTCATGGAGTCCGACTGCCACGTGCTGGGGGTCGACGCCGACGCCGAGGCCGTCCAGGCGCTCAACGGCCGGCTGACCCACGTCGTCCGCGCGGACAGCACGGCCGAGGAGGCGATGCGCCAGCTCTCGGTCCACGAGATGGACCACGTCGTCGTCGCCATCGGCGGCGACCTCGCCGACTCGATCCTCACCGTCTCGCTGATGCGGCGGTTCGGGACGCACCAGCTCTGGGCCAAGGCCAACGACGACCGCCACGGCGAGATCCTGCGTCAGCTCGGCGTGGAGCACGTGGTCCACCCGGAGCGGGACATGGGCCGCCGCGTGGCGCACCTGGTCAGCACGTCCTTCCAGGACTTCGTCGAGGTCGAGCCGGGCCTGGCCATGGTCCGGGCCACGCCGCCGTCGCGCCTGCTGGGCAGGGACCTGCGAGCCACCGGGCTCGCGGGGGAGCGGGGCATGCGCGTGGTCGCCGTCCGCAGCCGCGGCACGTGGCTCTACCCGCCGAGTCACTACGTGCTCGAGCCCGAGGACACGATCCTCCTGGTGGGCCCGACCCGCGACGTCGAGCGGTTCCTCGCCCGGGACTGAGCCGGGGCACATCCGGCGCGGCTCCTAGACTGGCCGGGTGACCACCCCGGACCGCGTGCACCTGGACCACGCCGCCACCACGACGGTGCGCCCCACCGCGCTCGCGGCCCTGGCCGAGGCGGCCGCGCTGCCCGGCAACCCGGCCTCCCTCCACGCCTCCGGCCGCCGGGCCAAGCTGCGCCTCGAGGAGGCGCGGGAGCGCATCGCCGCGGCGCTCGGGGCGCACCCCACCGAGGTGATCCTCACGTCCGGGGGCACCGAGGCGGACAACCTCGCCATCCAGGGGCTGTACCGGGCCCGCCGCGCGGCCGCTCCGGAGCGCACCCGGATCGTGCTGACCGGCATCGAGCACCACGCGGTCCTCGACGTGGTGGACTGGCTCGCCGCGCACGAGGGCGCCGAGCCGGTGCTCGTCCCGGTCGACGACGACGGGCGGGTCGACCTCGCCGCATGGGGGGCCGCGCTGGCGACCGCGCCCGAGCGGACCGCCCTGGCCACGCTGATGTGGGCCAACAACGAGATCGGCACGGTCCAGCCCGTGGCCGAGGCCGCCCGGCTTGCGGCCGACCACGGGGTCCCGTTGCACACCGACGCCGTCCAGGCCCTCGGGGCGGTGCCCGTGGACTTCGCCGCGTCCGGGGCCGCGACCCTGGCCGTCTCGGGGCACAAGGTCGGCGCCCCCGTGGGTGTCGGCGCCCTGCTCGTGCGCCGGGACGTCACGCTGGAGGCCGTGGTGCACGGCGGCGGCCAGGAACGCCGCCTGCGCTCGGGCACGGTCTCGGTGGCCCTGGCCGCCGCGCTGGCGGCCGCCGTGGCGGAGGCCGTCGCGGAGCAGCCCGCCGAGGCCGCCCGCCTGGGCGGGCTGCGGGACGAGGTGATCGCCGCCGTCGACGCCCTGGACGGGGTGCGCCTGACCGGGCCGCGAGACCTCGACCCGGCGACGGGGCAGGCGCTGTCGCCGGGGACGCGCCGACTGCCCGGCAACGTCCACATCACCGTGCCGGGCCGGACGGCGGACGCGCTGCTGTTCTCCTTCGACATGGCCGGGCTGGACACCTCGTCCGGGTCGGCGTGCACCGCCGGGGTGGCCGAGCCGTCGCACGTGGTCGCGGCCCTGCCGGGGCGGACGGAGGCCGACGCGCGGGCCACCCAGCGGTTCACCCTCGGCCGGACGACGACACCGGCCGAGGCGGCCGCGCTCATCGACGCGCTGCGGGCGCTGCTGGGGCGGGGCGTCTAGACTGGACCGCCCGTCCGTCGTCGAGAGAGGAGTACGCCCGTGAAGGTCCTGGCCGCCATGTCCGGGGGAGTCGACTCCGCCGTCGCCGCGGCGCGTGCCGTGGACGCCGGGCACGACGTCGTCGGCGTCCACCTGGCCCTGTCCCGCATGCCCGGCACCCTGCGCACCGGCTCGCGCGGCTGCTGCACCATCGAGGACGCCTCGGATGCGTGGCGCGCGTGCGAGCGGCTCGGCATCCCCTTCTACACGTGGGACTTCTCCGAGCGGTTCGCGGAGGACGTCGTGGACGACTTCGTGGCCGAGTACGAGGCCGGCCGCACGCCCAACCCGTGCATGCGCTGCAACGAGCGCATCAAGTTCGCGGCGCTGCTCGAGCGCGCCCTCGAGCTGGGCTTCGACGCCGTCTGCACCGGCCACTACGCCGCCGTGCGGCCCGGTCCGGACGGCTCGCTGGAGCTGCACCGCGCCGCGGACGACGCGAAGGACCAGTCCTATGTGCTCGGTGTGCTGACCGCGGATCAGCTCGCCCACTGCCTCTTCCCGCTCGCGGACACGCCGTCCAAGGAGCTCGTGCGCGCCGAGGCGGCCGAGCGCGGCCTGTCCGTGGCGGCGAAGCCGGACTCCCACGACATCTGCTTCATCCCCGACGGCGACACCCGCGGCTGGCTGGCCGAGCGCATCGACCTGGCCCCCGGCCCCATCGTGGACCCGGAGGGACAGGAGCTCGGGACCCACGCGGGCGCCCAGGCGTTCACGGTCGGCCAGCGCAAGGGCCTGGCCATCGGCCGTCCCGCGCCCGACGGCAAGCCCCGGTTCGTGCTCGAGGTGCGGCCGAAGGAGAACACCGTGGTCGTCGGCGGGCGTGAGCTGCTCGACGTCGACCGCATCACCGGCATCCGCCCGTCGTGGGCCGGCGCCCCGGTGCCCGAAGCCCGCACGGGCGCCTGGTTCGACTGTGCGCTGCAGTTCCGGGCCCACGGCGAGATCGTCGAGGCCCGCGCCCGCCAGCGCGCGGACGCGGCGGGGCATCCGGGGTGGGAGATCGAGCCGGCGCGCCCCCTGCGCGGCGTGGCTCCCGGTCAGACGGCCGTCCTGTACCGGGGCACCCGCGTGCTCGGCCAGGCCACCATCGACACCGCCCGCAATGCCCGGCTGTCCGCCCCCGCGGATGCGTAGGCTTCGGCCATGAGCCCGGACTACGACCCCCACGCCAGCTCGCTGCCCGGCACCGCGGACCCGGCGGTCCTCGACGAGCTCTTCGCGATCCGCGGCAGCATCGACAACATCGACGCCTCGCTCGTCTACCTCCTGGCCGAGCGGTTCAAGTTCACGCAGCGGGTCGGTGCGCTGAAGGCCCGCCACGACCTGCCGCCCTCGGACCCCGGGCGTGAGGCCGCCCAGATCGCGCGGCTGCACCGGCTCGCGCTCGAGGCCGACCTCGAGCCCGCGTTCGCCGAGAAGTTCCTGAACTTCATCATCGCCGAGGTCATCCGCCACCACCGCGCGCTGGCGGCCGAGGGCCGGCCGGACGCCGAGGCGGAGCCGGGGGCGGGCTCCGGGGACGCGGATGACTGAGGCCGCCCACGACGACGGCGCCACCGGCCCCGTCGCCCTCGGCGGCACGCCGTGGCGCGGCACCGACGTCGCAGAGGCGCAGCGCGTCACGCTCGGCGAGCTCGGCGCGGACCACTGGCCGGTGCTCCCCGAGCTGCCCGAGCGCGGACCCGGCGCCGACGCCACCGGCCGCTCGGCCGCCCTCCTGCAGGAGCTGGCCGTCGACCTGCAGCCGCACGGCTGGCGGGTCAGCCCGCCCGGGGCCGTCGGCTCCGGCCGCGACCGACGCCGCGCCGTCTCCCTCTGGCACGAGGACGCGCACCGCTGGGCGGACACCGCGGGGGCCGAGGGCGCCGTCGTCGAACGTCTGGCCGTGCGGGTGCGCGGCCCGCTCAGCCTGCTCGCCGGCCTCTGGCTGCCCGGGGGAGAGCGCGTCCTCGGCGACCACGGCGCCCGCCGCGACGTCGCCGAGTCCTATCTCGAGGGGCTGCAGGACGCCCTGCCCCGCCTCCGAAGGGCCACCGGGGCGGCCCGCCTCGGCGTCGTCGTCGACGAGCCGTGGGCGGCGGCCGTCCTCGCCGGGACCCTGCCCACCGCGAGCGGGTACCGCACCGTCCGGTCCCTGCCGCGCGAGGAGGCCCGCGGACTGTGGCGCGCCGCCCTCGACGTGCTCACCGCTCTGCCCGACGTCGCCCGAGTGTGGCTCGCGCCGGGCCGCCGCGCCGCCTCCCCGGGGGCCGAGCTGCCCGGGCCCGCCGCGCTGGCGACGCTGACGGGAGAGTCCCTGCCCAGGCCCGACGCAGCCGCGGACGCGCCCGCCCGGGCCCCGGTCTCGCTCGTGGTGGGCGTGGGCCCCCTCGACGACGGCACGGACGGTTCGCCCGGCACCCGCGAGGCGTGGGAGGCGGCGGCCGGCTGGGCCGACGTCGGGCGCGGGCTGACCCTGGCCCCCGAGCCGGGCGTGCGCCCGGTCGACGTCGTCCGCACGTGGGACCGGCTGGGGGTGGACCCCGGACGGGTGGGTGACGTCGGCCTCACGGCGGCGGGGTCGCACGACCCCGCCGTGCTCCGCACTCTGCGGCGGGACGCGGAGGAGCTGGCCGCACGGCTTGCCGAGCTGCGCGGCTGAGCCGGCGCCCCGACGGGCGCCGGCGACCTCCGGCGTCGTCCGCCGTGGACGGGCCCGCCCGGCGGGTATCATCGGGCTGATCCTGAAAATTTCCTGTGCCCGGGGCCGGTCCCGCTCGCGGCGCCGGGGGGAGCGCTGACGAGGAGGTCAGGATGGGCAAGGCCAAGATCCTGGTGGTGGACGACGACGAGGCGCTGGCCGAGATGATCGGCATCGTCCTGCGCAACGACGGCTTCGAGCCGGCGTTCGCCGCGGACGGCACCTCCGCACTGCCCGCGTTCCACCGCGAGCGCCCCGATCTCGTGCTGCTGGACCTCATGCTCCCCGGCATCGACGGCATCGAGGTCTGCAGGCTCATCCGAGGCGAGTCGGACGTGCCGATCGTGATGCTCACGGCCAAGTCGGACACGGCGGACATCGTGCGCGGCCTCGAGTCGGGTGCCGACGACTACGTGCCCAAGCCGTTCAAGCCGGCCGAGCTCGTGGCCCGCGTCCGGGCCCGCCTGCGTGAGGGGGAGGCGAAGCCGGCGGAGGTCCTGCACATCGGGGACCTCGAGATCGACGTGGCGGGCCACCAGGTCACCCGCGGCGGCGTCGGCATCGCCCTCACCCCGCTGGAGTTCGACCTCCTCGTGGCCCTCGCCCGGCGGCCGCGCCACGTCTTCACCCGCGAGATGCTGCTGGAGGAGGTCTGGGGCTACCGGCACCAGGCCGACACCCGGCTCGTGAACGTCCACGTCCAGCGCCTGCGCTCCAAGGTCGAGCCGGATCCCGAGAACCCGTGCGTCGTGCTGACCGTCCGCGGCGTCGGGTACAAGGCCGGCCAGGGCTGAGCGCATGACCGTGTCCGGCCCGGGTGTGAGCGCGGCCCCGGCGGCCGAGGCCGGCGCCGAGCCGGTCGAGCCCGCCGCCGGCCGCCCACGGTCGTGGGTCCCCGGCCCCGCGTGGCGTGCGCTGCGCCGTCGGTGGCGCCGGTCCCTGCGGCTGCGCACGGCGGTGCTCGCGGCCCTGCTCTCGATCCTCGCGGGCCTCGTGGTCGCCGCGTTCCTGACGCAGCAGATCACCCAGGCACTCTTCGAGGCCCGCTACGAGCAGGTCCAGGCCGAGGCTCGCCGTGGCCTGAGCCAGGTGCGCGAGACGTTCGCGCAGACCACCGCCACGGACGCGCAGAGCACGGACGTGCTGGTGACCCAGACCCTGCGTGCCCTCGAGGGGGACTCGGGCACCACGATCCGCCGCCGCTACCACCTCGCCCCGCTGCCGGGCTCCGAGTCCGCGTACGTGGGGACGATCTCCTCCGCCGGTCTCGATCCCGCGGTGATCCCCCAGGAGCTGCAGGACGCGGTCGCCTCCGGGCCGGGCGTGTACGACGCGAGCGTGGCGCTGCCGGACCCCGGCGGCGGCACCCGGCCCGGCCTCGTGTTCGGCACCCAGGTGGTGCTGCCCCCGGGTGCCACCTACGGGCTCTACCTCGTCTACGACCTCGCGGACGTCCAGAGCTCGCTCGACTCGGTGCTCGGGGTGCTGCTGGTGTTCGGCGTCGGCTTCCTGGTGATCAACGTGCTGGTCTCGTGGTGGGTCTCGCGGCGTGTGACCCGGCCCGTGCAGCAGGCGGCCCGGGCGGCCGAGTCCCTCTCGAGCGGCAACCTGGCCGTGCGGATGCCGGTCGACGGTGAGGACGAGATGGCCCGCCTGGGCATGTCCTTCAACCGGATGGCGGACAGCATCCAGGACCAGATCGGCCAGCTCGCCCAGCTGTCCCAGATGCAGCAGCGGTTCGTCTCGGACGTCTCCCATGAACTGCGCACGCCGCTGACGACCGTGCGGATGGCGGCCGACGTGCTGTACGGCTCGCGTGAGGACTTCGACCCGGTCAGCCGACGCTCGACCGAGCTGCTCTACCACCAGGTGGACCGCTTCCAGGCCATGCTCGCGGACCTGCTGGAGATCACCCGGTTCGACGCCGGCGCCGCCACCCCAGCCCTCGAGGCCACGGACATGCTCGAGCTGGCCCGCGACGTCGTGCTCACCTCTCAGCCGTTGGCCGATCAGAGCGGCGTGCCCGTGTACGTGGTGCCCATGGACCGGGACCGCGCCGACGGCCACGTCGCCTGGGTCGACCCGCGGCGGATCGAACGGATCCTGCGCAACCTGGTGAACAACGCGATCGAGCACGCCGAGGGCCGGCCGGTGGACGTGCTCGTGGCGGCCGACGAGGAGGCCGTCACGTTCGCCGTCGTGGACCACGGCATCGGCATGAGCCCCGAGCAGGTGCAGCGCGTGTTCGACCGGTTCTGGCGGGCCGACCCCTCACGCAAGCGCACCACCGGCGGGTCCGGACTGGGTCTGGCGATCGCCACCGAGGACACCCGGCTGCACGGCGGCCGGCTCGAGGCGTGGGGCGAGCTGGGGGAGGGGTCCACCTTCATGGTGACCCTGCCGCGGGCGCCGCGCCCGGCCGCGCAGGGCGCGGAGGCCCCCGAACCGATCGGCCGCTCCGTGCTGCCCATCCCGCCCCGCTACAGCACGGCGGACCGCCGGTACGCCGATGACCTGTCCCGACCCGTCCCGCAGGAGGCGGACGCCGACGCCGACGCCGTCGGCAGGGTCGCGGACGTCGCCGCCACGGCCGCGGACGCCCCGCCGTGCGCGCGCCAGGACGAGCAGGCCCTGACCGCACCGACCCGGCCGGTGCGCAGGGTCCCTCCGGGGGATCCCGCCGACGGGCCGGCCGCCGGGGACCGGACCGGCGAGGATGCGGCAGAGGAGGCCCGATGACCACCGTGGATCCGCAGCCGCCCCGTCCGCCGCGTGTCGCCGTCGTCGCGGTGATCGTCGCCCTGGTGCTCGCCCTCAGCGGCTGCACCCAGATCCCCCAGAGCTCCGAAGTGCGCAGTGCCGACCCGGTCGACGGGGCCGGCGCGGCCGCCGACGCGCCGCAGTTCCATCCGCCGGGACCCGCCGAGTCGGACACGGCGGAGGAGGCCATCCGGGGCTTCCTGCTCGCGGGCACGAGCCCGCAGGACGACTACGCGGTGGCGCGCGAGTTCCTCGACGGCCCCGCGGCCACCCAGTGGACGCCCGGGCAGCGCACCCTCGTGTACTCGGCGGAGCCGCGCATCACCCGGGGCGACGGCGACGGGGACTATCAGGTCCTGGTCGAGGTCGACTCGGAGATCGACGAGTACGGCCTGCGGACCATCGCGCCGCCGGGGACCACGCGGGCCTGGGCCGTCACGGTGCAGGAACGGCCGCAGGGCATGCGGATCACGTCCACGGAGAACGGCACGCTGCTCTCCCAGGCGCAGTTCGGACAGCTGTTCGCCCCGCACGAGCTCGCCTTCTACGACACCGCGAAGCGCTACGTCGTGCCGGACGTGCGGTGGTTCGTCAATCGGGGCACCACCGTGACCGCGGTGACGCGAGCGCTCCTGCGCGGGCCGGCACCGTATCTGGCCGGGGCGGTGGAGACGGCCTTCCCGCTGCGCACCGGCACCGACCTGGCCGCGCCCACGGTGCGCGTCGACGACGACGGCGTGGCCCACGTCGACCTCACCCAGGCGGCCGCCGAGGGGGCCGACGCCGAGCGGCGGCACCGCATGCGGGAGCAGCTGGAGCTGACCCTGAGGGGCCTCCAGTCGGTCAAGGAGGTCGAGGTGACCGTCGCCGGTGCCCAGCTGTCCACGTCGGGAGACGACGGCCCCGCCCCGGTCCAGACCGACCCCGCCGTCGGATCGGTCCAGGTGGGCATCGACGCGGCGACGGGCGGACTCGTGTACGTGCAGGGGACCAGCGTCACGCCGGTGGGCGGCGCTCCGGACGTCACCGCGCTCGATCCGGTCCGCCCGACGATGTCCGGCGACCGCAGCCGATTCGCGTTCGTCACCCGTGACCGGACGGCGGTCCACGTCGCCGGCACGGACGGCTCCCTGCGGGAGGTGCTGCGCGGCACCGGGCTCACCGTCCCGTCGCTGGACCTCCTGGGCTGGGTGTGGGCGGCCGACCGGGGCACGACCTCGCGGATCCGCGCCGTCTCGGCCCAGCCCGGCGGGCAGGAGCGCATCGTGACGGCCACCTGGCTGCGGCCCGGCGAGCGGATCGTCGACCTGCGGTTGTCGCGGAGTGGGGCCCGGGCCGCGATGCTCGTCGACGACGGCCAGCGGACCACCCTGCGCGTGTCCGGCGTCGTGCGCGGTTCGAAAGGGGTGCCGAACGCCCTGACCGAGCCGATCCTGCTGCCCTCCTCCGGGTCGGAGGACTCGGTGGAGTGGGCCGGAGACACGAACCTGCTCGTCTCGGCGTACGCCGAGAAGCCCGACGAGCGCGTGGTGCCGCGGATCGTCTCGGTCGATGGCACCGTCCGGGAGCTCAACCCGCTGGGCGGTCTGCGGGGGATCTCCGTCGGCGACGACGGCGCCTACTACGCGGAGACGGACGAGTTCGTGTTCCTGCTGGTGGGCTCCTCGTGGCGGGCGCAGGAGCTCGACCGCGGGGTGCGCGACCTCTCGTTCCCAGACTGATCCGAGCCCGCGCCCGCCGCCCCGTCGTCCACTCCTGCACAGCCGCCCCGTCCCGCACAGCGGCTCGCCCCGGCGCCCGGACGGCGGCGGCGTGCGGTGGACTCGTCGCATGCGCACCCCGCCGTCCTCCCCGTCCCCGCCGTCGGTGTTCGGCACCCTCGGTCGGGCCCTGGCCGACCTGGTCCTGCCCGCCGAGTGCGCGGTGTGCGCCGCGCCGGGCCACCGGCTCTGCCCGGCCTGCGCGGAGGGACTGACCGCCGCCCTGTCCCGGCCCTTCCGGGCGGAGCAGGACGCCCCGACCCTGCCCTTGGGCCCCGGCGGCGCTCCGCTGCCGGTGATGGCGGCCGGGCGCTACGCAGACCCGCTGGCGGCCGCCGTGCTCGCGTTCAAGGACCATCACGCGCTGCACCTGCGCGGCGTGCTGGGCGAGGCCCTGTGCCGGACCGTCGCCGCGGCGCGTCTCGAGCCGGACCTGCCCGGGGCGCGGCACGCCCTGCTCGTCCCGGTCCCGGGCGGCGCGGTCGGATTCCGACGGCGCGGCTACGACCCGCTCGCCGAGCTCACCCGGGCGCTGCCGGCGCCGTGGCTGGTCTCCGACGCCGTCCGTGCTCGCCTGCTGCCCCGCGCCAGCACGCTCCGGGGCGGCGGCCCGTCCCACGCGGGCGCCGGGGCGGGCCAGCGCCGCCGGCGGGCCCGGGACTGGCGCGTCGTCGCCGGGCGGCTGCCGGCCGGCGCGCCCGTCCTGCTCGTGGACGACGTCCTCACCACCGGTGCCACCCTCGCCGCGCTCGCGGAGGCGGTGCGCCGCGCCGGCGGGCACCCCGTCGGGGCCGTCGTGCTCGCGGCCGTGGCCCCGCCGCGGGACCCCGCCGAGCCTGGCCCCCGGCCAGGCCCCCGGGTAGGGTGAACGGCACGGAATCGCCCCTACGGTTCCCGTCCTGCCGACGGCTGGAAGGAGGTCGCCCCCTCGGACCCGACGCCCCCCTGCGGACGCGACACCGAGGCGCACCTCCCCTCCCGAGGCCGGACCCGTGAGAGTCGGACCAGGAGGACGCCATGACCATGGATGTCAGCTACATCGCCCGCAACATCAGCCTCTCGGAGAGCTTCCGCGACCACGTCGTCGAGCGCACCGAGCGCCTCCAGCGGCTCGCCGAGGGCGCCGACACGCTCGAGGTCCGCGTGACGAAGGAATCCCACCACAAGCACTCAGACGAGGCGGTCCGCGTGGAACTGACGGTCCGCGGCCCGCGGGACGTCGTGCGGGCTGAGGCCGCCGCGGACGACGAGCTGGCAGCCTTCGACAAAGCCGCCGCCCGACTGACCGAGCGCCTGCGGCGCCTGCGCGACCGGCGCAAGGACCGTCGCCGCGGCAAGCTCGGCGCCTCCCGCGGCGCGGGCGAGGTCGGCTTCGTGCCACCGCTGCCGCCGTCGGGCGCCGCGCTGGCCGCGGAGGACGCCTCCGCGCAGGACGCCCCCGAGGCGGGCACCCCGGTGCGCATCCGGCAGAAGGCGTTCCCCGCGACCCCCATGAGCGTGGACGACGCCGTGGACGCGATGGAGCTGGTCGGCCACGACTTCTACCTCTTCCAGAACGCCGAGACCGGCGTGCCCTCCGTCGTCTACCGCCGCCGAGGCTGGAGCTACGGCGTGATCCGCCTGGACGAGTCCCTCCCTCAGGATCACGTCTCCGCCTCCGAGGGGGAGCAGGCATACCAGACGCGGGAGGACTGACCGCCCCGCCGACGTCGACCACGACCTGCTGACGCCGCGACGCCCCTCCCCTCCGGGACGGGCGCCGCGGCCCGTCCGGACTCGGCCCGTACACTGTCCCGGAGACCGCGCCACGGCCGCGCGCGAGGGGCATCCCGTCCCGCCCCGGCCACACCGCAAGGGAGCAGAGAACCAGTGCCTTCGATCATCGACCGCGTCCTGAAGATCTCGGACAACCGCGTCCTCAAGCGCATGCAGGCCACGGTGGACGCCGTGAACCTCCTCGAGGACGACTTCCGGGCGCTCAGCGACGCGGAGCTGCGTGCCGAGACGGACACGCTCCGGGCCCGGCATGCGGACGGCGAGTCGTTGGACCTGCTCCTGCCGGAGGCCTTCGCCGCGGTCCGCGAGGCCGCGGGACGCACGCTCGGCCAGCGGCACTACGACGTCCAGCTGCTCGGCGGCATCGCGCTGCACCAGGGCAACATCGCGGAGATGAAGACCGGCGAGGGCAAGACCCTCGTGGCCACCGCTCCGGCCTACCTCAACGCGCTGTCCGGCAGGGGCGTGCACGTGGTGACGGTCAACGACTTCCTCGCCTCCTACCAGGCCGACCTCATGGGCCGCGTGTTCCGCTTCCTCGGCATGCAGACGGGCGTCATCGTGGCGGGCCAGACCCCGGCCGTACGGCGCGAGCAGTACGCCGCGGACATCACCTACGGCACGAACAACGAGTTCGGCTTCGACTTCCTCCGCGACAACATGGCCTGGTCCCTCGACGAGCTCGTGCAGCGTGAGCACCACTACGCGATCGTCGACGAGGTGGACTCGATCCTCATCGACGAGGCCCGCACCCCGCTGATCATCTCCGGCCCCGCCCAGGGCGAGGCCAACCGGTGGTACGGCGAGTTCGCCCGGCTGGTGCGCCGCCTCGAGGCGAACACGGACTACGAGGTGGACCACAAGAAGCGCACCGTCGGCATCCTCGGCCCCGGCATCGAGAAGGTCGAGGACCACCTCGGCATCACGAACCTGTACGAGACGCAGAACACCACGCTCATCCAGTTCCTGAACAACGCGGTCAAGGCCAAGGAGCTGTTCAAGCGGGACAAGGACTACGTGGTCCTCGACGGCGAGGTGCAGATCGTCGACGAGCACACGGGCCGCGTGCTCAAGGGACGCCGCTACAACGAGGGGCTCCACCAGGCCATCGAGGCCAAGGAGGGCGTGGAGGTCAAGCCCGAGAACCAGACGCTGGCCACGGTGACCCTGCAGAACTACTTCCGCGGCTACGAGAAGCTCGCCGGCATGACGGGCACCGCCGAGACGGAGGCCGCCGAGTTCACGTCGACCTACGGCCTCGGCGTCGTCGTGATCCCGCCGAACCGGGAGCCACAGCGTGTGGACCGCAACGACGTGGTGTACAAGAACGAGAAGGTCAAGTTCGACGCCGTCGTCGACGACATCGCCGAGCGGCACGCGAAGGGCCAGCCGGTCCTGGTGGGCACCACCTCGGTGGAGAAGTCCGAGTACCTCTCCACGCTGCTGGCCAAGCGCGGCGTCCGCCACGAGGTCCTGAACGCGAAGAACCACGCTCGCGAGGCCGCCATCGTGGCGCAGGCGGGCCGCCCGGGCGCCGTCACCGTGGCCACCAACATGGCCGGCCGCGGCACCGACATCATGCTCGGCGGCAACGCCGAGTTCACGGCGGTGGCCCGCATGCAGGAGCTGGGCCTCGACGCCGCCGAGGACCCGGAGGCGTACGAGGCCCGCTGGCCCGAGGTGCTGGCGCAGGCCGAGGCCGCCGTGGAGGACGCGCACCGCGCGGTCATCGAGGCCGGCGGCCTGTACGTGGTGGGCACCGAGCGCCACGACTCGCGCCGCATCGACAACCAGCTGCGCGGTCGTTCCGGCCGTCAGGGCGACCCGGGCGAGTCCCGGTTCTACCTCTCCCTCACGGACGAGCTCATGCGCAACTTCAACCCGGGCGTGGCCCAGCGGATCATGAACAGCCCGTCGATCCCGGACGACATGGCGCTCGAGTTCGGCTTCGTCTCGAAGGCGATCCAGAACGCGCAGGCGCAGGTCGAGGGGCGCAACGCCGAGCAGCGCAAGAACGTGCTCAAGTACGACGACGTGATGAACCGCCAGCGCGAGGCCATCTACACGGACCGCCGTTCCATCCTCGAGGGGGAGGACCTGCAGGACCGGGTGCGCCGCTTCGTGGAGGACGCCGTCGGGAACATCGTGGACGCGGCCACCGAGGAGGGCCACGCCACCGACTGGGACCTCGACCAGCTGTGGCGGGACCTGGCAGAGCTCTACCCCGTGGGCATCTCGCAGGAGGACGTCCTCGACGAGGTCGGCGGCCGGGGCCGGCTCAAGGCCGAGGTCCTCAAGCGCGAACTCGTCTCCGATGCGCTCCTGGCGTACGAGGACCGGGAGGCGCAGGTGGGGTCCGAGGCGCTGCGGGAGGCGGAGCGTCGCGTGGTGCTCGCCACCATCGGGCGCCGCTGGCAGGAGCATCTCTACGAGATGGACTACCTCAAGGAGGGCATCGGGCTGCGCGCGATGGCCCAGCGCGAGCCCCTCGTGGAGTACCAGCGCGAGGGCTACACGATGT
Organism: Micrococcus sp. KT16; assembly: GCF_003315015.1. NCBI lineage: Bacteria > Bacillati > Actinomycetota > Actinomycetes > Micrococcales > Micrococcaceae > Micrococcus > Micrococcus sp. KT16. The sequence goes on along the minus strand of NZ_QNRG01000010.1, from coordinate 43,034 downwards.
TCCAGAACATGCTCGCCGCCATCCGCGAGGACGCCGTGCGCACGCTGTTCCAGGCGCAGATCAGTGCGGCCCCCGCGTCGACGTCGCTGCCCGGCGTCCAGGACGCCCGCGCCGTGACGATGGCCCCGCAGATCTCCGTGGAGGGCATCGACGCCCCGCAGCAGCCGGCGCAGCTGCGTTTCACCGGTCCGTCCGAGGACGGGCAGAGCGCGGTCACCCGCAGCGGCACGGACTCCGGCGCCACGGTCGCGGCGGGCACGAACCGCCGCTCCCGCCGTCAGGCGGAGCGCCGCGGCCGCCGCGGCTGACCGGCATCCCGCCACGACGCAGGACGAGGGCCCGCAGACCTCCAGGTCTCCGGGCCCTCGCTCGTCAGTCCGACGGGACGATCCGGCTCAGCCGATCTCGACCGACGTCACCTTCCACCGGCTGAGCCGCCGCTCGAGTCGGAGCGCGAAGGCCCGGGCCCGGCCCTCCCACAGCACCGTCGCGCTGGCCTCCACCCGGCCGGGCGCGACCTCGCACACGCGAGCACCCACCGGGCGGGGTGCGGACGCGGGCGTCCGGGGCGGGACGGCCGCGGAGGGCCGTCGACCGGGCCCGGTCGACGCGACGGCGCCCAGCAGCGCCATGCGACGGGTCAACTTGTCCAGGACCTCGGGCGAGAGCCAGGCGGAGAGGTCCCGCAGGGCACGGCGGCCCGTCTCGACCTCGACGCAGGCGACGGCGATCACGGCGGCGAGCGAGCGGACGCGGCGCAGCTCCTCGCGCCCCTGTTCGGTGCGGGCCCGCCGGGCGATCTCCTCACCGCGGGGCAGGACTGCGGGGCTGTGGGCGGGCCCGTGGAGGAGGGTGTCGGCGGTGCGCCGGTCGGAAGCGGCGCGGGGGCGGGTGGCGAGGGTGGTCATGGCGGTCTCCTGAGGACGAGGCGAAGCGGGGGAGTGCAGGGTCGTGGATGTCATGGCCGTGGTCCGTCCACGCCGGCGTGCGGGGTGAACACGGGGGAGGTCAGCACGGTGCCGGGCAGCAGCAGGTGCGGGTCGTCGCCGATCACCCGTCGGTTGGCCTCGTACCAGCGGCGCCAGCGGGCGTCGATCTCTCGGGGGGTCGCGTCCGGGCCGAGCTCGGCGGCGGCGAGGTGCCACAGGCAGTCGCCGCGCCGGACGGTGACGGTCGGGTGGTCCGGATCCGCACGGCCGGTGCCGGCGCCCGGTGGGGCCGGCGCCGGGGGCCGGGGCGTCCACGCGGCGTCCGGCGCCGGGGCCTCGACGCCGGTGGCGTGCGCAGGCACCGCAGCCACGGTCCAGGAGGCGTCCGGCACGGGATGAGCCGCGTCCGCCCACGCGGCCGGTGCCGCGAGCAGCTGGGCACCGACGACGGCGCCTGCCACGCGTCCGAGCAGGGCGGGAGTGAGGCTCCGGCCCAGGCGGGCCCAGGCCGGCCGACCCGCGCGGCGCCCCAGCGCGACGAGCGCCAGCCCGATCAGGCCCACCGCCCACCATGCGAGCAGTCCGAGCCCGGCGAGACCGGCACCGAGGCCCAGCACGCGGGTCAGTTCCGCCCCGGGCGCGCTGGTGCCCGTCTGCAGCAGCGCCGCGGCACAGGCGAGCAGACCGGGACCGGCCAGAAGCAGGACGGTGAGGCCGACGGCGTCCGCCGCGTCGACCGGACGGGTCGGGGCCGGGCCGGCCGGTGATGTCGAGCGCTCCATGGATTCCCCTCCTGTGCGTCCGTCCGGCCGGGATCCCGCGATCAGGCCGGTGATGATGATCACAGTGAACTGCACGGGCCGATAGGTGTCAAGAGTGATGTTTGATGATGTTTGATGACGACCGATGTCCGGCGCTGAGCCTCCTATGCTGAGCGCATGCGGTGGAACGGACTCTTCGACGACCTGGAGGCGCACTGGGCCGACCTCGGCTGGCAGGAGACGGTGGCCGAGGCCGCGGAGCTGACCCGAGCGGAGTGGATGGCGCTGTCCCTGGCCGACCGCCTGCGCGGAGCTCGAGGGCGGCAGGTCCGGCTGCACCTGGCCTGGGGCGAGGTCGTGGACGGCGTGGTGCACACGGTGGGCCAGGGCTGGGTCGGCGTGCACGTCGACGGCTCGGGGTCGGCGATCGTCGCGGTGGACTGCGTGGCGGCCGTGGAGGCCGACCTGACCCGGGCCGCGGTCGCGCCCGAGCTCGCCGCGGCCGGCTGGGGGACGGTGCTGCGCGGCATCGCGCGGACGCGCCAGCCGGTGGCGGTGACGGGGCGCCTCGGCGCGGCACTGGCAGAGGGCACCGTGGACCGGGTCGGCGGCGACCACCTCGACATCGCCCGCCACCCGCGGGACGAGGCCCGGCGGGCCGCCGCCGTCCGCGGGCGGCTCGTCATCCCGTTCGGGGCGCTGGGGACGGTCCGGACCGCGCTGCGCCCCGCCTGAGCAGACCGTGTGGGCTCAGCGGGCCTGCGCGTCCGCCTCGGTCCACTCCCGGACGCGGGCGCGCGTCACTTCCTTCTGACGCTCCACGTAGTCCTCGAGCCAGGACACCTCGATGCGCCACTGACCGCGGCCCCCGACCTGGATGGCCTGCAGCTCACCCGAGCGGACCAGGGCACGGGCGGCCTGACCGGAGATGTTCAGGGTCTCCGCCACGTCGGTCAGGGTGAGAAAGCGCTGCACGGTGCTCCTTCGGTCGAGGCGTCCAGGACGGTCGCGGGCGGCCCACGACGTCGACCCATTCAACCCCGGGAACACCCGGAGGCGACACTTTTCCACAGCGTACGCGGCGGATCCGGCGATCCACGGCCGCGGCGGTTACCCTGGGCGCAGCGCGGAGGGGCCGACACCGACGGGGTGCCGGGGCCGCGGCGGCCCGAGAGGCCGGTCCGAAGGGGGGAACATCCGGTGTCCACGACCATGTCCGCGTCCGCCGAGGGCGGCCGTCTGCGCCGGCCCCGCTGGCGGGATCCCCGGCTCCTCGTCGGTCTCATGCTCGTCCTCGCCTCGATCGCCGGCGTCGTGGCGCTGGTCGCCTCCTCCCAGCGGACCGCCGCGTACTGGACGGCTGCGGAGGACCTGCCCCCGGGCACACCCATCGCGGCCGGGGACCTGCGGCCCGTGGAGGTGAACCTCAGCGAGGCCGGCGAGCGGTACCTCAGCGCCGATGCTCCGGCGCCCGAGGGGCGGATGGTCTCCGGGACGGTCCGGGCCGGCGAGCTGCTGCCGGCGGCGGCACTGGTGGACGCGGACCCGGACGGCCGTCGTCCCGTCGGGGTGGCCCTGGACGAGCCGCTGCCGTCCGGCGTGGGCGTGGGAGACCGCGTGGACGTCTGGGTGGCCATGCCCGCGGAGGGAGGCCGCGGCCATGCGGACCCGGCCCGGCTGGCCGAGGCGCTCGAGATCTCCGAGGTCACGGCGGAGCAGAACGGCTTCGGCGGCTCGGGCACCACCCGGGTACAGCTGCTGGCACCGGAGGAGACCCTGCCGCGCATCGTGGACGCGAAGGTCAAGGACGCGCGGGTCACCCTCGTGCCGGCCCACGGGGTGCGCTGACCGTGCGCATCGCCCTGGCCACCACCGTCCAGCCGGGCCTGGACCACATCGGCCCGCTCGAGCGGCACCAGACGGACATCACGGTCCTCCGCCGGGCCGAGGACCTCGCCGAGCTGCTCGCGATCGCCCGCTCCGGTCTCGTGGACGCGGTCCTCGTAGCCGGGGACACCGAGTCCCTCACCGCCGCCTTCCTGGAGGAGACGGCCCGGCTGCCCCGACCCGTGGGCGTGGCGGCGCTCAGCGAGGTTCGCACCGAGCGCCGTCGCCTCCGCAGCATGGGGGTGCCCTGCGTGCGCGCCGACGCCGACCCCGAGCAGATCGCGGCCGTCGTCGTGGAGTCCGCGAGCGCCGCCGCGGAGGGCCGCCGGCCGGAGACCTCGCACGGGGAGGACGCCGACCACGCCCGGGATCACGCCGAGGACCTCGACGACCTGCCGATCACCCTGGAGACGCTCGGCGCGGACGAGGTGCCCGGCCTCACGGACCCCTGGCGCGACGCCGACGAGCCCGACGACGCCGGGCCGGGCGCCGCCCCCGCCGCGGCCACCCCCGACGACGGCCCCGCCACCGCGGACGAGGGAGCCGACCCCGCACCCTCTCCGGAGGAGGGCGAACCGACCGCACCCGCGCGGGAGTCCCTGGTGACCGTGGTGTGGGGTCCCACCGGCGCCCCGGGACGCACCACCGTCGCCGTGAACCTCGCCGCCGAGCACGCCGTGGCCGGCCGGAACACGCTGCTGGTCGACCTGGACACGTACGGCCCCGCCGTCGGTGTGCACCTGGGGCTGACGGAGGAGTCGGCCGGCGTGGCGCGGGCCGTACGGCGGGCCGACCACGGCCGACTGGGCGCCGCCGACCTGGCGGCCGCGGGCGTCCGCGTCCGCGTCGCGGGCGCGGACCTGACGGTTCTGACGGGACTCACCCGCGTGGACCGGTGGCCCGAGCTGCGCCCCGCCGCCGTCACCGCGCTGATCGCGGCCGCCAGGGAACACTGGGACCGCGTGGTCGTCGACGTCGGGTTCGGTCTCGAACAGGACGAGGAGCTGTCCTTCGACGTGCCCGCCCCACAGCGCAACGGTGCGACCCTGGCGGCGCTCGCCGCGGCCGACGAGGTCATCGCGGTCGGCGGGCCGGACGCCGTCGCGCTGCCCCGCCTGGTCCGCGGGGTCGAGGAGCTGGCGGAGGCGGCCCCGGCGGCACGGTTGCGCGTCGTGGTCAACCGGCTCCGGCCCGCGGCCGCCGGCGTCGCCCCGCGAGGCCAGGTCGAGGCCGTCTGGAACCGCTACGCCTCGCCGGCCACGCCCCTGGAGGCGTTCCTGCCGTGGGACCCGGCCGCCGCGGACCCCGCGCTGCTCGCCGGCCAGGTGCTCGCCGAGGCCGCTCCGAACAGCCCGCTGCGTCGCGCCCTCGCCACGCTGGCCGGTGTCCCTGCCCGCCCCGCCCGCCGCGGACGGCACCGCGCACGGCCCTCGCAGACCATCGCCGCCGCGTCCTCCGACGCCGCCCGCGACGCCACGGACACGGGCCGCCCGGCACGTCGCCGTACCCTGATCCCATGGTCAGTTCGCTCGCGCAGGACCCCCTGACGTCGCACCCGGACATCGGAGACGAGGACCGCGCCTGGCTGCAGCGGCTCGTGGGGGACTGGCAGCTCGTGGCAGACCTGGCGCTCGCGGACCTCGTGCTCTGGTGCCCCGTGCCCCGCCGCGACGAGGCCGGAGGGTTCGTCGCGCTCGCCCAGGTCCGGCCCTTCACCGCTCCCACCCTCTTCCACCGCGACATCGTGGGCTCGCGCGCCCGCGCGGACCTGCGGGCCGTCGTCGGGCAGACGTGGCATGGCGGGGAGCGGGCCGAGGGGACCGGCCCCGTCGAGGCCCCGGGAGGCACGCTGCAGGTGCGTCTGTGGCCGGTGGTCCGCGCCGGGAGGGTCATCGCGGTCGTCTCCGCGCACGCGGACCCGAACGGCCGGCCGGCGCGCTCGGTGATCGAGGAGAACTACAGCCGGACGGCCAGCACCCTGCTGGACATGATGCAGCACGGCCGCTGGCCGGCGCCCGAGGAGCCCTCCGGCCTCTGGGCGGGCGGCACGCCGCGGGTGGGGGACGGCCTCGTCGTGCTCGGGCCGGACTCGGTCGCCGAGTTCACCAGTCCCAACGCGGTCTCCGCCCTGCGCCGGCTGGGCATCGCCTCGACCCTCGAGGGGCACCGGCTCACCGACGTGCTGGCCAGCACCGAGGCCGCCCGCGTTCCCACCGACGAGGGGACGTGGGCGGTGCTCACCGGCCTGCGTGCCGGACGGCGGGAGGTGCAGTCCGGCGGGGCGTCCCTCACGGTGCGCTCCGTCCCCCTGCTCGGTCCGGACGGCTGGCAGGGGGCGCTGCTGCTGCTGCGCGACGTGACCGAGCTGCGCCGCCAGGAGCAGCGTCTGCTCACCAAGGACGCGACCATCCGCGAGATCCACCACCGCGTCAAGAACAACCTGCAGACCGTGGGATCGCTGCTGCGCATGCAGGCGCGGCGCACGTCCTCGCCCGAGGCGGAGCGTGCGCTGCGTCAGGCGATGCAGCGGGTGGACACGATCGCCCTCGTCCACCAGACGCTGAGCGAGGAGATCGAGGACCAGGTCCCCGTGGACGGTCTGCTGCAGCGGCAGTTCCGCCTGGCCGTCGAGGTGGCCGGGGACGGGCGGCCGCTGCAGGTCGCGGTCACGGGCGAGTTCGGTGAACTGCCCTCCCACGTGACCACGCCGCTGGCGCTGGTGCTCAATGAGCTGGCGGCCAACGCCGTCGAGCACGGCACGGCGCCGGGCGGTGGCTGCGTGGGCCTGCACGCCGACCGTGAGTCGACCCCCGCAGGAACGGTGCTGGTCGTGTCCGTGACGGACGGCGGCCCCGCCGCCCCCGACGGATGGGTGCCGGGGGAGTCTCCCCGCGCGGGCGAGGGATCGGGGCTCGGCCTGCGCATCGTGCACTCGCTCGTGGAGGGGGACCTGCGCGGCACCCTGCGCTGGGAGCGGTCCGACGACGGCGGCACGCGCGTCGTGCTGCGACTGCCCCTGACGTGAGCCCGGCCGGGCATGACGAGGGCCCCGTCGACGAGGTCGACGGGGCCGGTGGTCCGGGTGGGTCAGGAGGCGCGGCGGGCACGCGCCGCGCGGCGCTTCATGGCGCGCCGCTCGTCCTCGCTCATGCCGCCCCAGACGCCCGAGTCCTGGCCGGACTCCATGGCCCACTTCAGGCACGTGTCCACGACCTCACACGAGCGGCACACCGCCTTGGCCTCCTCGATCTGCAGGAGGGCGGGGCCGGTGTTGCCCACGGGGAAGAACAGCTCCGGGTCCTTGTCCAGGCACGCTGCTTTACTGCGCCAATCCATCGGTCCGCTCACTTTCTGTCGGAAGAGCCGGAGCCCGCGGGCGCCGGTGGTCACGGCCTCCGCCGGCGGCGGGCGCGGGGGCCTGCGCGGACGACGCGCGGCACGACCGATACGGAGGGCGACCCTGGTCATTGCAACGGGGACCGCTTTCGTACGAACGCGGCCCCCGGAAATCTTTCGCGTGCCATCCTCGCACGGCCCTCACGAGTGAACAAGAGGTGAATGAGGTGCATCACCGCACCTCCCAGTGAGTCCTTGGTCACACCCATGCCCGGGACGGCGCGTCGCCGCGGACCTGGTCCGCGCACCGCCCGGCGTACGGTGGGGGACACGTCCGTCCCCGCAGCCGTCCCGCAGGAGAGGCCCCATGGCACAGTCCCGCCGCCCCGACCCCGTCGCCCCGTCCGAGTCGTCGGGCGCCGACGCGACGACGGTCCCGCCCCGCCCCGGCCGGGGCCTGCCGGTGGCCGTCCTCGTGGTCGCCGCGGCGCTCGTGCTCGAGGCGGGCGCGCTCCTCTGGCTCGCCGTGGACGCGGTGGTGCATGCGGCGGACGGGGTGCTCCCGGCCGGCGCCCGCGTGATGCTGGTCGTCATCTACGCGCTGCTCACCCTGTGGATCCTTGCGACCGCCGTCGCCCTGCTGCGCGGTCGGGCGTGGAGCCGCGGCGCCGCCGTCGCGATCCAGCTCTTCGGTGTGCTCCTGTCCTCGTGGCTCTTCAGCGTGGACGCCGCCGCTCTGGGTGGGCCGCTGCTCGCGGTCTCCGGCGTCGCGCTGCTCACCCTCTTCACGACGCCGGTCACCCGGCATCTCACCCCCGCCCCGGAGGCCTCGACGGACGCCTGAGCCCCGCCCCGACGACGACGGCGCGCCCCCGGCCAGGGGCGCGCCGTCGTCGTCATCGGGGCCGTGGTCAGTTCACCGGGCCGGTGAACTTCTCGCCGGGGCCCTTGCCCGGGGCGTCCGGGAACGGGGAGGCCTCACGGAACGCCAGCTGCAGCGAGCGCAGCCCGTCGCGCAGCGGTCCGGCGTGCTGGCTGCCGATCTCGGGGGCCGCGGCCGTGACCAGCCCGGCGAGGGCCGTGATGAGCTTGCGGGCCTCGTCGAGATCGATGAGCTCGCGGGCGTCGGGGGAGTCGGCCAGGCCGCACTTGACGGCGGCGGCGGTCATCAGGTGCACGGCGGTGGTCGTGATGACCTCGACGGCGGGGACCTCGTGGATGTCGCGGATCTCGGCGGGGGCGTCCATGGGGGTGGCGTCCTGGGCCTGACGTTCGTCTGTCATGGTGGTAAGCTTCCCATAGACCACTCGTGGTCCGCGCAAGACCTCGTCATCCGGCGACCCCGGGGCGGGCATGCACGGGCCAGGAGCAGCAAAGTGGAGGCCTCTCTCCCACCCGCGTCAGCAGGATGTCCGGTTCGCCCCGGGCCGAGTTGCCGGGTCGCCGGTCGGGACCGCCGCGTCGTGGCGCGCAGCCCGCACCGAGGGTCCCGTCCGACGGGATCGTGTCGAGGCCTCCGTCTGCGTCCGCGCAGGGGAGGCCTTCCTCGTTTCCGAGGGCCCCTCCGGTGGGCGCGGGGTCACCCGTCGTCTCACACAGAGGAGTACCACCATCAGCGATCCCCGCATCAACGAGCGTATCCGCGTTCCGGAAGTCCGCCTGGTCGGCCCGAACGGCGAACAGGTCGGCATCGTCCGCGTCGAGGACGCCCTCCGGCTCGCCGCCGAGGCGGACCTGGATCTCGTGGAGGTGGCCCCCACGGCCAAGCCTCCGGTGTGCAAGCTGATGGATTTCGGCAAGTACAAGTACGAGGCCGCGGTGAAGGCCCGTGAGTCGCGCAAGAACCAGGTGAACACGGTCCTCAAGGAGGTCCGCTTCCGCCTGAAGATCGACAAGCACGACTACGAGACCAAGACCGGCCACGCCAAGAAGTTCCTGAGCCAGGGCGACAAGGTCAAGGCCATCATCCAGTTCCGCGGCCGTGAGCAGCAGCGTCCCGAACTCGGCATCAAGCTGCTGCAGCAGTTCGCCGAGGACGTCGCCGAGCTGGGCACCGTCGAATCGCAGCCGCGCCAGGACGGCCGCAACATGGTGATGGTGGTCGGCCCGCTGCGCACCAAGGCCGATGCGCGGGCGGACCAGCGCAAGAACTCGGCCGAGAGCCACCGCGAGCGTCAGGGCGGCGGTTCGCGTCGCGACCAGGCCGCCCGCGAGGCCAAGGAGCGCGCCGCGCAGAAGGCGGCGTCCGACTCCGCCCCGGTGCGGAATTCGGTCGGGGATGCGTTCCCCGAGCAGCTGAAGGCCATGGCCGCCCGGACGCAGGAGAACGCCTCCGCGGCCCCGGCCGAGACGACGCAGGCGCCGAAGACCCCGGCCCCGGCGGCTCCCCGCCCGGCCGCGGCCGCCCCGGCTGCGAAGCCGGCCGCGACGCCGAAGCCGCAGTCCTCGGCTGCGCCGGCTGCCACGCCGAAGCCGCGGTCCGCCGCCAAGCCGGCCGCGCCGTCGTCGGCTCCGAAGCCGGCGGCCAAGCCGATGCCGGCCCCGCCCAAGCCCGCCGCCCCCCGCGGCGGTGCCCCCAAGCCCGGTCCTCGGGCCTGACCCCCCGGGGTCGCCACAGACCAGCCCGGTCCGGACGGACCGGGGTGACCAGCACTGCCGTGCGCGCCGCGCACGGCAGCGATGAGTGAAGGAGAACGGCAGCCATGCCGAAGATGAAGACCCACAGCGGTGCCAAGAAGCGCTTCCGCGTGACCGGCTCCGGCAAGATCATGCGCCAGCAGGCGAACCGCCGCCACTACCTGGAGCACAAGTCCTCGCGCCTGACCCGCCGTCTCAAGGGCGACCAGCTCGTCTCCAAGGGCAGCATCAAGCAGATCAAGCGGATGCTCGGCATCTGACACCCCCCCGGCCTCGCCGGAACCCCTTCCTCCTCGGCCGTGACGCGCCAGTGCGCGCCCCGGGGACCACACAGATTGGAGTACGCACGTGGCACGTGTGAAGCGGGCAGTGAACGCCCACAAGAAGCGTCGGACCATGCTGGAGCGCGCCTCCGGCTACCGCGGCCAGCGGTCTCGCCTGTACCGCAAGGCGAAGGAGCAGATGCTCCACTCGTTCACCTACAACTACCAGCATCGCCACAAGCGCAAGGGTGACTTCCGTCGCCTGTGGATCACCCGCATCAACGCGGCCGCCCGCGCCAACGGCATGACCTACAACCGCTTCATGCAGGGCCTCAAGCTGGCCGGCGTCGAGGTGGACCGCCGCATGCTGGCCGAGATCGCCGTCTCCGACGCCGCGACCTTCGCCGTGCTGGTGAAGACCGCCCGCGAGGCGCTGCCCGCAGACGTGAACGCCCCCGCCGCCTCCCGCTGAGCCGGCTCCGGGGCCTTGAGGGCCCCCACCACCACGTCCCAGGCGTGAACACCACCGCCGACGGGGCGGGTCCTCCACCGAGGCCCGCCCCGTCGGCGTCTGCGCATCCGCAGCTGAGCCCCGACCAGAAAGACCCCATGACCCCGCACGCCGAGCCGATGACCCATCCCCGCGCCGAGCGCGTGCGCGCGGTGGCAGCCCTGGCGGGCCGCTCCGCCCGACGCCGGACGGGCACGTTCCTCGTCGAGGGGCCGCAGGCCTGCCGCGAGGCCCTGCGCGCCCACCTGGGGGAGGGGCCGGCGGCCGCCGCGGGGCAGTGGCGCGCGGGGCGGGTGCTGACCCAGGTGTACATGTCCGTCGGACTCGTGGACCGGGACCCCGCGCTGGCCGAGCTCGTGGCGCGCGTCCGGGACCGCCCGACGCCGGGTGGTGAGTGCGTCCTGGTGCGCCAGGCCAGCGACGAGGTGCTCACCGCCATGGCCGACGCCGTGACGGGGCAGGACATCGTCGCCGTGGCGCGGATGCCGGAGCCGCAGGCCGTCGAAGCGGTCCTCGAGGAGGCGCGCCTGGCCGCCGTGCTGTGCCGCGTGCAGGACCCGGGGAACGCCGGCACGGTCATCCGAGCCGCGGACGCGGCCGGGGCGGACGCGGTGGTCCTCACGCCGGGCTCCGTCGACCCGTTCAACCCCAAGGTGGTCCGGTCCACCGCCGGGTCGCTGTTCCACCTGCCCGTGGTCACCGCCGTCCCCGCAGAGGCGGCCGCGGCCGCCGCCCGGGCCGCAGGCCTGCAGGTGTGGGCCGCCGACGGCTACGGCTCGGATCGGCTCGACGCCCTCGCCCCCGGCGTGGTTGCCGCGCCGACCGCGTGGCTGTTCGGCAACGAAGCTCAGGGCCTGGACGACGGTGAGCTCGCACTGGCGGACCGCCGGGTGGCGGTGCCGCTGTATGGGGCCGCGGAGTCCCTGAACGTGGGGACCGCCGCCACGGTGTGCCTGTACTCGTCCGCGATGGCGGGGGCGCGGCGCGCCGGCTGACGTGGCGCACGAGGCGGCGCCAGCCGTCCGGACACGCAGAAGGGGCGGGGATCCGCGTGGATCCCCGCCCCTTCTGCGTGTCCGGGTCGAACCGGGCCGCTCAGCTCACTCAGGCACGGGTGCCGGTGCGGCGGGTGATGGCCTGCCACACGGCCGCGACGATGACACCACCGATGATCGCGAAGATCCAGGTGCCCAGACTGAAGAACTTCTCGTTCACGTTGATGTTGAACACCAGGGAGGCGATCCAGCCGCCGAGGAGAGCACCGACAATGCCGGTGAGGAGGGCGCCGAGCCAACCGCCGCCCTGACGTCCGGGGAGGATGGCGCGAGCGATGGCACCGGCGATGAGGCCGAGAACGATCCAGCCAATGAAGCCCATGATGATGATTCCTTTCAGGTTGCGAATCTGACGTACAAGGATGAACGTAGCAAGGGGTTTTCGTCCGGGGCCACCTCTGGCGCCCCGGCTTTTTCGGGATTTCCCGGCCGCACGAGGATCGCCCCGGCCGGGAGCGGGCCGATCAGCGGGGCGAGCCGTCGTCAACAGCCCGGACGCCGGGCCGCGCCGCGACGTCGCGGCGCACGAGCAGGAACGCCAGCATCAGGCCCGCCAGGGCGATGCCCGCGCCGACCAGCGGCGGGGTCCGCAGCGACGCACCGGCCCCGATCGCGGCGGCCCCGACCCACGCGCCCATCGCGTTGGCCATGTTCAGCGCGGAGTGGTTGAGCGAACCGGCCAGCTGGGGTGCGGTGGGCGCGGAGTCCACGAGCAGCACCTGCAGGGACGGGGCGATCCCGGAGCCGCTGACGGCCACGCAGAAGAGGAACACGATCATCACCGGAGCCCACGAGGCCGTCAGCGCGACGGCGGCCAGCGAGACCGCGCTGAGCCCGAAGCTCAGGCGCAGGGTGCCCACCGGGTCGCGGTCCGTGAGGGCGCCGCTGACGAGCGTGCCGATCACCATGCCGACGCCGTAGAGGGCCAGCACGGCGGGGACCCACCGTTCCTCGAGGCCCGCGACCTCCGTGAGCAGCGGCGCGATGTAGGTGTAGAGCGCGAACATGCCGGCGAAGCCGATCACGCCCACGGCCACCGTCGCCCACAGGCGGCCGGAGGCCAGACCGCGCAGCTCGCGGCCGACCGAGGCGCCCGCGGGGGCCGGCACGGACGGGACGAGCCACGCGGTCGCCCCGACGCACAGGGCCGCGCAGACCGCCACGATGACGAACATCCAGCGCCAGCCGACGGCCTGCCCGAGCGCCGTCGCGCCCGGCACGCCCAGCACGTTGGCCACGGACAGCCCGGCCATCACCCAGGCCACGGCCTGGCCGCGGCGGGCGGGCCCGGCGAGGTCCGCCGCGGCCAGGGCGGCCGCGGAGAAGTAGGCGCCGTGGGGCAGGCCCGACACGAACCGGGCCGCCATCATGCTCCCCATGTCCGGGGCGAGGAACGCGGCCACGTGCCCCACGACGAACAGCAGCATCAGCACGATGCTCGTGACCCGCCGGTCGACGCGGGCGAAGGACGCGGCCAGCAGGGGAGCGCCGATCACGACGCCCAACGCGTACATGGAGATGAGCACGCCGCCGGCCTCGAGACCGATGCCGAGGTCGGCCACCGCCTGCGGCAGCAGGCCCATCATCGCGAACTCCGTGGTGCCGATCGCGAAGCTGCCCAGGGCCAGCGCGAGGATGGCCGGCAGCAGACGCACGCGGTGGCCGCCCAGCAGCGCGCCGGGGCCCGTCGGCGCGGTCGGCGGGATGGACGGGTCCGGGCGCGTCGGACGCGGGGCGCGGGGGGAACGGTCGTGGGCGCCGTCGGCGGCGGGAGTGGGGGTGGGCACCGACCCAGCCTACGGACTCCGGTCTGCGGGGGCGGGGGCCTCGCTAGCCTGGGCTCATGACCTCCGCCACACCTGCTCGCCCCGTGCTCCCCGCCCGCCCGACGACGTCGCCCCGGGACGGTGCGCGACCGCGGCTGGTCGTGGGGCTCGCGCTGCTCGACGATGCGGCCGCGCCGACCCGCCTGCTGGCGGCCCGCCGCAGCGCGCCCGCCGCGCTGCGGGGACTCTGGGAGTTCCCCGGGGGCAAGGTCGAGCCGGGAGAGGGTGCCCAGGAGGCGCTGCTGCGGGAGTGCCGGGAGGAGCTCGGGGTCGCCGTGCGGCTCGGCCCCGAGGTGGCGGCGCCGGAGCCGGCCGGGTGGGAGCTGGCCAACGGCGCCCGGATGCGGGTGTTCTGGGGCGTCCTCGCGGAGGAGGGGGCGACGCCCCGAGCCCTGCAGGACCACGATCTGCTGGCGTGGCTGCCGCTCGCCGGGCCGGGCGTGCGGCACCTGGACTGGATCCCGGCGGACCGGCCGATCGTGGCCGAGGTGCTCCGCGGCGCCGCCACGGCGTTCTCGGCGGGGCGCTGAGCCGGCGCGCGGCCGGCCGTGCCCCGCGGACGGGTCAGAACAGCGCGGGCTGCGCCGCCGGAGCGGAGAGCCGGGGTGCCGGGGTGCGCCGGGCCGGGGGACCGTCCTCGCGCCGGATGCCGTGCGCGCCGCCGCGGGCCAGGCCGTGCCGTGCGGCGGCCTCCCCGGCCATCCGGGTGAGCATGCGGCGGTACGACTCGGGCGCGTAGGCGGACCGGGCGTACATCTGCTCGTAGCCGGCCAGCAGATCCGGGTGCTCGCGGCGGATCCAGTCCAGGTACCACTCCTTCGCGCCCGGCCGCAGGTGCAGGGCGCCCGGCATGACGCGCGCGGCTCCGGCGTCCGCCAGCGCGCGCATGAGGGCGTCGATCTCGCGGTCCCCGTCCGTGAGCCACGGCAGCAGGGGCATGGCCATGACGGTGACGTCCGCACCCGCGGCGGCGAGCCGCTCGATCAGGCGCAGGCGTGCGGTCGGCGACGGCGTGCCCGGCTCGACCGCGGCGGCGATGGCGGGGTCGAGCATCGCCAGGGACAGCGAGACCTGCACCGGCACCTGGCGCGAGGCCGCCTGCAGCAGGGGCACATCCCGCGCGAGCAGGGTCCCCTTGGTCAGCACGGAGAACGGGGTGCCGGAATCGGCCAGGGCCCGGATGATCCCGGGCATCAGCGCGTAGCGGCCCTCGGCCCGCTGATACGGGTCCGTGTTCGTCCCCAACGCCACCGCCTCGCGGCCCCACGTGGGGCGGGCGAGTTCGGCGCGCAGCACCTCGGCGACGTTGACCTTCACGACGATCTGCCGGTCGAAGTCGGCCCCGGCGTCGAGCTCGAGGAAGGTGTGGGTGCTGCGGGCGTAGCAGTACCGGCAGGCGTGGGTGCAGCCGCGGTACGGGTTCACGGTCCAGCGGAACGGCATGGCCGAGGCGGACGGCACCGAGTTCAGTGCGGTCTTGGCGAGCACCTCATGGAAGGTGACGCCCGCGAACTCCGGGGTGGTGACACTCCGCTGCAGGTCCGAGAGCGGCAGCAGGGCGGCGGAGCCGGCCGGTGTGCCGGCCGTCGCCCGCTGGGCTCCGCCCTCGGACCGCAGGGTCTGCGCTTCCCATCGCATGGCCAGAAGTAGAACACATGTTCGAATCGACCCGCAAGCGTGTTCGAGTCCGGGCGTGGCGCGGGCGCCGAGACGCGCCTACCGTGGTCGCCATGACCTCCCGTGCACCCGCCCCGGCCGCCCGCGTCCTGCTCACGGGCTTCGAGCCCTTCGGCGGCGATGTCCACAACCCGTCGATCGCCGCCGCGCGGGACGCCGTGGGCATCCTGGCGGACCGGGGTGTGACGGCCGAGGCGGTCGAGCTGCCGTGCGCGTTCGGCGCGGCCGGGCCGGCCCTGACCGCGGCCCTCGACCGGGTCCGGCCGGAGGTGGCGATCGCCGTCGGGCTGGCTGGCGGCACGGCGACGGTCCGGGTCGAACGGGTGGCCGTGAACCTGCAGGACGCCCGGATCCCGGACAACGCGGGGGAGCAGCCCGTGGACCGGCCCGTGCGCGCCGACGGTCCCGCGGCCCTGTTCGCCACCCTGCCCGCCAAGCGTGCCGTCGCCGCGATCCGGGAGGCCGGCGTCGCCGCGGAGCCGTCCCTGTCCGCGGGCGCGTTCGTGTGCAACCACGTCATGTACTCGCTCCTCGACGGCCCCGGCACCGCCCGGGCCGCCGGCTTCATCCACGTGCCGTGGGACACCGAGCACCGCCCGACGCCGGACACCCCGGCCCTGCCCGCGGCCGACCTGGCGCGCGCGGTGGCCGAGGCCGCCCTGACGGCGCTGGCCGGCGGCCCCGACCTCGACGTCCCCGGCGGCACCCTGCACTGACCTCCCCGGACCCCGGGTCCGTGTCGGCGCGATCGCCCGTGCCCGTCAGCGGCGGCGCCGCAGGCCGCGGACCACGGGCCGCTCGATGTAGCCGCCCAGGGCCAGGCTCGCGCGTCGTTCGAAGACGTTGCGCGAGGCCGGATCCCCGGTCCGCCACATCGACCACGCCGCCGCCAGCGCGTACGCCGGCAGGAAGGGCAGACCCAGCAGGAGGGCGTACTGGTCCGCATGGCCGGCCTCGTGCCGCCACAGCGCGGGCGTCATGCGCAGGCCGGGGCGGGTGAACACGACGTCGCCGACCGTGAACGCGGCCCCGCCCGGGAACCGGTGCGTCCAGCCGTGGGCCTCGATCAGCCCGTGCGGTCCGGGCCGCAGCGCGCAGCCGGCGACGACGGCGCCCACCAGCCCCAGCGGCGTCGCCAGGTTCAGCAGGTTCCACAGCCCGCGCGCCCGCACGTGCGCCGGAGGCGACGGCCGGGAGGGGGCCGCGGTCATGGCTGTGCCGCAGGATCGGCGTCCCCGGCGGGGGACCCGGACGCGGGGACGTCGAAGTAGAGCGGGGCATGGGCGGCGCAGCCCGGGTTGAACGGCGCCCCGCAGGCCGGGCACGCAGGATCAGCGGTGGCCTCGAGGGCGAGGTAGGCGGTCACGCTCAGCTCGGTGCGGCACACCCCGCACAGCACATGCGGCCGGTCGAACTCGCCGGCAGGCACCGGCACGGCCGGGTGGTCGGCGAGCTCCGCGTGGCAGCGGTGGCAGGACCAGTACGCGGGGCAGCAGGCGAAGCGCAGGGCGACGACGTCCCGCGCCGTGGCGTGATGGGCGCAGCGGGTCTGCGCGTCCAGGCCCACGCCCCGCAGCAGCGGGTCGGTGCCGTCGAGGGAGTCCGGGGCGGTCATGCGCCTCAGCCTAGGCCGAGCGGGCCCGGGGCGGACACTAGACTGACGGGCGTCCCACCGTCCCCCATGCGAAGGTCGTTGCCCTGATGACACCCAGCCCCGAGACCGGCGCGGAGCCCACCGCGCCCGTGGCGGAGATCTCCCCCGTGGACGCGGAGGCGGTGGAGGCCGCTGTGCAGGCCGCGCTCGCCGCATATGAGGCCGCGGCCGACCTCGATGAACTCAAGGCCGCCCGCCTGGCCCACACCGGCGACCGGGCCCCCTTGACTCTCGCGAACAAGGCGATCGGCGCTCTGCCCAAGGAGCGCAAGGCGGAGGCCGGCAAGCTCATGGGCGCCGCACGCGGCCGCCTGGGCAAGGCCCTGGCCGCCCGCACCGAGGTGCTCGAGGCGGAGCAGGCCGCGCGGATCCTGCGCGAGGAGACGGTGGACGTGACCACCGCGGTCCGTCGCCGCCGCGTCGGCGCCCGTCACCCGCTCTCGCTGACGATGGACCGTGTCTCGGAGATCTTCGTCGGCATGGGCTGGGAGATCGCGGAGGGCCCCGAGCTCGAGTCCGAGTGGTTCAACTTCGACTCCCTCAACTTCGCGCCGGATCATCCGGCCCGCGAGATGCAGGACACCTTCTTCGTGGACCCGGCCGAGGCCCACCTGCTGCTGCGCACCCACACCTCTCCGGTGCAGATGCGCTCCCTGCTCGAGCGGGGAGCCCCCACCTACGTGCTGTGCCCGGGCCGCACGTTCCGCACGGACGAGCTGGACGCCACGCACACCCCGGTGTTCCACCAGTTCGAGGGCCTGGCCGTGGACAAGGGCCTGACCATGGCCCACCTGCGCGGCACCCTCGAGTACTTCGCCCGCCAGATGTTCGGGGCGGAGGCGGCCATCCGCCTGCGCCCGAACTTCTTCCCGTTCACCGAGCCCAGCGCCGAGCTGGACATCTGGCACCCCGGCGCCAAGGGCGGGCCCCGCTGGATCGAGTGGGGCGGCTGCGGCATGGTGCACCCGAACGTGCTGCGCGCCGCGGGCCTGGACCCGGAGGAGTACTCCGGGTTCGCGTTCGGCATGGGCGTGGAGCGCACGCTCATGTTCCGCAACGAGGTCCCGGACATGCACGACATGATCGAGGGCGACGTCCGCTTCTCCCAGCACTTCGGAATGGAGGTCTGATCCATGCGCATCCCCCTGGACTGGCTGCGGGAGTTCGTCCCCGTGCCCGCGGAGCACCGTGCCGAGGACGTGATGGCCGACCTCGTCCGCGTCGGCCTCGAGGAGGAGGACGTCCACCGTCCGGCTGCCGAGCTGCAGGGCCCGATCGTCGTCGGGCAGGTGCTCTCCAAGGAGCCCGAGCCGCAGAAGAACGGCAAGACCATCAACTGGTGCTCCGTGCGCGTGGTGCCCGAGGGCGCCGCACAGCCGCTCACCGGCGAGGGGATCGAGCCCTCCGGCGTGCAGGGCATCGTGTGCGGCGCCCACAACTTCGAGGTCGGGGACAAGGTCGTCGTGGCCCTGCCCGGCGCGGTGCTGCCCGGCGACTTCCGCATCAGCCCCCGCAAGACCTACGGCCACGTCTCGGCCGGCATGATCGCCTCCAGCACGGAGCTGGGCATGGGCGACGACGGCACGGACGGGATCATCGTGCTCGGCGACCTCGGGCTCGACCCCGAGCCGGGCACCGACGCCCGGGACGTCCTGGACCTGCACGGCGAGGCCGCCGAGATCAACGTGACGCCCGACCGCGGCTACGCGTTCTCGATGCGCGGCGTCGCGCGCGAGTACGCGCACGCCACCGGCGTGCCCTTCACGGACCCGGCCGCCGCCGTCCACCCGCCCGCGGCCGACGACGCCGGCCCGGCCGTCCGCATCGACGACGACGCGCCGATCCACGGCGAGCCCGGGGCCACCCGGTTCGTGGCCCGCACGGTCTCCGGCGTGGACGCGACCCGCCCGACCCCGCCGTGGCTGGCCGCGCGCCTGCGCCTGGCCGGCATCCGCACCATCTCCCTGCCGGTGGACATCTCCAACTACGTCATGTGGGAGCTGGGCCAGCCCCTGCACTTCTACGACGCGGACACGCTCTCCGGCGAGATCGTGGTGCGCCGCGCGCGGGCCGGAGAGACCCTGACCACCCTCGACGGCAAGGAGCGCGAGCTCGACCCCGAGGACCTGCTCATCACGGACGACTCCGGCCCCATCGGCCTGGCGGGCGTCATGGGCGGGGCCGCCACCGAGGTCACGGACGCCACCACCACGATCGTGGTCGAGTCCGCGAACTTCGACCCCGTGTCGATCGCCCGTACGCGGCGCCGGCACCGCCTGCCCTCGGAGGCGTCGAAGCGCAACGAGCGCGGCGTCGACTGGGAGATCGCCGACGAGGCGGCCGAGCGGGCCGTCCAGATGCTCGTCGAGCTCGCCGGCGGCACCGCCGAGCCCGGGGTCACCGACGTCGGGACGCGGCCGCAGCCGGCCGTCGTCGAGATGGCCGCCGACTTCCCCTCCGCCCTGGTGGGCGTGGCGTACACGACCGACGAGGTCGTGGAGACGCTGCGGGCCCTGGGCGCCGAGGTGACCGTCGCCGAGGCCGCCGCCGACGCCGCCCCGCGGCTGACCGTGACCGCCCCGTCGTGGCGCACGGACCTGCGCATCCCCGAGGACCTCGCCGAGGAGGTCGCGCGCCTGCGCGGCTACGACGCGATCCCCTCCGTGGTGCCCGTGGCCCCGCCGGGCCGCGGCTTCACCCGCCGCCAGGCCCAGCGTCGCCGCGTGTCGGCCGCGCTCGCGGCCGCGGGACTCACCGAGGTGCTCGCCTACCCGTTCGTCTCCGAGGAGCAGAACCGGCGTTTCGGGGCGGACTCGGACGCGCAGGGCCAGGCCCTGGCGATGGTGGCCCTGGCCAATCCGATCGCCTCCCAGTACCGGCACCTGCGCCTGTCGCTGCTGCCGGGCCTCGTCGAGACCGCGCGCCGCAACCTCGGACGCGGCTTCCGCGACCTGGCGCTGTACGAGATGGGGCTGGTCTTCCTGCCCGGCGCGCAGCTGGGCTCGGCGACGATCCCCCCGCGCGCGGTCCACCCCTCCGCCGAGGTCCTCGCCGACCTCGAGGCCGGCATCCCCGCCCAGCCGTGGCACGTGGCCGGTCTGTACGCCGGGCACGACTCGGCGCCCGGGCCGGACCACGACCCCCGCCCGGTGGACTGGCAGGACGCGATCGCCGGGGCCCTCGACGTCGCCGACGTCCTCGGCGTCGAGCTGACCGTCCGGCAGGGCCGGCACCACGCCTTCCACCCGGGCCGGGTGGCCGAGCTCGTCGTCGTGACCGAGCACGGGGACCGGGTGGTGGGCGTCGCCGGCGAGCTGCACCCGCAGTGGCTCGAGGCCGAGGACCTGCCCGCCCGCACGAGCGTGTGGGAGCTGGACCTGGACGCGCTGTGCGCCGCGGCCCCCGAGATCGTGGTCGCCGCACCGCTGTCCACGTTCCCCGTGAGCACGCAGGACGTGGCGCTCGTGGTGGACGAGGCCGTCGTGGCCGGGGACGTGCGCGCGACCCTCGCCGAGGGTGCCGGGGAGCTGCTCGAGGCCGTCGAGCTGTTCGACGTCTACCGGGGCGCGGGCGTGCCGGAGGGGCGGAAGTCCCTCGCGTTCTCCCTGCGCTTCCGCGCCCCTGACCGCACGCTCACCGCGGAGGAGGTCTCCGAGGCCCGCGCCGCGGCCACCGCGCTCGCGGCGCAGCGGCACGGGGCGGTCCAGCGCTGACCGTGTCCGTCGCGACCGGCCCGTGGGGCCTGACCTCGGCCGTCCCCGCCTCGGCGGGGGCGGCCGACGCCGTCTCCGCACTGCTCGGTCAGGTGCGCACCGCCCTGACGGCGGCCTGGGGCGTGCCGGTGGGGCCGCTCGGGCTCCGGCACGCCTGCCCGGGCTGCGGCTCGGCCGCGCACGGCGTCCCCGCGCTGACCGGCCTGCCCCCCGGCCGGGTCGCCCTCGTCTCGTTCACGCGCGTCCGGATGCCCGGCGCCGAGGACCGGGCGCGGATCGGGGCGTGGTGGGCGCCGGCACGGCCCGCCGACGGGCTCGGCCTCGGGGTGGACGTCGAGCGGGCGGACGCCGCGGCCTTCGCGGACGAGGACGGCCTGGGCGGGGTGGGCTTCTCGACGGCGGAGCGCGCCCGGGTGCGGGAGCTCCCCGCCCCCGAGAGGCCCGCCGCGCGGGCCCGGCTGTGGACGCGCAAGGAGGCGCTCGTGAAGGCCGCCGGCACCGGCTTCACGGGCGACCCCGCCGCCGTCGACGCGCTGACCGTGCCGGCCGACGTCGTGCTGGTGGACCTGACCGACCGGCTTCCGGGCGGTCTCGTCGGGGCGCTGGCGCGGCGGGGCCGCTGAGTCGACCGCGCGGCCGCCTCAGCCCGGGAACGGCGGCAGGGCGGGCCGCAGCGTCCACGCGTCGAAGAGCTCGTCCACCTGCGCCCGGCTCACCCCGGCGTGCGGGGCCCACGCGTGCACGTGCGTGCGCAGCCCCAGGGAGTCGACGGTGCCGAACCGGTGCTCCCGCACCCAGGCGCGCAGCATGGAGCCGAAGAGGTCCGTGCCGAGCAGCTGCCGCAGTGCCTCCACGGTGAGCGCGCCGCGCTTGTACACCCAGTCCTCGAACATCTCCTCCGGCCCGGGCTCGGCCAGCGCCTGCTCCACCGGGTGCGCGGCCAGCTTCTGCCAGGCCCGCCGCGCCATCGAGGTGATGCTCGACCGCCCCGAGGCCTCGGCCCACAGCCACTCGGACCAGCAGGCGAAGCCCTCGTGCAGCCACAGGTCGGACCAGCGGCCCAGGGTCACGGCGTTGCCGAACCACTGGTGGGACATCTCATGGGCGATCAGCCGCTCGGACTCCCACGAGCCGTCCAGGTGGTTGGTGCCGAACAGGGACATGCTCGCGGCCTCGAGCGGGATCTCGAGCTCCTCATCGGCCACGACCGCGGTGTAGTCCTCGAACGGGTACGGCCCGTAGGCGTCGATGAACGTGGCCATCATGGCCGGCTGGGGGGCGAGGGCCCGGCGGGCCCGCTGCTCGGTCCGCGGGGAGACCACGAGGCGCAGCGGCGGCAGCCCCTCGGCGGGAGGGGCGGCGTCCACGAGCCGGTAGCGGCCGATCTGCACGCTGAGCAGGTAGGCGGGCACGGGCTGGTCGAGCCGCCACCGCCACGTGACCCGCGAGCCGCGCGTGCGCACGGGTGCGCCCACGCCGTTGGCGACGGGCAGGTAGCCCGCATCGCAGGTGAGGGTGATCTCCGCCGTCGAGCGCGAGGTGGGGGAGTCCACGCACGGCAGCCACGTGGAGGCGCCGTGGGGCTGCCCGGCCACGAGCACGCCGTCCGTGAGCTCCTCCCAGCCGATGGTGCCCCACGGGCTGCGCCGCAACGTGGGCGTGCCCGCGTAGACCACGGTGAGCTCCACGAGCGTGCCCTCCGGCCGGCTCTCGCCCAGGTCCACGACGAGGCGGCTCGGGGCGCGGCCCGGCTGGGTGAACGAGGAGGCGATGGCGCGGCCGTCGACGACGGCGGCCACCCGGGACACGCGCAGCCGGTGCAGGTCCAGCTCGATGCGGCGGCTCTGCTTCGTCAGGCGCACACGCAGGACGGCGGTGCCGGAGACCCGGTTCGCGGCCAGGCGCACATCGAGGTCCAGCGCGATGTGCTCGACGGTGGCGGCGTCGGTGCCGACGCCCGGGACGTAGGGATCGGTGCTCATGCTTCCTCTCGGGAGGGGGTGGCCGCGGCGGCGGGGTCGCCGTCGGGACGACGCCACGGGGAGACCGGGTTGCCGAGCCACCACGTGCCGGCGGGCAGCTCCTCGCCGCGCATCACGAGGGACCCGGCGCCGACGGTGGTGCCGCGGCCCAGGCGAGCGGCCGGCAGCACCACGGAGTGGGGGCCGAGGGTGGCGCCGTCCTCCAGGACGACGGCGTCCAGGGACATCACGCGGTCGTGGAACAGGTGGGTCTGGACGACGCAGCCGCGGTTCACGGTGGCGCCGTCGCCGAGCTCCACGAGGTCGGCCTCGGGCAGCCAGTAGGACTCGACCCAGGCGCCGTGGCCGATGCGGGCGCCCATCGCGCGCAGGAACCAGACCAGGGCGGGGGTGCCGGCCGCGGCCCGGCTGAACCACGGGGCGGCGAGGAACTCGGTGAAGGTGTCCGCGACCTCGTTGCGCCAGATGAACGAGGACCACAGCGGGTGCTCGCCCGCGCGGATCCGGCCGACGAAGACCCGCTTGGCGAGCACGGTCAGGCCCGCCGCGACCGCGCCGGCCGCGAGCAGGACGACGCCGCCCAGGACGAAGGCCAGCACCCACGTGCCGACCGCGATGAGGGCGGCCAGCGTCGCGCCGACGGCGATGGACAGGGCCACGTGCAGCCACACCGGGATCGCGCGCAGCAGCTCCCAGGCGGTGCGGGCGGCCTTGAGCCGGGCCGGCGGGTCGTAGGTGAGGGCGGCGTCCGCGGTGACCTCGTTGCGGCGCAGGCGCACGGGCGGGGAGCCCATCCAGGAGGTGCCCGCCTTGGTCTTGGCCGGGGTGGTGGACAGCACCGCCACGAGCGAGTCGCGGCGCAGGGTGCGGCCGCCGGGCACCATGCCGGAGTTGCCCACGAACGAGCGCTTGCCGACCTTCGCGGGGGCCACGTGCATCCACCCGCCGTCGAGGGAGTAGGAGGAGACCATCGTGTCGTCGGCGAGGAACGCGCCGTCGCCCACGCGGGTCATGCAGGGCAGGAGCACCACGGTGGAGGCCTCGACGCCGCGGCCCACCTCGGCGCCCAGCAGGCGCAGCCACGTCGGCGTGAAGCGGGAGGCGTAGATCGGGAACAGCTGGTCGCGGGCGGCGTCGAGGACGCGCTCGGTGGCCCACACCTGCCAGCCGACCCGGGAGCGCACGGGGTGGTGCCCCTCCGTGATGCCGAGCGCGAGCAGGCGCACGGTGACGAGCACGAGCAGCATCTGGGTCAGGAACCAGACGCCGGCCACCAGGGGGCTTGCGGCCAGCAGGCGCGCCGCGGTGGTCCCGACGGCGGCCAGCGGCCCCGCCTCCGGGGCCGGCGGCCACCAGGTCAGCGACCACGCGGCCACCGCGGCCGCCGCGGCGGCGGAGACGAGCGGAAGGAGGGAGATGAGGGTCGAGAGGACGGTCGCCATCAGGCGCCAGCCCGGGGTCTCCCGCGGCGCCTCGGCGGGGCCGCGGGACTTCACCTTGCCCACCTTGACGGCGGGGGAGCCGGCGTGGCGCTGGCCGCCGCGCACCCGCCCGGCGACGGTGGACCCGGCCTCGACGTGCGCCCCGGCGCCGACCTGGGCGCCCGGCAGGAGCGTGGAGCGGGCGCCCACGACGGCGTCCGCGCCGATGCGCACCTCGCCGAGCCGGACGACGTCGCCGTCGACCCAGTAGCCGGACAGGTCCACCTCAGGCTCGATCGCGGCGCCCTCCTCGACCGTGAGCATGCCGGTGACCGGTGGCACGGTGTGCATGTCCACGTCCTTGCCGATCCGGTTGCCCAGCAGTCGCGCGTAGGCGGGCACCCACGTGGCGCCGGCCAGCGAGTAGGGGTCCACGAGGTCGCTGATCTGCTGGGCGAGCCACAGGCGCAGGTGGACGCGGCCACCGCGCGGGTAGGACCCGGGGCTCACGCCGCGCAGCAGCAGCCGGGCCGTCGCGGCGGTGAGCAGCATGCGGCCGGGCACGGTCACCACCAGCAGACCGGCCACGATCAGCACCCACCACGGCACGGTGGGCAGCCCGGGCGCGAGCCCGGAGAGCGTCAGCAGGTTCAGGGCCAGGCCGGTCCACACGCCCAGGCGCAGGGCGGGCAGGACGAACACGGGCAGTCCCACGAGGGTCTGGACCCACTGGGTGCGGTGGCGGGTGCGGTCGACGTGCCGGTCGTGCACCTCGATGCCGCGGGGGCCGTCGTCGCCCACGACGGCGGCCACGAGGGCCCCGGCGGTGGGGTTGCGGTAGACGTCCTGGACGGTCACGGCCGGGTGGCGCAGGCGCAGGCGGGCCACGAGCTGGGCAGCGGCGAGCGAGCCGCCGCCGGCCTCGAAGAAGTCGGTGTCGGCGTCCTTGGGGGGCGCGCCGAGCACGTCCGCCCACTGGCGCAGCACCCAGCCGTCGGCGGTGTCCTCGTTCGGCTGGGGCGCGTCCTCGTCCACCTCGGCGCCGGGCAGGGGCCACGGCAGCGCGTGGCGGTCCACCTTGCCGGAGGTCTTCGTGGGCAGGGAGTCCACGACGGTCAGCCGGGGCACGAGTGCGGCCGGCAGCTCCGCCGCGAGGTGCTCGCGGGCCATGTGCAGGTCGAGCTCGGCCTCGGGGTCCGCGGGGACGAGGTAGCCGACGAGGATCTGGTGGCCCGCCGGGGTGGTCTGCACGGCCGCGGCGCCGCCGTGGACGCCGGGCAGGGCCTGGAGGGCCGCGTCCACCTCGCCGAGCTCGATGCGGCGGCCGCCGAGCTTCACCTGGTCGTCGGCGCGGCCGACGAACAGCAGGCCCTCCGGCTCGAAGACCACGAGGTCACCGGAGCGGTAGGCACGCTCCCAGCCGAGGGAGGGCATGGGGGCGTACTTCTCGGCGTCCTTGGCCGGGTCGAGGTAGCGGGCCAGGCCGACGCCGCCGATGATCAGCTCGCCCGTCTCGCCCTCGGCCACGGGCAGCGTGGTCTGCGGGTCGACGACGGCCAGGTCCCAGCCGTCCAGGGGCAGGCCGATGCGGACCGGGCCGAGACCCGTGAGCGGGGCCGCGCACGCGACGACGGTGGCCTCCGTGGGGCCGTAGGTGTTCCAGACCTCGCGGCCGTCCTCCGCCAGGCGCGCGGCGAGCTCGGGCGGGCAGGCCTCGCCGCCGAAGATCAGCAGCCGGACGTTGTCCATGGCCTCGGTGGGCCACATCGCGGCGAGGGTCGGCACGGTGGACACGGCGGTGATGCGCCGCTCGGCGAGCCACGGGCCGAGGTCCATGCCGGAGCGCACGAGCGAGCGGGGGGCCGGGACCAGGCACGCACCGTGACGCCAGGCGAGCCACATCTCCTCGCACGAGGCGTCGAACGCGACGGACAGTCCCGCCAGCACGCGGTCGCCCGGGGCGAGCGGATCGTCCGCCAGGAAGATCCGCGCCTCGGCGTCCACGAAGGCCGCGGCCGAGCGGTGGCTCACCGCCACGCCCTTGGGGGTGCCCGTCGAGCCAGAGGTGAAGATGATCCACGCGTCGTCCTCGAGCCCGGGGGCGCGGGCCTCCGCGGCCGGGTCCGCGGTGTGCTCGGGGTGCGGGGCGTAGACCCGCTCGTCGGTGAGGACGCCGGCCACCTTCGCCTCGCCGAACACGAGGCGGGCGCGCTCCTCCGGATCGTCCGCGTCCACGGGGACGTAGGCCGCGCCGGCGGCGAGCACGCCGAGGATCGAGACGTACAGTGCGGCCGTGCCCGAGGCGATCCGCACGCCGACCCGGTCTCCCGCCCGCACGCCGGCGGCCCACAGGTGGCGGGCGGTCTCGTCGACGCGCTCCCGCAGCTCCGCGTACGTCAGCGGCTCGACGCCGTCGTCCAGGGCGGTCGCGTCCGGGTGCTCGCGCGCCGTGGCGTCGAAGAGCTCCACGAGCGTCCGGGCGGGCGGGGTGCGCTCGGAGCCGGGCAGCTGCGGCCGATGCGGCGCGCCCGCGGGGTCGAGGGGGACGGAGGGCGGGGTGGGCGCGGCGGACGAAAGGGACACAGGGGCCTCCGGGGGTGTGAGCGGCAAACCGAGGGTCGGACGCGGACCAGGCCGCAGCGGGACATTCTATGCCCCGCCCGCGGCCGCGCGGGGCGCCTGGAAGGCACCGGGCGGGTCCGGCTCAGGACAGGGTGAGCAGCACCTTGCCCGTCGTCGACCGGGACTCGAGGGCGGCGTGCGCGGCGGCCGCGTCCGCCAGCGGGAAGCGCTCGCCGATCCGTACGTCGAGCTCGCCGGAGGCCCACGCCCCGAACACCTCTCCACCACGCCAGCGGGTCTCCTCGCCCGTGCGCGTGTAGTGCACCAGCGAGGGCCGGGTGACGTACAGCGAGCCGGCCGCGTTGAGCCGCTGCAGGTCGAAGGGGGGCACCTGCCCGGAGGCCCCGCCGAAGAGCACGAGTGTGCCGCGCACGCGCAGCACCTCGAGCGAGGTGTCGAAGGTGTCCTTCCCCACGCCGTCGTACACGACGTGCGCGCCCTCGCCGTCCGTCAGCTCCGCCACCGTGGCGGCGAGGTCCGGATAGTCCACCGCGGCAACGGCGCCCGCGCCCCGGGACAGCTCCCGCTTCTCCTCCGTGGACGCCGTGGTGACCACGCGGGCGCCGCGGGCCGTCGCGAGCTGGGTGAGCAGGAGCCCCACGCCGCCGGCACCGGCCGTCACGACCACCGTGTGGCCCTCCTCCACCGGGAAGGTGGACCGGCAGAGGTAGTGGGCCGTCATGCCCTGCAGCGGAAGGGCGGCGGCCTCGGCCAGGTCGATGCCCTCCGGGACGGCGAGGAGACGATCCGCGGGGGCGGTGAAGTGCTCGGCGTACGCACCGGTGGCCGTCGCGGTGGCGACACGGGCCCCCAGGAGCGCGGCGTCCACGCCCTCGCCGAGCGCGACGACCTCGCCGGAGCCCTCCGTGCCGGGGGTGAAGGGCAGGTCCATCGCGTAGGTCCCGGAGCGCTGGTACGTCTCGATGAAGTTCAGGCCCGCCGCGGCGGTCCGCACCAGCACGTGCCCCGGTGCGGGAGAGGGCACCTCCGTCTCGGTCCACTGCAGGACCTCGGGGCCGCCCGTGGCGGACACGACGACGGCGTGGTGGGTGCGGGGGACGGCGGGGGTGTTCGCAGTGGTCATGGCCCCACTCTAGGAGCGGGCCCGGACATCCGGCCCGTCCCGGGGGACCCGAGGCACCGCATAGATATTCCGTGCAACGCATATCTACGCTAGGATGGGGCCATGACCCACACCGTCGCCGTCTCCGGAGCCAGCGGCTACGCCGGGGGAGAGGCCCTGCGCCTGCTCGCCGGCCACCCGTCCGTCACCGTCGGAGCCATCACGGCCCACTCGAACGCGGGGGAGCGCCTCGGCGCCCTCCAGCCGCACCTGCACGCCCTGGCGGACCGCGTCCTCGCCGAGACCACCGCGGAGGTCCTCGCCGGTCACGACGTCGTGATCCTCGCGCTGCCCCACGGGGCCTCCGGGGCGCTGGCGGCCGAGATCGCCGAGCGCTCCCCGGACACCCTGGTGATCGACGCGGGCGCCGACCACCGCCTCGAGTCCGCCGCAGACTGGGAGGCCTTCTACGGCACCGCGCACGCCGGGACCTGGCCCTACGGCCTGCCCGAGCTGCCCGGTCAGCGCGAGCGACTCGCCGGCACCCGCCGCATCGCCGTCCCCGGGTGCTACCCGACCACCTCGATCCTCGCCCTCGCGCCCGGCTTCGCCGCGGGGCTGCTCGAGCCGCAGGACGTGGTGATCGTCGCCGCCTCGGGCACCTCCGGGGCGGGCAAGGCGCTCAAGCCGCACCTGCTCGGCGCCGAGGTCATGGGCGGGATGCGCCCGTACGGCGTCGGCGGCGGGCACCGGCACACCCCGGAGATCGAGCAGGGCCTGGCCCAGGCGGCCGGCGAGCCGGTCCGCGTCTCCTTCACGCCCACGCTCGCGCCGATGTCGCGCGGCATCCTCGCGACAGCCACGGCGCGGCTGCGTCCCGGCGTGGCCGCCGCGGACGTACGCGCGGCGTGGGCCGCGGCCTACGGCGGCGAACGCTTCGTGCACCTGCTCCCCGAGGAACAGTGGCCCACCACGAAGGCGGTCCTCGGCTCCAACCACGTGCAGCTGCAGCTCGCCGTGGACGAGCGGGCCGGCCGCGTGATCGTCTGCGCGGCGCTCGACAACCTCACCAAGGGCACGGCCGGCGGCGCCGTGCAGTCCATGAACATCGCCCTGGGCCTGCCGGAGCAGGCGGGGCTCGAGCAGCAGGGGGTCGCGCCGTGAGCGTCACCGCAGCACAGGGGTTCCGGGCGGCCGGCGTCACCGCGGGGCTGAAGGCCTCGGGCACGCCCGACGTCGCCGTCGTCGTCAACCAGGGCCCGCGCGACGCGGCGGCCGCCGTCCTCACCGAGAACCGGGTGGCGGCCGCCCCCGTGGTCTGGACCCGCCGCGCCGTGCGGGACGGTCGCGCGACCGCGGTCGTCCTGAACTCCGGCGGGGCCAACGCGGCCACCGGCGCCGAGGGCCTCGAGGACGCCCGTCGCACCGCCGAGCACGCGGCCGCGGCCCTCGGGACCTCCGCCGACGACGTGCTCGTCTGCTCGACCGGCCTCATC
Organism: Micrococcus sp. KT16; assembly: GCF_003315015.1. Lineage (NCBI taxonomy): Bacteria > Bacillati > Actinomycetota > Actinomycetes > Micrococcales > Micrococcaceae > Micrococcus > Micrococcus sp. KT16. Next base: position 14,201 of record NZ_QNRG01000010.1, on the reverse strand, counting down.
GGCGAACGCCTGCCGATGGACACGCTCACCGCGGGCGTGTCCGAGGCGGTCGCCGCCCTGAGTCCGGACGGCGGCGAGGACGCCGCCGTCGCGATCAAGACCACGGACACCGTGGCCAAGACCGCCGTGGCCCGCGGCGAGGGCTTCATCGTGGGCGGCATGGCCAAGGGTGCGGGCATGCTGGCGCCCGGCATGGCCACCATGCTCAGCGTCATCACCACGGACGCCGACGTCCCCGCACCCGCCCTCGACGCGGCCCTGCGCGAGGCCGTGCGCGCCACCTTCAACCGGGTCGACTCGGACGGGTGCATGTCCACCAACGACACCGTGATCCTGCTGGCCTCGGGCGCGTCCGGGACCGCGCCCGAGCCCGAGGCGTTCGCCGCGGCCCTCCACGAGGTCTGCGCGGACCTGTCCCGCCAGCTCGTCGCCGACGCCGAGGGCGCCCGGCACGACATCGCCGTGCGCGTGGTCCACGCCGAGACCGAGGAGGCGGCCGAGGCCGTCGCGCGCGCCGTCGGCCGCTCCAACCTGTTCAAGACCGCGATCTTCGGCCAGGACCCGAACTGGGGACGCGTGATCGCCGCCGTCGGCACGGTCCCGGAGTCGGTCGCCGCCTTCGACCCGTACGCCCTCGACGTGCGCTTCAACGGCGTCCAGGTGTGCCGCGCCTCCGGCGTGGGAGAGGACCGCTCCCGCGTGGACCTCTCGGCCCGCGAGGTGCTCGTCGAGGTCGACCTGCACGCCGGCGACGCCGAGGCCACGGTCTGGACCAACGACCTGACGCACGACTACGTCCACGAGAACTCCGCCTACTCCACGTGAGGACCCCCAGCATGAGCCCGCACACCGATCCGGCCACGGCGGCCGCGCCCGTCCTGTCCACCGCGGACCGGCTCGACCGCGCCGAGTCCAAGGCGGAGGTCCTCGTCGAGGCCCTGCCCTGGATCCGGCGGTTCGCCGGCACCGTCATGGTCGTCAAGTACGGCGGCAACGCCATGGTGTCGGAGGAGCTGCGCCGGGCGTTCGCCGAGGACATCGTGTTCCTGCACCACGTGGGGGTCCACCCCGTGGTGGTGCACGGCGGCGGCCCGCAGATCAACGCGATGCTCGACCGCCTCGGCATCGCCTCGGAGTTCCGCGGCGGCCTGCGCGTGACCACCGAGGAGGCCATGGACGTGGTCCGCATGGTGCTCACGGGACAGGTGGGCCGCGAGCTGGTCGGCCTCGTGAACTCCCACGGCCCGTACGCCGTCGGCTTCTCCGGCGAGGACGCGGGGCTGCTGCGCGCCCGCCGCACGGGCGCCGTCGTCGACGGCCAGGAGGTGGACCTCGGCCTCGTGGGAGAGGTCACCGGAGTCGACCCGACCGCGATCCTCGACGTGATCGAGTCCGGGCGGATCCCCGTGGTCTCGTCGGTCGCCCCCGAGATCAACGACGACGGCGAGCCCACCGGGCAGGTCCTCAACGTCAATGCGGACACCGCCGCCGCGGCCCTGGCCGCCGCCCTCGGCGCCGCGAAGCTCGTGCTGCTCACCGACGTCGAAGGCCTCTACGCCGACTGGCCGGACCGCGACTCCCTCATCAGCTCGCTCACCGCCGCCCAGCTGCGCGCGCTGCTGCCCTCCCTGGCCTCCGGGATGATCCCGAAGATGGCCGCGTGCCTGGCGGCCGTGGACGCCGGCGTGCAGCGCGCCCACGTCGTGGACGGCCGCCGCCCCCACTCGATGCTGCTCGAGGTCTTCACCTCTGCGGGCGTCGGCACCCAGGTGGTGCCCGACGCCGAGCCCACCGCCCCGACCACCCCCGAGGAGGACGCATGAGCACCGACCAGTCCGCGCTGCTGGAGCGCTACCACGCCGCCCTGACCGGAGTCTTCGGCCGCCCCACCCGCGTGCTCGTGCGCGGCGAGGGGGTCCACGTGTGGGACGCCGACGGCCGGCGCTACACGGACCTGCTGGCCGGCATCGCCGTGAACGCGCTCGGCCACGGCCACCCGGCGCTGGTGCGGGCGGTGTCCGAGCAGGTCGCCACGCTCGGCCACGTGTCCAACCTCTTCACCTCCGAGCCGCAGATCCGCCTGGCCGAGCGCCTGCTGGAGCTGGCCGGCGCGCCCGCGGGCTCCACCGTGTTCTTCGCGAACTCCGGCACGGAGGCCAACGAGGCCGCGTTCAAGCTCGCCCGCCGCCACGGTGCGGACGACCCGTCCGGCCGCCGGACGCGGGTGATCGCGCTCGAGCGGGCCTTCCACGGCCGCACGATGGGCGCCCTCGCGCTCACGCACAAGGAGGCCTACCGGGCGCCCTTCGAGCCGCTGCCCGGCGGCGTGGAGCACGTGCCGGGCGGGGACGCCGCGGCCCTGCGGGCGGCCCTGGCCCCGGACGACGACGGCGCCACCGTCGCCGCCGTCATCCTCGAGCCGGTCCAGGGCGAGGCCGGCGTGCACGGCTGGCCGGCCGGCTACCTGGCCGAGGTGCGGGCCGCGACCCGCGAGGCCGGCGCCCTGATGATCCTCGACGAGGTGCAGTCCGGCGTGGGACGCACCGGCACGTGGTTCGGCTTCCAGAACCCGGCCGTCACCGGGGCGGCCGAGCCGGTGGTGCCCGACGCCTTCACCCTGGCGAAGGGACTGGGCGGCGGCGTGCCGATCGGGGCGCTCGTGTGCGTCGGCCCCGCCGTCTCCGGGCTGCTCACCGCCGGCCAGCACGGCACCACGTTCGGCGGCAACCCCCTGGCCACCGCCGCGGGCCTGGCCGTGCTCCAGACCGTCGAGGACGAGGGCCTGCTCGGCCACGTCCGCGCCGCGGGCGAGGCCGTGGCCGCCCTGCTGGAGGACCTGCCCGAGGTGGCCGCGGTCCGCGGTCACGGCCTGTGGATCGGCGTCGACCTGGCCGACCCCGCGGGACCGGCCCCGGCCGGCGGGCTGGCCCCCGCCGTCGTCGCCGCCGGCCTCGAGGCGGGCTGGATCCTCAACGCCACCGGCCCCTCCACCCTGCGCCTGGCCCCGCCGCTGACCGTGCCCGTGGCCGAGCTCGAGCGCTTCGCCGCGGCCCTGCCCGGGCTCGTGGCCGCCGCCCTGACCCCCGCCGAAGGAGACCGCCCATGACCCCCGCTGCCGCCGTCCGCCACTTCCTGGTGGACACGGACCTCACCCCGGCCGAGCAGGCCGAGGTGCTCGACCTCGCCGCGCAGATGAAGGCCGACCGGTTCCGGCACCGCCCGCTGGCCGGGCCCCGGACCGGCATCGTGTTCTTCGACAAGACCTCCACGCGCACCCGCGTCTCGTTCGCGGCCGGCATCGCCGAGCTCGGCGGGACGCCGCTGATCGTGAACCCGGGGGAGTCGCAGCTGGGCCACAAGGAGTCCGTGGCCGACACGGCCCGCGTGCTGGAGCGGATGGTCGGCGTCATCGTCTGGCGCACGTTCGCCCAGGCCGGCCTCGAGGAGATGGCCGCCCATTCCTCGGTGCCCGTGGTCAATGCGCTCAGCGACGACTACCACCCCTGTCAGATCCTCGCCGACCTGCTGACGGTGCGCGAGCACCTCGACGGCACGGCGGGCCGCACTCTGGCGTATCTGGGGGACGCGGCGAACAACATGGCCCACTCGTACCTGCTCGGCTGCGCGACGGCCGGCATGCACGTGCGGGTCGCCGGACCCGAGGGGCACCTGCCTGCCGAGGACGTCGTGGCCGCTGCCCGACAGCGGGCGGCGGAGACGGGCGGTTCCGTCCTCGTCACGACGGACGCGGTGGAGGCCCTGGCGGGCGCGGACGTCGTCGTGACCGACACGTGGGTGTCCATGGGCCAGGAGGAGGAGAAGGAGGCCCGCCTGGCGCTGTTCCGCGACTACCAGGTGGACGCCGCCGCGATGGCGCGGGCGGCCGACGATGCGATCTTCCTGCACTGCCTGCCCGCGTACCGGGGCTACGAAGTCACGGCCGAGGTGATCGACGGGCCGCGGTCCGTGGTGTTCGACGAGGCCGAGAACCGCCTGCACGCGCAGAAGGCGCTCATCGCCTGGCTGCTGTACCGCTCCGGCCTGGCCGAGGAGCCGCGCTGATGGCCGCCCCCACGACGAAGATCGCCCGTCAGGCCGCGATCCGGGAAATCCTGGCCACCCGGGGCATCCGCTCCCAGGCCGAACTCTCGGACGCCCTGGGCGATCGCGGGCTGTCCGTCACCCAGGGCACGCTCTCGCGGGACCTGGTGGACCTCGGCGCGGTGCGGACGCGCGGGCCGGCCGGCATGGTCTACGCCCTGCCGGCGGAGGGCGACGACGGCGCCGTGCCGGGCCGCGGTTCGGACGCGCAGCTGAACCGGCTGGCGAGCATGGCCCGCGAGCTGCTCGTCTCCGCCGAGCCCACGGCGAACCTCGTGGTCCTGCGCACGCCCCCGGGTGCGGCGCAGTTCCTGGCCAGCGTGATCGACCAGGCGCGCGTGGAGCACGTGATGGGCACGATCGCCGGCGACGACACCATCCTCCTCATCACCACGGGGACCACGTCCGCCCCGGCCGTCGCGGCCCACCTGCTGGGTCTGGCGGGCTAACCGACCCGTCCGGCCCCGCCCGCGCGGGTGACGGGCACCAGGCACGAGGAAGGCCCCCGCCGACGGCGGGGGCCTTCCTCGTGTGGTACCGGTCCGGGGGACCGGTCAGGCGTCTCAGGCCTGCGGCAGGACGAGCTCCTGGCCGACGTAGATCACGGCGGCGTCGGAGACGGCGCCCTTGTTGGCCTCGTAGAGGGCGGTCCAGCCACCCTCCACCTCGTACTCGTTGGCGAGCTTCCAGAGGGAGTCACCGGACTTGACGACGATGGTCTCGGCCTCGGCGACGACGGCCTGCTCCGCGGCAGCGGCCTGCTCAGCGGCGGCAGCCTTCTGAGCGGCGGCCTTCTCCGCGGCGGCAGCCTTCTGAGCGGCGGCCTTCTCAGCGGCAGCGGCCTTCTGAGCGGCAGCCTTCTCCGCGGCGGCGGCACGCTGGGCGGCAGCCTTGTCGGCGGCGGCCTGCTCGGCAGCAGCCTGCTTGGCGGCCCAGCGCTCGGCGGCGGCCTGGTCGGCAGCAGCCTGCTTGGCGGCCCAGCGCTCGGCGGCGGCCTGGTCGGCAGCAGCCTGCTTGGCGGCCCAGCGCTCGGCCGCGGCCTGGTCGGCAGCAGCCTGCTCAGCCGCGGCCTGGTCGGCAGCAGCCTGCTCAGCCGCAGCCTGGTCGGCAGCAGTCTCGTCCGCGGCGGACTGGCGCTGCACGGTGGCGGTGCGCTCCACGGCGACCGGGGCGGCGTCCACGTCGCCGGCGTCCGCGTCAGCCTGGGTCAGGCCCAGCTTCTGCGAGCACAGCGGCCAGGCGCCCCAGCCCTGCAGGTCCTGGAGGATCTCGGCGCGCTTGATCTGCTCGGCCTTCGAGGCCTGATGCGGGTAGCCCTCGCCGCCGACGGCCTGCCAGGAGGACAGGGTGAACTGCACGCCGCCGTAGAAGCCGTTGCCGGTGTTGATGTCCCAGGTGCCGTTGGACTCGCACTCGGCGAGGCGATCCCAGGTGTCCACGGTGGCGGCCTGGGCCGGAGCGGAGAAGCCCACGGCGGCGGCGCCGGCGAGGGTCATGCCCGCAACGATCGAGGCGGTGGCACGGCGGGAGCGGGTGGCGGAAGTGGTGAAGAGAGTCATGGTGTCCATGGCGAGTCCTCGCTGATCGGCGGCCGAGGCGCGCCGGGGTCGTCCTTCTCCTTGGTCGGGTCATGCCCTCCGTCGGTTCGAGACGACCCAGCAGCGGGCGACCGTCGGAGGGGGTTCGATGTCGTGGCCTCCCCGTCCCCGACCTCTCGGTCAGATCACGGTTCGATCACGAATCGGCTACGGAAGAGTCAACGACGGGAGCCCCCCTCGCGTCAAATCATGGGTCGACGGATTCTTGCCCGTCCGTCTCACATTTGAGATCAGGTGACGAATCGCTACCTGAGGCGGGAGTACGTGGACGAAATGCACGCCACTGCCCGCATTGGATCTCAGGGCGTCTGATTGGACAGTGTGGACAACCTCCGTCACAGGGGCGTGGGCGAAGGTCACGATCGACGGTCGAAGCCGTGACCGGCGTCGCGTTCGACCCGAACTTCGAGCGCGGGGCCATGGTTGCGGGTGGCCGCCGCGGTGGGCGCAGAGGGGCTGCGCAGGATCCATCGGGAGCTGATATTCCGTCAGTTGCATATTTATTCAAGACCCGGGTAGGATCGTCGCCGAGCACGCCTTCGACGGCCACGTGCCGCGCTCGGAGACGCCCCCCTATATAAAGGAGAAAACGTGAAGGAACGCATCATCCTTGCCTACTCGGGCGGCCTGGACACCTCGGTGGCCATCGGCTGGATCGCCGAGGCCACGGGCGCCGAGGTCGTCGCCGTCGCGGTCGACGTGGGCCAGGGGGGCGAGTCCCTCGAGACGATCCGCCAGCGCGCCCTGGACTGCGGCGCCGTCGAGGCCTACGTCGCCGACGCGCGTGAGGAGTTCGCCGAGCAGTACTGCATGCCCACGCTCAAGGCCAACGCCCTCTACATGGACGCCTACCCGCTGGTCTCCGCGATCTCGCGCCCGGTCATCTCCCGCCACCTGGTCGCGGCGGCCCGCCAGTTCGGCGCCTCGACGGTGGCGCACGGCTGCACCGGCAAGGGCAACGACCAGGTCCGCTTCGAGGTCTCCATCCAGACCCTCGGCCCCGACCTGAAGTGCATCGCCCCGGTGCGCGACCTCGCCCTGACCCGCGAGAAGGCCATCGAGTACGCCGAGCGCAACGACCTGCCGATCGTCACCACCAAGAAGAACCCGTTCTCGATCGACCAGAACGTGTGGGGCCGCGCCGTCGAGACCGGCTTCCTCGAGGACATCTGGAACGGCCCCACGAAGGACGTCTACGACTACACGGACGACCCCGCCTTCCCGCCGGCGCCGGACGTGGTCACGATCGCCTTCGAGCGCGGCGTCCCCACGGCCCTCGACGGCCGCGCGCTGAGCCCGCTGGAGATCATCGAGGAGCTCAACCGCCGGGCCGGCGCCCAGGGCGTGGGCCGGATCGACATCGTCGAGGACCGCCTCGTGGGCATCAAGTCCCGCGAGATCTACGAGGCCCCGGGCGCCATGGCGCTGATCGCGGCCCACCGTGAGCTCGAGAACGTCACCCTGGAGCGGGAACAGGCGCGCTTCAAGAAGCATGTGGACCAGCGCTGGACCGAGCTGGTCTACGACGGCCAGTGGTACTCCCCGCTGAAGCGCAACCTGGACACGTTCATCGACGCGACCCAGGAGCACGTCAACGGTGAGATCCGCCTGGAGCTCCACGGCGGCCGCGCGACGGTGCAGGGTCGCCGGTCCGAGACCGGCCTGTACGACTTCAACCTCGCCACATACGACGAGGGCGACTCGTTCGACCAGTCCTCGGCCCGCGGGTTCATCGACATCTTCGGCCTGTCCGCGAAGACGGCCTCCGAGCGCGAGCAGCGCCTGCGCGGCAGCGACGACCTCCAGGACGTCGCCCGCCTGTCCAACGACTGACCCCGCACGCCCCGCGCACGACGGCGGCCCGCCCGCGACCGGGCCGGCCGCCGTCGGCCTGTCACCGACCTCGAGGAGACCTTCGATGACCGAGAACACCGACGCCCGCCACGGGACCAACGAGGGCGCCCTGTGGGGCGGCCGCTTCGCCGGCGGCCCTTCCGAGGCGCTCGCCGCGCTCAGCAAGTCCACGCACTTCGACTGGCGCCTGGCGCCCTATGACATCGCCGGCTCCCGTGCCCACGCCCGGGTGCTGCACACCGCCGGTCTGCTCAGTGCGGACGACCTGGACGGGATGATCGCGGCCCTCGACCGGCTCGAGGCGGACGTGCGTTCCGGTGCCTACACCCCGGCAGCGTCCGATGAGGACGTGCACGGCTCGCTCGAGCGCGGCCTCATCGAGCGGGCCGGTCCCGAGCTCGGCGGCCGCCTGCGGGCCGGCCGATCCCGCAACGACCAGGTCGCCACCCTCGGCCGGATGTTCCTGCGCGACCACGCCCGCATCATCGCGCGGGGCGTGATCGCCACGGTGGACGCGCTCCTCGATCAGGCGCGGGCGCACCCGTACGCGCCGATGCCGGGCCGCACCCACCTGCAGCACGCGCAGCCCGTCCTGCTCTCGCACCACCTGCTCGCGCACGCCTGGGCATTCGCGCGGGACCTGCAGCGGCTCGTGGACTGGGACGCACGCGCGGCCGTCTCGCCGTACGGCTCCGGGGCCCTGGCCGGCTCCTCCCTGGGTCTGGACCCGAACGCCGTGGCCACCGAGCTCGGCTTCGAGTCGGCCGTGTGGAACTCGATCGACGGCACCGCCGCACGCGACGTGTACGCGGAGTTCGCGTGGGTCGCCGCGATGGTCGGCGTCGACCTGTCCCGCATCTCGGAGGAGGTCATCTTCTGGGCCACCAAGGAGGCGGGCTTCGTGACGCTGCACGACGCGTACTCCACGGGGTCCTCGATCATGCCGCAGAAGAAGAACCCGGACGTCGCCGAGCTGGCCCGCGGCAAGTCCGGCCGCCTCATCGGCGACCTCACGGGGCTGCTGGCCACGCTCAAGGGCATGCCGCTGGCCTACAACCGCGACCTGCAGGAGGACAAGGAGCCCGTCTTCGACGCCGCGGACACCCTCGAGCTGCTGCTGCCCGCCGTCTCCGGGATGATCGCCACCCTCGAGTTCCAGACGGAGCGCATGGCGGAGCTGGCCCCCCAGGGCTTCGCGCTGGCCACCGACGTCGCCGAGTGGCTCGTCCGCCAGGGGGTCCCGTTCCGCGAGGCCCACGAGCTGTCGGGCGCGGCCGTGAAGGCGGCCGAGGCCCGGGGCGTGGAGCTGTGGGACCTCACGGACGACGAGTACGCCGCCATCTCGCCGGCGCTGACCCCGCAGGTCCGCGAGGTGCTCAGCACGGAGGGCTCGCTCGCCTCTCGCGACGCCCAGGGCGGGACCGCACCGACGGCCGTCGCGGCGCAGATCGGGGCGCTCGAGGACGCCCTGGAACCGCTGCGCCGCTGGGCCGACACGCCGGGCTCCGTCGTCGACGCCCGCTGACGCGGTCGCCCGGCCGAGGCGGCGCCGACCGGGCCGGACGCGGCGGCGCCCCCAGGGCACCGCCGCGTCACCCGCCGTTCACCGCGGTCGGCGTAGCATGGGTGGTCACTTTTCCGCCGGGCGGGCCGCAGCATGGTCCGCCCCTCACCGCACCGCGAGGGCCCCCGATGACCGATACCGTGTCCGTCCGCCAGTCCGAGCTCGACCTCGAGCGGGGTCGGGTCGCCGAGCGGTACGCCCGCCTCGACGCCCTGCGTGAGGAGAAGGAGCGCCAGCTCGCGGCCGTGCGCCGGACCGGCCCGCAGGGGTCGCTGCAGAACCACTCCGAGCGCGACGCCTTCGCCAGCCTCTACGAGGACCGACTCGCCCAGCTCTACGCCGTGGACGACCGCCTCGTCTTCGGCCGGCTCGACCTCGACGCCGAGCGGGAGGGTGGGGCCGACGAGCAGCGGTACATCGGGCGCATCGGCCTCACCACCGAGGACCACGAGCGCCTCCTCGTCGACTGGCGCGCGGCCGAGGCCGGCGCCTTCTACCAGGCGACGGCGGCCCACCGGGGCCGCGTGCGCCGTCGTCGTCACCTGATGCTGCGGGGGCGCGAGGTGCGCGACCTCGAGGACGACATCCTGGACCCGACGCTGCTGGGCGAGGACGGCGTGCGCGCCGATGCCCAGGGTGCGCTGCTGGCCGCCGTCACCGCCCGACGCACGGGACGGATGGGGGACATCGTCGCCACGATCCAGTCGGAGCAGGACGAGGTGATCCGCGCGCCCCTGCCCGGGGCGGTCGTGGTCCAGGGCGGGCCCGGCACGGGGAAGACCGCCGTCGCCCTGCACCGCGCCGCCTACCTGCTGTACACCCACCGGGAGCGCCTCGCGCGCTCGGGCGTGCTGATCGTCGGTCCGTCGACCGCGTTCATGCGGTACATCGAGCGGGTGCTGCCCTCGCTGGGTGAGACCGGTGTCGTGATGTCCTCGCTGGGGACGCTGATGCCGGGCGTGCGGGCCGTCCCGGAGCGGGACCTCGACGCGGCGGCGGTGAAGGGGCGGCTGGACATGGTGGACGCCGTCGCCCACGCGGTCGCGCAGCGCCAGCGCCTGCTCGTCGAGCCGCGTCGCCTGATGATCGACGGCACGGCCGTCAAGCTCAAGCCGGCCATGGTCCGGCGCGCCCGGGACAAGGCACGGGCCACCCGCAAGCCCCACAACGAGGCCCGGGTGACGTTCGTGAAGATCCTCGTCCGCGAGCTCGCGGAGAAGCTGCGCAAGAAGCTGGAGAAGTCCTCGGGCACCCCGGTGCAGCGTGACCTCCTGCTCGAGGACGTGCGCACCTCGCGCGACGTGCGCATCGCGCTCAACCTCTGCTGGATGCCGCTGACGCCGGAGAAGCTCATCGGCGACCTCCTCACCCGGGAGGACCTGCTCCGGGCGGCCGCCCCGTGGCTGTCCGACGCCGAGGTCGGCGCGCTCCTGCGCCCGGCCGACGCCCCCTGGACCGAGGCCGACGTGCCCCTGCTGGACGAGGCGGCCGAGCTGCTCGGACGCCTCGACACCCCGGGCCGGGGCGGCGAGTCCGCGGCCCAGCACGAGCGCAACCTCGAGAACGCCCGGGCGTCCCTGGAGAACATGCACCAGACGCTCGCGGACCTGGGCGTCGACGGCGTCGTGGACGCCGAGCAGCTGGCCGCGGCCAATGAGGCGCGCGGCGTGCGACGGACCACCGCCGAGACCGCGGCCCACGACCGCACCTGGACGTACGGGCACGTGGTGGTGGACGAGGCCCAGGAGCTCTCTCCGATGCAGTGGCGCCTGCTGGCGCGCCGCTGCCCGATGAAGTCGTTCACCATCGTGGGCGACATCGCGCAGTCCTCCCGTCGCGACGCGGCCGGCTCGTGGGCGTCCGTCCTCGCCCCGGAGTTCGGGGACCGCTGGCGCCTGGAAGAGCTGACCGTGAACTACCGCTCGCCGGCGCGCGTGATGCGCTGGGCCGCGCAGGTCGCACGGGCGGCCGGGCTCGAGGTCTCCCATCCGCGCGCCGTGCGCGAGGGCGACCACCGCCCGCGTCTGGTGACGGAGCCGGGCGGTGACGTCGCCGCCCTGGCCCTCGAGGCGGTCGAAGTTGAAAGGGACCGCGTGCCCGAGGCCCTGACCGCCGTGATCGCCCCCGCCGGGCGGACGGGGGAGCTGCTCACGGTCCTCCGGGAGCGGTGGGGGGAGGCGGCCGTGGACACCGCGCCGCTGCCCGGCGTCGAGATCGTCGTTGCCACCCCGTGGGAGACCAAGGGACTGGAGTTCGACACCGTCGTCCTCGTCTCGCCCGAGCGGATCGTGGCCGACGCGCGCGGCGTGGTGGGCGATCTGTACGTGGCGATGACCCGCGCCACCCAGTCGTTGTCCGTCGTCGCCGGGACGGACGCGGCCGCGCTGCCGGCCGGGCTGGCGGACGTCCCGGAGTGAGCCCCGCGGGCGACGTCGCACGTGCGCGGCGTCGCGGAGGCGCGCGGGCGCGTCGCTAGGCTGGGGCCATGGCACCCCAGAACGAGGAGCGCGCGGCCCGACTGCGCGCACAGGCGAACGACCCGAGCTTCGAGAACGTCTGGCAGGAGCTGCGCTGGCGCGGGCTCGTGCACGTCTCGACGGACGAGGCCGCGCTGGAGCAGGCGCTGGCCGGGGAGCCCGTCTCGTATTACTGCGGCTTCGACCCGACCGCTCCGTCCCTCCACCTGGGACACCTCGTCCAGCTGCTCACCCTGCGCCGCCTGCAGCTCGCCGGCCACCGCCCGTACGCCCTCGTGGGCGGCGCCACCGGGCTCATCGGCGACCCGCGGCAGACCTCGGAGCGCGTTCTGAACTCGCAGGAGACCGTGGCGGCGTGGGTGGAGTCCCTGCGCGCGCAGATCGAGCCGTACCTCTCCTTCGAGGGGGAGAACGCGGCGACCATGGTCAACAACCTGGACTGGACCGCGGGCATGAGCGCGCTGGACTTCCTGCGGGACGTCGGCAAGAACTTCCGCGTCGGCACCATGGTGAAGAAGGAGATCGTGGCCAAGCGCCTGAACTCTGATGAGGGCATCTCCTACACGGAGTTCTCCTACCAGGTGCTGCAGGGCAACGACTTCCTCGAGCTGCACCGCCGGCACGGCGTGACCCTCCAGACCGGCGGCTCCGACCAGTGGGGCAACCTCACCGCCGGCACCGAGCTGATCCGCAAGGTGGAGGGGACCCACGCCCATGCGCTGGGCACGCCGCTGATCACGAACGCGGACGGCACCAAGTTCGGCAAGTCCGAGGGCAACGCCGTCTGGCTCGACGCGAAGATGTGCTCCCCGTACGCCTTCTACCAGTTCTGGCTCAACACGGCGGACGCGGACGTCGTCGACCGGCTCAAGGTCTTCACGTTCCTGACCCGCGCGGAGATCGAGGAGTACGCGCAGAAGGTGGCCGACGAGCCGTTCCGCCGGGAGGCCCAGAAGCGCCTGGCGTGGGAGGTCACGGCGCTGGCCCATGGAGAGGAGACGACGACGAAGGTCATCGAGGCCTCCCATGCCGTGTTCGGAGGCGGCGACCTCACCACCGTGGATCCGGACACGCTGACCGCCGTGCTGGCCGAGCTGCCGCAGGCCGACCGGACCCAGTGGGAGGGGGAGCCGGGCACCGTGACCGCGGTCGAGCTGCTGGTCTCCACCGGGCTGGTCGCCTCGCGCTCCGAGGCGCGTCGGACGGTGCGCGACGGCGGCGCCTCGGTGAACAACGTGCGGGTGACGGATGCCGACCAGGTGTTCACCCGAGACGACGCCCTCGCCGGCCGACACCTGCTGGTGCGCCGGGGCAAGAAGAGCATGGCGGGTGCGGACCTGGGGGAGGGCTGACCGCGGCTGCAGACCACCGGTGTCCACCGTGAGTCGCGAAAAGTGACCGAGGACACGACGGGCGGCGACGGCGAAGCAACCGCCCACGGGAGGAGCACAGGGCCCCGTTCCCCGCAGGATTCTGCGGAGAACGGGGCCCTCCTTCGTGCCCGGACGCCGGGTGTCACCCCTGATTTTGTGTTCGGTGGGATTCGTGTGTAGAGTTCCATCTCGTGCTCAAGACGCCGACCGGGTGACCGGGAGGCGGGGTGAAGAACACAGAATCCGCGGATTCATGCCGAGAATGGCAGGTCCAGGGCGGGTGGTGCTCACCGGGTGCGCGGCCGGCAGTGATGCGGGTCGGGATTCCTGAAGAAGATGATCTGGTTTGACAGCCGGGGATCATGTGGTAAGCTTTTCGAGGCCTTCCACGTGGATGGTCCGGTGAGTGTCTGACACCGCGTTGAGCGGAGTTGACATGGTCGGATCACGTGGTAAGGTTTTCTAGCCCGGCCATGTGAACGGACGGTGAATGCTTCGGACACGGAGTTGACACGGTCGAAACGGATGGTCTAGGATGGAGAAGTTGCTCCAGAGCGAAACGGCCCGCGGAGCGGGTCGCTGAAGCTGGAAGCGCCTGTTGTTTGAGAACTCAATAGTGTGCCAAGTTTGTTGATGCCAATTGTTTTAACACATATTGGTTGATCATCGCCTGCCACCCCCGTGGTGTGGTGATGGTCTGCCAGGTATTGAATGGATGTCGTGGTGGTTATTTCCGGCTGCCACGGTGTTGTTCTGTAATTTTTTACGGAGAGTTTGATCCTGGCTCAGGATGAACGCTGGCGGCGTGCTTAACACATGCAAGTCGAACGATGAAGCCCAGCTTGCTGGGTGGATTAGTGGCGAACGGGTGAGTAACACGTGAGTAACCTGCCCTTAACTCTGGGATAAGCCTGGGAAACTGGGTCTAATACCGGATAGGAGCGTCCACCGCATGGTGGGTGTTGGAAAGATTTATCGGTTTTGGATGGACTCGCGGCCTATCAGCTTGTTGGTGAGGTAATGGCTCACCAAGGCGACGACGGGTAGCCGGCCTGAGAGGGTGACCGGCCACACTGGGACTGAGACACGGCCCAGACTCCTACGGGAGGCAGCAGTGGGGAATATTGCACAATGGGCGAAAGCCTGATGCAGCGACGCCGCGTGAGGGATGACGGCCTTCGGGTTGTAAACCTCTTTCAGTAGGGAAGAAGCGAAAGTGACGGTACCTGCAGAA